>NZ_JAPSHV010000053.1:0-11688 GCF_031179385.1 Arthrobacter sp. | reverse complement strand
CCAGCTGGTTTGGGGGGAGTCCGTCATGCGTCTAAGCCTATCGGGCGAGGGGCCCGCTGCGAGCGCAGCGAGTAGTGGGAGCCCGATAGGCGCTATCGGGCGAGGGGCCCGCTGCGAGCGCAGCGAGCGAGGGGGCCAGCTCGGGACGGAATTACTGGTTGCTTGTGGCGGGCACGAGGCGTTCGAGGACATGAATGAGCCGATCCTCAAATCCCCTGCCCTTTGAATCGGTCAGGTTGGCCAGCATCCGCACCACGAACCGCATCAATACCGGGATGGGCATGCCTGTGCGCAAGGCGAGGCGGAGGATGGCGGGCTTGCCGATGAGCTGAGCGAAGATTCGTCCCAGCGTGAAGTGGCTCCCCCACTGGTCCCGGATATACGGCGCGTAACCGGACAGCACAGTGTCCCGCGCAGTTCCGGGTTCCACGGCGAGCGACCTTTCGATGAACTCTGCCGCATACCGGGCGGACTCCATGGCATAGGAAATTCCCTCACCGTTGAACGGCGACACCATCCCGCCGGCGTCACCGAGCAACAACATGCCCGGCGAGTAGTGCGGAGTGCGGTTGAACCCCATCGGCAGGGCGGCGCCGCGGATCTCACCGACCTGGTTGTCCTCGCCGAACCCCCACTCGGCAGGCATCCCGGCAGTCCAGTCGCGCAGTACCTGCTTGTAATCGAGCTTCCCGAACGAAGCTGAGGAGTTGAGGATTCCCAACCCCACGTTCGATGTCCCATCACCCACACCGAACACCCAGCCGTAGCCGGGCAGCGGCTTCCCGGAGGCATCCGGCAGTTCCAGCCAGCCCTCCATCCAGGGGTCGTCATGCCGGGGACTGGTGAAGTAGGTCCGCACCGCAACCCCGAGTGGGCGGTCGTCCCGCTTGGCCATGCCAAGGCTCACCGCCGTGCGGGTCGAATTGCCGTCGGCGGCCAGCACGACGTCGGCGCTCAGCGTCTTCTGCTCGCCCGTCCGCCGGCCGTCAGGACCGAGAACGTTCACGACGACGCCGGTCACCCGCCCGCTGGCGTCCCGTACAGCTTCGGTCACGGAGTGGCCCTCGAGAATCTGCGCGCCTGCGGACCGGGCATGCGACGCGAGCTGCTCATCGAAGCCGAGGCGGGTGCGGATCAAACCGTAGGACGGGAAGTCTGACAGCTCCGGCCAGGGAAGCTCAACGGTTCTCCCGCCGGCCAGCAACCGGAGGCCGACGTTCCGCCGCCATCCGAGTTCCTCGCCGTGCGGGAGTCCCAGGAGCTGGATTTCCCGTACCGCACGGGGCGTGAAGCCGTCCCCGCACACTTTCTCCCGGGGGAAGAAGGTCTTCTCGACAACCGTCGTTTCGATGCCCGCGGAAGCGAGGTAGTAGGCAGCGGTCGATCCGGCCGGCCCCGCTCCGATGATGAGAACTGACACTTAGTTCGCGGCCCTGCTGCTGCGGCGGCGCTGGCGCGTTTGGGAGGCTGCCGCAGTCGTCGTGATGCTGGCTTCCGGCTTGGTGGCACGGTGCACCGCGACGATTCCACCGTTGAGGTTGCGGTAGGCCACCGAGTCCCAGCCGCTGCCGGTGATCCAGGCGGCAAGCTCGTCCTGGTTGGGCCAGGCGCGGATGGACTCGGCCAGGTAGACGTACGCTGCCGGGTTGGAGCTGACTTTGGTGGCGATTGCCGGGAGGGCCCGCATCAGGTACTCGGTGTACATGGTGCGCCAGAGCGGGATGGTGGGTTGGGAGAACTCGGCAATCACCAGGCGGCCGCCGGGCTTGGTGACGCGAAGCATTTCCTCCAGCGCCCTGGCGGGACGGTCCACGTTGCGCAGCCCGAAGGAGATGGTGCAGGCGTCGAAGGAGTTGTCGGCGAACGGCAGGTTCGTGGCGTCACCGGCGATGAAGTCGATGTCCGGGCGCCGGCGCTTGCCTACCCGCAGCATGCCGAGTGAGAAATCACACGCAACCACGTGGACACCGGCGTCGGCGAACGGCTCGCTCGAGGTTCCGGTGCCGGCCGCCAGATCAAGCACCCGGTCACCCGGCTTGGCGTCCACCGCATCGACGACCACCCGCCGCCAGCGGTGGGTTTGGCCCAGCGACAGCACGTCATTGACGACGTCGTACTTGGGCGCCACGTCGTCAAACATGGCAGCAACTTCGTCGGGACGCTTATCCAGCGATGCTCGATTCACCCCGTCATTGTCTCAAACATTGAACAGCTCCCCCAATCACGAGGGATCGGGGGTACTGCGGCGCGGGAGTAGGCTAGGGCATCATGAACAATCCGTCCCCTGTTGCAGTGGCGACACCGCTGAACCAGGTGCCGGCCCTTCGCAGCATCACTTTTGAGCGGGGCGACCTCCAGCTCGACACCGGCCTGCTGGACTACGTGGTGCGCAATGACGTGCACACCTGGATTCGTCGCGGCGGCGGCATCGTGGGCTTCGGTGAGGTCGCGCGCTTTACTACGCATGGACCCGGCCGTTTCGCCGAGGGGCAGGCGTGGTGGCGTGAGGTTGTTGCGGCGGCCGACGTCGTCGACCCTCTCGCTCAGCCCGGCTCCGGGTTGATGGCGTTCGGCTCATTCGCCTTCTCGAAGACCTCCCGCCATCTGTCCCGGCTGATCGTGCCGCGGATTATCGTCGGCAGCCGCGAAGGTAAAGGCTGGCTGACCTACATCACGGACGACGACGGAGCCGAGTTGAGTGCCTCCGCCGCAGAAGCACTGCTGGCTGACTATCTCGATGAAGTCGAACCAGAACGCAAACCCTGCCCGGAGGACCGGCTCGCTCCGGGAATCCTGACGGAACAGCAGTGGATGAACGCCGTCAGTCGGGGCGTTGCGCACATCCGCGAGGGTGAGTTGAACAAGCTTGTCCTGGCCCGCGACGTTGTCGCGGAACTCGGATCACCGGTCTCCACGGCGCAGGTCCTCCGTGAACTCGCTGTCCGGTACTCCGACTGCTGGACGTACTCGGTGGACGGGCTCATCGGCTCGACGCCGGAGATGCTCATCAAGGTTGAAGAACGGACAGCGCGCGCCCGCGTCCTGGCGGGCACTCTTGACCGGTCGACGGAGCCCGCAGGTGAGACCGGCTACGCGGAACGGGTACTGGCCGGCTCTGAGAAGCAGCAGCACGAGCATGAAATCGCCATCGACTCCCTGACCCGGCAGCTGGAGCCGTTCACCCGGACCATGACCTCACACAGTGAACCCTTTGTCCTCGAACTCCCGAACGTGTGGCACCTCGCCTCCGATGTGAGCGCGGAACTCGCTGTTGACAGCGAGGGCAATGTGCCGTCGTCGTTGGCGCTGGTTGAAGCGCTGCACCCAACCGCCGCCGTCTGCGGGACGCCCACCACGGTGGCGGGTGAGCTGATCCGCGAGTTGGAACACCTTGAGCGCGGCCCCTACGCCGGGCCGGTGGGCTGGATGGATTCGGAGGGCAACGGCGAATGGGGTATAGCCCTGCGCGGCGCTGTCATTGAGACACCCACGCGTATCCGGATGTACGCCGGGTGCGGCATCGTCGAAGGCTCGCAACCGGTGGCGGAATTGGCTGAGACGTGGAGTAAATTCCGCCCCATGATCGAGGCCTTGGGCCTCCGGACTCCTGCCCGTTCCTAATCCGATTCGGCCTCAACTGTTGGTTACTAATAGGCAATACCTGTAGCCTGTGATGCACATCTCGATAAAGGCTAGAATCGTCGATGACGTTTCTTTACTTACTCCGTCCCCTGAGCTGAGGTACTGCATGTTTTCGAAGATTTACAGGTCGCTTGCCGTTGTGGCAGTCGGCACCCTTGCACTGACCGCCTGCGGCGGCGGATCCGAATCCGAGGAGGGCGGCGAAGCAGCAGGTGGCTCCGAGCTGAACCTCGTGTCCCCCGGCACGCTCACGGTGTGCTCCGACATCCCCTACGAGCCGTTCGAGTACGAGGAAAACGGTGAGTATGTCGGGTTCGATATGGACCTGATGCGCGAGATCGCCACCGGCCTCGACCTCGAACTGTCCGTTCAGGACGTCGGGTTCGACGGTCTGCAGTCCGGTGCAGTGCTCGCTGCCGGTCAGTGCGACGTCGGCGCCAGCGCCATGACGATCACCCCGGAGCGCGAAGCGAACCTGACCTTCGCCGATCCGTACTACGACTCACTGCAGTCGCTGCTGGTACCGGCCGACTCGGACATCGCTACGCTTGAGGACCTCGCGGGCGAATCCGTGGGCGTCCAGCAGGGAACCACCGGCGAAGCTTACGCCCGCGACAACGTTCCCGGAGATACCGAAGTGGTTGCTTTCCCGAGCGACGCTGAACTGTATGCAGCACTTCAGGCCGGCAACGTGGCAGCGATCCTCCAGGATCTTCCCGTCAACCTGAACCACACGCAGGATGGGGAGTACACCATCGCCGCGGAGTTCGAGACCGATGAACAGTACGGTTTCGCGTTCCCCAAGGAGGGCAGCGAAGCTCTCGTCGAGGCTGTGAACGCCCAGCTTGCTGAGCTGCGGGACAGCGGCAAGTACGACGAAATCTACAACACCTACTTCGAGGAGCAGTAAGCTTCCACGGACTTGCGGCAGTTCCAGGTTCTGGGACTGCCGCAGCCGTGTCCACCTCCTGAAAGATAGGTAAAACACGTGAGACCAACTACCCGCAAGCGCCTGTTCCGCGGTGTCCTCTACGCCATCTTCATCGTCGCCGTTGTCGTCGTCGTTGTGCTGGCGGATTGGGAAGCGATCCGCACCAACTTCTTCAACCTTGATGTGGCGGCTGAGGCTTTTCCCACGATCGTTACCGAGGCGGCCAAGAATACTGTCATCTACACGGTGATAGCGTTCATCGGCGGTATGATCGGCGGCCTGATCCTGGCGCTGATGAAGCTCTCTCCCGTAGGTCCCTACCGCTGGGTGGCCACCGCCTACATCGAGCTTTTTCGAGGCCTCCCCGCGCTGCTCGTGATTTTCGGCTTTGCCTTCGCAGTTCCGATCGCCTTTTCATGGCGTCCGCCGGGGGGCTCGACCGGAGCCGGCCTGATCGCGTTGATCGTGGTTTCGTCGGCCTACATCGCTGAAACTATCCGGGCAGGCATCGAGGCCGTACCGAAGGGGCAGGTTGAAGCCGCGCGCTCGCTCGGCATGCGTCCGTCCTGGACGCTGGTGTCCGTTGTGCTGCCACAGGCGTTCCGGATCATCACTCCCCCGCTGACCAATGAGCTGGTCATCCTGATCAAGGACACCTCGCTCCTCTTCATTGCCGGTATGGCGCTCGGCGACAGGGAACTGACAACGTTCGCACGTGACACAGTCTCTTCGCAGGCGAACTCGACGCCGCTGGTGCTTGCCGCACTGTTGTACCTGGTCATCACCCTTCCGCTCACACAGCTTGTCGCCAAGCTCGAACGCCACAACAAGAGAGGCCGGTAGGTCATGACCGAACGGATCAGGACCGACGTACCCGCCATCGAGGTACGCCAGCTGCACAAGTCCTTCGGGGACAACGAGGTGCTCAAGGGCATCGACTTCCACGTTGACCAGGGTGAGGTGGTGTGCGTCATCGGCCCGTCAGGGTCGGGGAAGTCCACGCTGCTGCGCTGCGTGAACCGGCTGGAGGAGCCTACGTCGGGAACCATCATGGTTGAGGGCATGGACATCACCGACGAAGACACCGATCTGGACAAGGTGCGCACGCGCATCGGCATGGTCTTCCAGCAGTTCAACCTCTTCCCGCACCTGAACGTGCTCCGCAACCTCACTCTTGCGCAGATCCGCGCGAAGAAGCGAGGCAGGGCGGAAGCGGAGGAGATCGCGCGCCGGAACCTCGCCAAGGTCGGGCTCGCCGAAAAGGCGGACGCCTTCCCGTCGCAGCTTTCGGGCGGCCAGCAGCAGCGTGTGGCCATTGCACGTGCCCTGTCGATGGACCCGGACATGATGCTTTTCGACGAGCCCACCAGCGCGCTTGACCCGGAGCTGGTAGGCGACGTCCTGGATGTCATGAAGCAGCTCGCCCGTGACGGCATGACCATGATGGTGGTCACCCACGAGATGGGCTTCGCGCGGGAAGTCGGCGACCGTGTGGTCTTCATGGACGGCGGAGTGGTCGTTGAGCAGGGCAAGCCCGAGGACGTCCTCGGCAACCCCCAGCACGAGCGCACCCAGGGCTTCCTCTCGAAGGTTCTCTAACCGTGATTTAAGGGCCATTCCGAAATGGGTTGGTGCGTGGGAAGATGAAACGCACCAACCCGCTTTGGTCTCCCCTATCTCAGGAAACTCATGTCCGAGCTCGCTACCGCCGGACGTCCGCGCCTGAGGGCGCGGTTCGCCGCCGTCGTCGTTGTTTGTCTCACCCTGCTCCTGGGGCTGCTGACCGCACCGCCTGCAACAGCCGCCCTCCCGGTCAACGATCCCAACAATGTCCAGGTGCTGGTGACCAAGTCCCGGCCCCTGAATCCGCTCAGGTACGTCCCGCCGGACCTCGTGACCTATCCCGGAACGGGCTACGTGCTCCGGCGCGAGGTGTCCGCGAACCTGCAGAATCTTTTCGCCGGTGCCCGCAGCGCCGGGGTTCCGCTTGCCGTCGTCAGCGCCTACCGTTCCTATGACCAGCAGGCCGCCCTGTACAACTCGTACGTGGCCCAGTACGGCCAGGCGGTTGCCGACACCATCTCCGCACGTCCCGGCCACAGTGAACACCAGACCGGGCTCGCCGTCGACGTCGGCAATGCCAGTGGCTCCTGCGGTCTCAACGCCTGCTTCGCCACGACGGCCGGCGGCCGCTGGGTCGCAGCGAACGCTCACCGTTACGGGTTCATCATCCGCTACCCCGACGGGTACCAGCCCACCACGGGCTACACCTTCGAGCCGTGGCATCTGCGGTATGTCGGTCGGTCCGTGGCAACCGAGATGAGGACCCGCGGCATCCCCACCATGGAGCACTACTACAACGGCTCCAACCCATCGATCAAGTATTCCGCCGACCTTGTCGCCGCAGATTCCACGGGCACGCTGTGGAACTACCCGGCCAGCTACCTGAACGGGTTCCGTCCGCGGGGTCGGCTCGGAGCAGGCTGGGCAGGACTGAAGGCGGGTTTCAACACCGATTGGAACGCCGACGGCTACCAGGACATCCTCGCCCAGTGGACCGACGGCAGGCTCACGCTCTACCGCGGACTGCGCGGCGGAGGCTTCCAGGCGCCGGTCCAGATCGGCAACGGCTGGGGCTCGTACGACGTCGTTGTGGGCACCTGGATCCGCGGCAGCCGGTATCCGTCGGTTGTAGCGAAGGACCCCGCGGGAGCCGTGTGGCACTATCCCAATGCGTCCGGGGGCGGCTTCTCCACGTCCGCCATCACGCGGATCGGGCAGGGCTGGGGCGACATGCGCTTGGCCATGGCTGACTGGGACCGCGACGGAAACCAGGACATTCTGGCGACGAGGAGCAGCGGTCAGCTGATGCTTTACCGTTCCAACGGAGTAGGCCGCTTCATGAATGAACCAGCGAGGGCAATCGGCCAGGGCTGGCAGAACATGGACAGTCTCACGGCCGTCTCAGGCTTCCAGGGCCCGGGAACCTACGGACTGCGGGCACGCACGGGAACCGGTGGCCTCATCTACTACCCGATGCCGGGCAACCGGTGGGGAACTGCCTCCGGCATCGGCCAGGGCTGGCAGAGTTACCGGATCTTCCGCTGACGCGGAGCGCAACGAGCGCCAATCAGCGCCCGACGGCGGCAGTCACCGCCTGCTTCACCCGTGCGTGAAAGGAACGCAGCCCGGTACGGTCGGTCCTGACTTCCAGGACCGACCGCCCCCGGATTGGCTCTTCCAGTGCGGCGTCCAGTTCGTCGACGGTGCCGATCAAGCGGTGACTGACCCCGTACCCTGCGGCGAGTGCCGCCAGGTCTGCAGTGTGAGGGGTACCGAACAGGCGCTCGACGGCGGAGCCGTAGCGTTCCAGCGTGGCCGGCTCCCCGTGCTCGAGGAGCCCGAAGATACCTCCGCCGAAATCATTCAGCACAACCACCTGCAGGTCAGGCTCTTCTTCTCCCGTGCCGAGCAGGAGACCGCCGGCGTCGTGCAGGAAGGTGAGATCGCCGACCAGCAGGCGCGTCGGGATTCCGGCCGCCAGCGCAATGCCGGTAGCGGTGGAGACCGTCCCGTCGATCCCTGCCAGCCCGCGATTGGCGTACACCTCAAGGGGATGCCAGTCACCCGTTGCCGCCAGATCGACGTCGCGGATGGGGTTGGACGACCCGATCACCAGGTTCCCCGTGGTGTTTTCCCATACGGCGTCGGCCACATGCAGGCCCGTGAGCGCCGGTTCCCCATCGAGGCGCAGCTGGAGTGCCGCCTCGGCGCGGGCACCGGCTTCCCGCCACTGCTCAAGCCAACCCTCGCTGCCTTTCCCCGCGAAGGCGAGCAACCCCTCGAGGGAGTCGATCAGCCGTTCGCTGCGCCGCCCCTCTTCAAACCACGCCTGCGGTTCGGGAACGTACAGCGCACGTTCGATGTCGGTGCGCGCCATCAGCGCGGCAACCGGCCGGGACAGGGTCGGCCGGCCGAAAACCACCACCCTCTCGATGCGGTCGGCGAAGTGCTCGATCACAAGCCGGTAGGCTCCGATCGCTGACGATCCGAAGCGGGCATTCGACGACGGCTCGGCGAGGAGCGGCAAGCGAAGGTGCTGTGCAAAGACCGCCGCGAGTTCACCCGCTCCGTGCCCCGCAAGCACTATGGTCCGTGTACCGTCGGACGCAGCGGTGGGCGGCGTCGTCGTCGTGGGTTCACTCGGGTCTCGGAGGCTGCTCGCCTTAAGGACCGGAACGGTCGTGGGCCGCTCCGATGAGTCCGCAGTACCCGGCACAAGCGGATCCCGGAACGCTAGGTTCACTTGAACGGGGCCGGCCGGTCCTTTGGCGCCTTGAGCGTCGGCGAGCGCCTGTGCCACAAAGGATGTCGGGTCCGTTCCGGCGGGCACGTCGACGGCGGAGCGGACATGGTGGCCGAAGAGGCCTGCCTGGCGGGTGGTCTGGTTCGCGCCGGTTCCGCGCAGTTCGTCCGGACGGTCGGCGGAGAGGATCACGAGGGGCACTGCCGCGTGGTTGGCTTCCATGACGGCGGGAAGCAGCTCTCCGACGGCGGTCCCGGAGGTCGTGACGATTGCCGCTGGGCGCTGGGAACCGAGCGCCAGACCAAGGGCGGTGAACCCGCCCACGCGCTCGTCCACCCGAACATGGATGCGGAGCTCACCGCGGTCGTTGGCCTCTGCCAGCGCGTAGGCAAGCGGAGCGCTGCGCGAGCCCGGAGCAAGAACGACGTCGGTGATTGAGTGAGCGCGAAGCGCGTGGACAACTGCGCGCGCGGATTCGATCGAGTTCACCATCCCATCCTTGCACTGATGCACCGACGCTTGGCCGCGCACAACAGTTAACTCGCGGTTCACCTGTTGGTCCTTGGACCGACAGGTGGGGCTGGCACCCTCGGACTCGACCGTACTCCTTTGGAAGGCTTGACTCCCCCATGACAATCGAACCCCGGCGCCGTTTCCTCCCCATGCTCGACCATGTGAAGGGCAAGCGCAGTGCCGTCACCTGCGCGCTCAAGTGCGACAATGCCTGCGCTAAAGCTGTCTGCAACACGTCGAACAACAGCTACATGCGGGATATCGTTTCCGCCGAATATTCACGCCGAAATGTTCTCGGTGTGGGTGCTGTCGGCGCGCTGACCCTGCTCCTTGGTGCCAACGCCGTCAATCAGGCACCGTCCGCGGCAGCTCAGGGACTCTCCCCCGCCGCGAAGGCAGGCGGGCGCCTCAGCTTCTCCGCTATTGCCCCAGTGCCAGCATCCGTTGACGAGTTCACTGTCCCGAAGACCTACTCGTGGGAGCCCATCATCCGCTGGGGCGACCCCATCCTTCCGGGTGCCCCGGAGTTCGACCCCAACAGCCAGACCCCGGAGTCACAGGCCGGCCAGTTCGGGTACAACAACGACTACCTGGACATCCTGCCGCTGGACAAGAAGAAGACCCGCGCTGTCCTCGTTGCCAATCATGAGTACACCAACGAGAACATCATGTTTGCTCCCGGCACCGATGCCGCCACCATCCGGGCGATCGCCAAGAATGCCCACGGCATGGCGGTCGTGGAACTCGAGCGCAAGAACGAGGGCTTCCCCTGGAAGTACGTGCGCGGCGCCAGGCTCAACCGCCGCATCACCATGTCGACTCCGTTCACGCTCTCCGGCCCGGTCGCCGGATCGGACCTCGTCAAGACAGCAGCGGATCCCGAGGGACGGACTGTTCTTGGAACCCTGAACAACTGCGCCGGTGGAACCACTCCGTGGGGCACCATCCTCTCCGGCGAAGAGAACTTCCAGGGCTACTTCAAGGTCACCGCTCCCACTGCCGAACAGCGCCGTTACGGGATGACCAACCCCAACCCCGGACGCGGCTGGCACCTCGACGAGCCACGCTTCGATGCTTCGACCGAGGAGTACAAGAACGAGCCGAACCGCTTCGGCTACATCGTCGAGCTGGACCCGATGGACCCCAACTCCACTCCGGTCAAGCACACCGCCATGGGCCGCTTCAAGCATGAGGGCGCCAATGTCCGGGTCAACGATGATGGCCATGTAGTCGCCTATATGGGCGACGACGAGCAGTTCGATTACCTCTACAAGTTCGTATCCCGCGACAAGTACATCGAGGGCAACCGCGAGCACAACAAGACCCTGATGGCCAACGGTGACCTCTTTGTTGCACGCTTCCGCGGCAACTCCGAGGCCGAGATCGACGGCTCGGGCGCAGTGCCCTCGGACGGCGCATTCGACGGCACCGGCGAGTGGATCCCGCTGACCCGCGGCGGACGCAGCGCTGTCCCGGGTATGAGCACGGAAGAAGTACTTGTCTACACGCGGCTTGCGGCTGACAAGGTCGGCCCCACCAAGATGGACCGCCCGGAGGACGTCGAGCCCAACCCCGTCACCGGCAAGGTGTACGTCGCCTGCACCAACAACTCCAACCGCGGTGTCGGTACACGCGCGAAGGCTGACGAAGCCAACCCGCGCACCCAGAACCGTGACGGCCACATCGTTGAAATCACCGAGACGAACAACGACGCCACGGCTTCCACGTTCAACTGGAACCTGCTGATGGTGTGTGGCGATCCTGCGCAGGGTGACGTGACGTACTTCAGCGGATACCCCGTTGACCAGGTGTCTCCGATCTCCTGCCCGGACAACGTCGCGTTCGACTCCGTGGGCAACCTCTGGATCTCGACCGACGGTGCGCCGTCCGGCATCGGATACAACGATGGCCTGTTCAAGGTCACCCTCGAGGGCCCCAACCGCGGCAAGGTTGAGCAGTTCCTCTCCGTGCCGCGCGACGCTGAGACCTGCGGACCCGTCATTCATGACCAGGAAGGCATGGTCTTCGTCGCGGTGCAGCACCCGGGTGAAGACGGCTCGTGGGGTAACAACACCTCGCTGTTCCCCTACGACGGAACCGGCCTCCCCCGCCCGTCAGTGGCTCAGGTCTTCCGCGGAAAGAACGGCAAGGGTCTGCGCAAGTAGCCTCTGCGCGGACGCGGCCGGGGTATGCGGACATCGCATACCCCGGCCTTCGCCGTTAAGCCCCGGACGCAAGGATGGCGTGGACGCGCCGCAGCCGGTTTCGCCACCACTCGACGCGGTCGGCCGGCGCA
>NZ_JAPSHV010000006.1:4383-63299 GCF_031179385.1 Arthrobacter sp. | reverse complement strand
CGATCGCAGCCTTCACCAGCGGCGGACCGCCGAGGAAGATGGTCCCCTGGTTCCGGACAATGACGGTTTCATCGCTCATGGCCGGAACGTAGGCGCCGCCGGCCGTGCAGGAGCCCATCACCGCGGCGATCTGCGGGATCTTCCGGGCGGACATCGTGGCCTGGTTATAGAAGATGCGTCCGAAGTGCTCCCGGTCGGGAAACACCTCGTCCTGCTTCGGCAGGAACGCTCCGCCGGAATCCACCAGGTACACGCACGGAAGGTTGTTCTCCAGAGCGATTTCCTGCGCCCGGAGGTGCTTCTTGACGGTCATCGGATAGTACGTGCCGCCCTTGACCGTTGCGTCATTCGAGATCACCAGGACGTGCCGTCCGTGAATCAGCCCGATCCCGGCGATGACTCCGGCGCCGGCACTCTCATCGTTGTACATTCCGTTGGCGGCCAGCGGGGCGATTTCGAGGAACGGGCTGCCGGGATCCAGCAGATGGTCGATGCGGTCCCTCGGCAGCAGCTTGCCGCGGCTGACATGGCGTTCCCGCGAGTGCTCCGGCCCGCCGAGAGCCGTCTGCGCGAGGCGTTTGCGAAGCTCATCGGCGAGCGCCCGCTGACCCGCGTGGTTCTGACGGAACGCCTCGGCGTTCGGGTCAAGGCGCGATGCCAGGGTCTCCATTGACGTCCTTCCGGTCGGCGCACGGGTGTCCAGAACCCATGCACACAATCAGTTAGCGGGGATTAACTCAAATTTAGGTTAGTAGCTATTAACTAAACTGTCCACCAGAATGGAGGCGTCCCACTCCCCGTTCACTTCACGATGACAGTCCGTCACGAAAGGAAGGCATGGACGCTCCAGCTCCCACGCGGCTGACCGGCCGCAGCCTGGCCAAAGCGTCCCGGCGCGCAGCCTTGCTGGATGCTGCCGCACAGCTTTTCGCTGAGCGTGGCTATAACGGGGTGTCCATTGAGGATCTCGGTGCGGCGGCCGGAGTCAGCGGGCCGGCGGTCTACCGTCACTTCAGCGGCAAGCCTGCGGTCCTTGCTGCGCTGCTCGCCGGAGTCAGCCAGGACCTGCTCGAGGGTGGACGTGCGGTTGTTGCGGAAAGCCCGAGCCCGGAGCAGGCTTTGCGCGGGCTGATCGAGTTCCAGGTGGACTTCGCCCTGCGCAATGCAAACGTCATCCGGGTACAGGACCGGGACCTCAGTTCGCTGGCCGACGACGACCAGGAAACGGTGCGGTCGCTTCAGCGCAACTACGTCGAGGTCTGGGTTGACGCCCTTTCGGCGCTGGCCCGTAATCAGGACAGAACGCACCTGCGCCGGAAGGCGCACGCCGCGTTCGGACTGATCAACTCCACCCCGCACTCCACTCACCGCCGGCGCAGCAGCAAGGACACCGCTGAACTGCGTCAGTTACTCGAGGAAATGGCGTGGGCCGCCCTGAGCGTGAAGGCGTAAGTCCGCGAAGGGCACCGACGCGCTGCGTCCTAGTACGCTGATGGAGAAGCACACTCCGTGCACCCAGAACTTTGTGTAAGTACCGTGTTCCGCCTACCTGAAAGCTTCCAGTGATTACGCTACGCGCCGTTGAACCTTCCGACCTGGACGAATTCTTTTCCCATCAGCTGGACCCCAGCGCCAACCACATGGCCGCTTTCAGCGCCAAGAACCCTTCGGACCGGGGTGTCTTCAACCATCACTGGCAGAACATCCTGAATGATCCCACCGTGACCGTCCGCACCATCGTCGCTGACGACGCCGTGGTGGGCAGCATCCTGGCTTACCGGGACGGCGACGTCCCCGAGATCAGCTACTGGATCGACAAGGCACGCTGGGGG
Source organism: Arthrobacter sp. (assembly GCF_031179385.1). Classification (GTDB taxonomy): domain Bacteria; phylum Actinomycetota; class Actinomycetes; order Actinomycetales; family Micrococcaceae; genus Arthrobacter_D. The sequence continues at coordinate 61,467 of NZ_JAPSHV010000006.1, read as the reverse complement.
CAGGGAATCACGACGGCGGCAGTCGGCCTCTTCCTCGAGGAGTTCACCGAGCGCCCGCTGCGGGCACGCGCTGTCGCCGACAACACGAACTCGATCCGCATCCTTGAGCGCTACGGTTTCACCCAGATTGGTGAGACGCAGGGCTTCGCCAACGCCCGCGGAGCGGTTGTGAAGGAACTCCTGCTCGAACTGCGCTAGCGGAAGTTTCACTAGCAGAAGTTTCGTGCAGCTCCGGTGACCCTACAGCGTTCAGGCACCGGAGCTGCACGTAGCTCACGACGGGTGGACCGGCTAGACCATGGTCAGAACCATGCCCGGGTCCCGCAGTATCGTGCCGATATCGGCCAGGAAGCGTGAGCCCTGTTCGCCGTCCACCAGCCGGTGGTCGAAGGACAGACTGAGGGTCATCACCTGCCGGAGGGCAATCTCATCCTTGTACTCCCATGGCATCTTGCGGACAGACCCCATGGCCAGGATCGCCGCTTCCCCAGGGTTGAGGATGGGCGTGCCGGCGTCGATACCGAACACTCCAACATTGGTGATGGAGATCGTTCCGCCGGAAAGGTCCGCCGGACCCGTCTTGCCGGCGCGTGCTGTCTCGGTCAGGTCCGTCAGCGCCTCAGCCAGCTCCCGCAGGCCCAGTTCGTGGGCGTCCTTGATATTCGGAACCATCAATCCGCGCGGTGTCGCCGCCGCAATACCCAGATTCACGTAGTGGTGTTGCACGATTTCCTGCGCCGCCTCATCCCACCGGGAATTCAGGGTCGGGTTACGGTCGAGCGCGATGCACAGCGCCTTCGCCACCAGAGCCAGCGGCGTGATGCGGACATCGGCGAAGGCCCTGCTCGCCTTGAGACGTCCCAGGAGCTCCATTGACGCGGTGACGTCCACCGTCAGGAACTCGGTGACGTGCGGAGCGGTGAAGGCGCTGGCCACCATGGCGGCAGCAGTGTGCTTGCGCACTCCCCTGATCGGCGTCCGGGTTACGCGCTCGCCGCCGGTGCCCGACGACGGCGGTGCCTCGGCGGTGATCTGCCTGCTGGCTGGAGCGTTTCCCTGCTGCGCAGCAAGGACATCTTCGCGAACTATCAGTCCGTTCGGCCCGCTGCCGGTCAGTCCCGTCAGGTCGATACCGAGGTCCCGGGCGAGCTTCCGCACCGGCGGTGTTGACCGCGGACGCTCCCGCGGCGCATCCGCAACAGCAGGAGCAGGAGCCGGAGCCGGAGGCTGAGCCGGTGGCGGCGTAACCGCTGGTTCGGTTGATATAGCAGGAGCAGAAGCGGCCGGAGCGGCGGCGTCAATAGTGGTGGCTGGTACCGCTGCGCCGGCACGCCGGGCTCGCCGTGCGGGCCGACCCGACTTCTCGACCGCTGCGCCGTAGCCGACGAGGTTCGGCTCGCGCCTGGGCGGCTCGGCGGGCTCGGACCTGCTCTGGTCCGGGCCATCGGTGGCCGGTGCGTCACCACCCGCACCGGGCACATCGAAGGAGACGATCGGCGCGCCGACCTCCACCACGGTGCCGGGCTGCTCATGGAGTTTCGCGACGACGCCCGCGTAGGGCGACGGCAGTTCGACGACCGCTTTCGCGGTCTCGACATCGGCGATCACCTGGTTGAGTTCCACCGTGTCGCCTACCGCGACGTGCCAGGCAACTATTTCCGACTCGGTGAGGCCTTCACCGAGGTCGGGCAGTCGGAATTCCTTGATCACCGGTGCCACTATCCTTCCAGTCCGTTGTGCGGGCTCAAGGAATTGGGCCGCCCGAGGGCGCGGTCCACTCCGTCCAGTATCCGGTCAAGGTCCGGCAGATGGTGGAACTCCACCTTGGAGTAGGGGTACGGGATGTCGAACCCGGTCACGCGGACCGGTGCGTGCTCGAGATGGTAGAAACAGCGCTCCGTGATGCTGGCGGCGATCTCCGCGCCAAGCCCGCCCGACTGGGCGGCTTCATGGGTGATGACCAGCCGTCCGGTCTTCCGGACCGATTTCTCCACGGTCCCGAAATCGATGGGCGCAAGGGAACGAAGGTCTATCACCTCGATCGAGATCCCGTCGTCGGACGCTGCGATCGCGGCGTCTCGCGCCGTCGGCACGAGCGGCCCATAGGTTACGAGCGTGACATCGCTGCCCTCGGTCACCACGCGGGCGTCGTTCATGCTTGTGGAGCTGAGATCGACGCTCTCGTCGACCTCCCCCTTCACGTGGTAACGACGCTTCGGCTCAAAGTAGAGCACCGGGTCATCGCTCGCGATGGCCTGCTGAATCATCACGTAGGCATCCTGCGGGTTCGAAACGCTGACCACGCGGAGTCCCGAGGTGTGGGTGAAGTATGCCTCGGGTGATTCGGAGTGGTGTTCGGGAGACCCGATCCCACCGCCGAAGGGCACACGGATGGTGAGCGGAACCTTCACCGCTCCCTTCGTCCGATAGTGCAGCTTGGCCACCTGGCACACGATCTGATCAAATGCCGGGTAGATGAACCCGTCGAACTGGATCTCGACGACGGGACGGTAGCCCCGGTAGGCCAGGCCCACAGCCGTGCCCATGATCCCGGACTCGGCAAGCGGCGTGTCGAGGACGCGGTGCGGGCCGAAGTCCTTCTGCAGCCCGTCAGTGATGCGGAAGACGCCCCCGAGCTTCCCAATGTCCTCCCCCATGAGTACAACCTTGGGATCGTTATCCATGGCGCGTCGAAGCCCGGCATTGATGGCACGCCCGAATGTCATGGTGGACATCAGCGGCCCCCTTCCTCAGAAGATCCGAATGAAGTCAGGTACTGCTCGTAATGGTCCTGCTGCCGCTCAAGCCATGAGTTGGGTTCACTGTAGACATGCTTGAACACGTCGAGAGCTGCCGGCTCCGGCATGGAGATGCATCCCTCACGCAGCCGCGCCGCAACCTCATCCGCTGTCGCCTTGACTGCGTCGCTGACTTCGGCGGGTAGGAGGCCCTCGGAATCAAGCAGCCCGGCGAGGCGCGCAATGGGGTCCTTGGCGGCCCAGTCCTCAAGTTCATTCGCGTCCCGGTATCGGGTGGGATCGTCCGCGGTGGTGTGCGGGCCCATCCTGTAGGTCACCGCTTCGATGAAGGTCGGGCCGCCGCCCGTCCTCGCCCGGTCAAGCGCCTCCCGTGTGACGGCAAGGCAGGCGAGCACGTCATTGCCGTCAACGCGAACGGACGGGATACCGAACCCCGGTGCGCGGCGCGCAATCGGCACATGCGCCTGCAAACGGACCGGCTCCGAGATGGCCCACTGATTGTTCTGGCAGAAGAAGATGACCGGTGCCTGGTAGCTGGCCGCGAACACCATTGCTTCATTGACATCGCCCTGACTGGTGGCACCGTCACCGAAGTAGGTGACAGCGACCGAGTCGGCGCCGTCTGTGAGGATGCCCATGGCATAACCGGTGGCATGCAGGGTCTGCGCTCCGATGATCACCTGGGGCGTGGCCATATTGATGGCGTAAGGATCCCAGCCCGAGGAGGCGTTCCCGCGCCAGACCCGGAGAAGATCCGTCAGGTCAACACCGCGGCAGTACGCCACGCCGTTCTCACGGTAGCTGGAGAACACAAAATCGTCCTCACGAAGGGCTCGACCCGAACCGATCTGCGCTGCTTCCTGACCAAGGAGCGGCGGCCAGAGCGCGAGCTCACCCTGCCTCTGGAGCGCGGTGGCTTCGGCGTCGATCCGCCGGATGACGACCATGTCCTCATACAGGGCCTGCAGGGCAGCCCCATCAACATCTGCAACCCAAGGGTCGTACGCGGCGTTTGAACGGCGCTCCCCGTTGGGCGTAATCAGCTGGATCAGCTCATCCCGCGTGGCATCCGTCTGGTCGTTCGAAGGCACGTTCACCCATCCTTAAGTCTTGCGGCGTCGGCGGTCGGCGCTCCCACGAACCCAAGGCCGAGCGGCGCTGGAAAGAGCCAAGGCACCGTTGCCTGAGGTTTATTGTGACGATACTCACGTGGACCAGCCAGCACAACCGATCTGCCTTTCACTGAGCATTCTGCTCTATTTCACGACTCCAGCTCGTGCTACCGTTGCGCACTATGCAGCCCCTTGACGCGACCGACTCGAGGCTCCTGCTCGCGCTTGCACGGGACTCCCGCAGGACGGTCGTGGCCCTCGCCCAGAAACTCGGCCTGTCACGCAACACAGTGCAGGCGCGAATGACCCGCCTCGAGAAAAACTCGACTTTCCTCTCCTTCGAGCGCCGCATCAATCCGACCGCGCTCGGCTACCCCCTGACAGCGTTTATCCACGTCCATGTGGACCAGCGGAAGCTGGCCCCCATCACCGAACAGCTGGCCGGCATCCCCGAAGTTCTGGAAGCCCACGGGTTGACCGGGCAGGCGGACATCCTGGTCCGCGTTGTCTCGGTTGATGCGGAAGACCTCTTCCGCATCAACGGAAAAATCCTGGCGTGCGACGGCGTGGAGCGCTGTGACACCTCCCTTGCCATGCACGAGCTGATTCCCTACCGCATGGAACCTTTGCTGCAGCGGGGTTCGGAGGAGTAGTCCCGGTTCCGGAAGATCAGGGGAAATAACCATCCGTAATGCCGACAGACCCGAATGGTGAGCAGAACTCCATTACCGGAGCGCACATCTAAGGAAAGGCATCATCATGGGCACCTCCCCCAACCGTCTCCTCGCAACCGTCTTCGGCGCGGTCTACCTCCTGGTCGGCATCCTCGGCTTCTTCGTCACGTCCGGGGTGGGATTCTTCGCCACCGAAGGCAACACGCTGATCATCTTCGAAGTCAATCCCCTCCACAACATCATTCACCTGGCGATCGGTGCAGCACTGCTGCTCGCCGGCCTGAAGTCGGTCAGCGCCGCCAAGGGAGTCAACACCACCGTCGGCGCCGTCTACCTCCTGGTCGGTATCCTCGGGCTTTTCCTGGTGGGCACCTCGCTCAACATCATCGCCCTCAACGGTGCAGACAACGTCCTGCACCTCGCAAGCGCCGTGCTCCTGCTCGGCGTGGGCCTGTCGCAGGACAAGCAGGTTCACACCGCACGCACCCGCGCACACGCGTAATTGACCGATGACCGTCACCGGTATTGAAGCGCGGGTTCTGCCGGCTCTTCAACAGCGCGCTGACGGGCAGGGTTCCCGGGACGAGGTACTCCGCCTGCTTACCGGCTTCGCTGCCCTGGGTTCGGGGATGACCTTTTTTGCCCTGGCAGCTGATTCGATCCTGGCTCGCGGTGGTCCGGGGTCCCTTCTGTTGGGTGGCGCCGTCGGACTGTGGGCGCTTTCGCTCACCGCGTGGGGCATCGTCACCCTGCGCGGGGGGCACGGTGCCGGTCGGCCGGCGAGGTTACTTACGCTGTCCGTGCCCGTCGCGCTTCCCGCGGCTGCCGCCGTCGTCCTGGCTGTCCTCAGCTGGAGCGCACTGTTGGCTCCTGCCGGCAGCCGTGAGCTCGACCTGACGCTGGTGTCGGCCCTGGCACTGGTGCTCCTGCAGCTCGGTTGTCTGGGAACCCTGCGCCGGCGTTCCGGACGTCAAGGCCGGCCGGCCTCGCCCGGAAAGCTCCTCGCCGGGCTCTTCTTCTCCGCCGTCCTGGTCGCGGGAATTACGACGCCGGGACTCGCCGCATCGACGGCAGGTGAGCACGCAGTGCCGCACGGCCAGCATGGTTCGGTGCCGGTTCCTGCGGACCACCCGGACCATTAGTCCCAGCGGCACGGATAGGTGCAACACAACGGGCCGGAATCGAAGCGATTCCGGCCCGTTGTGCATGCTGGGAGAACTAGTGGTGAGTTGCTTTCTCCGCACCGACACCGGTGAGCGAGCGAACCTCCATCTCCGCCTGCTTCTGCGCGTCCTCAGTGCGCTTGGCCAGCACGGTGCCGAGCCAGCCCAGGAAGAACGCCAGCGGAATCGAGACGATCCCGGGGTTGCTCAGCGGGAACCAGGAGAAGTCCGCCGTCTGGATCATCGACTTCTCACCACCGGAGACCACCGGGGAGAACGCGATGAGGATGATTGCCGTGAGCAGGCCGCCGTACATGCTCCAGAGCGCGCCCTGGGTGTTGAACTTGCTCCAGAACAGCGAGTAGATGATGGTCGGCAGGTTCGCACTCGCTGCCACCGCGAAAGCCAGAGCAACGAGGAACGCAACGTTCTGCCCCTGCGCACCGATTCCACCGAGGATGGAAAGCACTCCAATAACGACGACGGTACGCCGGGCGACCTTCACCTCACCGTCGGGATCGACCTTGCCGCGCCGGACGACGTTTGCGTAGATGTCGTGGGCGAAGGACGCCGCCGCGGTGATCGTCAGCCCGGCAACAACGGCGAGGATCGTGGCAAAGGCGACCGCGGAGATGATGCCGAGCAGGAATGGTCCGCCGAGCTCGAACGCCAGGAGCGGAGCGGCTGAGTTGACGCCGCCCGGTGCCGCGTTGATGCGGTCCGCACCGATCAGGGCACCTGCACCGTAGCCGAGCACCAGGGTGAAGAGGTAGAACGCTCCGATGAGCCAGATAGCCCACACCACTGAGCGGCGGGCTTCCTTGGCCGTCGGCACAGTGTAGAAGCGCATCAGCACGTGAGGCAGTGCTGCCGTTCCCAGGACGAGTGCGAGCGCGAGGGACACAAAGTCCAGACGTGTCGTACCGGTGGCGCCATACTGCAGTCCGGGACCCGTGATGGCGGGATTCCCCGAGGTTTCGATGGCGGCACCAAGCAGGGTGGAAAGGTTGAAGCCGTACAGGGCCAGCACCCAGACGGTCATCACGAACGCGCCGGCGATGAGCAGGCAGGCCTTGATGATCTGCACCCAGGTGGTGCCCTTCATGCCGCCAACCAGTACATACAGGATCATGAGCGCGCCCACGACGGTGATGACGAGGGACTGGCCGAGGCGGTCGTCGATGCCGAGGAGCAGCGACACCAGCGCACCGGCTCCGGCCATCTGCGCCAGCAGGTAGAAGAAGCACACGGCGAGCGTGGTGATGGCCGCGGCGATCCGCACGGGACGCTGCTGCAACCGGAAGGAGAGGACGTCCGCCATGGTGAACTTGCCGGTGTTGCGAAGCAACTCTGCGACGAGCAGCAGCGCAACCAGCCAGGCCACCAGGAAGCCGATTGAGTACAGGAAGCCGTCATAGCCGTTGATGGCGATGGCTCCCACAATGCCGAGGAAGGACGCGGCGGACAGGTAGTCGCCCGCGATCGCCGTGCCGTTCTGCGGGCCGGTGAAAGAGCGGCCGGCTGCGTAGTAGTCGGCCGCGGTCTTGTTGTTGCGGCTGGCGCGCAGCACGATCACCAGGGTGATCGCCACGAACAGACCGAAAATGGTCATGTTCAGCCACGGCTCACCGACCGTGGTTGTCTCGGCGGTCTGCATCGGCAGGTACTGCCTCATCGGGTTCCTCCCTCGAGGGTCTGGTTTGTCTCAGGCAGCACGCCTTCAAGGTCATTGCGGAGGCCCTCCGCGATCGGATCGAGCCTCTTGTTGGCATAGCTGACGTACCACATGGTGATTCCGAAGGTGCTGACGAACTGCAGCAGCCCGAGGATCAGCCCGATGTTCACATTCCCGAACACAGGAGTCGACATGAACTCGTGTGCGTAGTCAGCGAGCAGGACATACAGGAAGTACCACAGCAGGAAGACCGCTGCCATGGGAAAGACGAAGCTGCGGTGCCGTTTGCGCAGCTCCCTGAACTCCGGCCGCTGCTGGACTTCGGTGAAGTCCACCGGGGCCGGCGGCGGTGCGTCGCGCGATGGGTCGGAACCCATTGTTACCTCCTTGTTAGGGGCTCCCCTGAAGGTCAGCGCCGCACTGGACGGCACGGGAAAGGGAGTGTGACTCCCATCACTGTCGATCACCCGGCGCGTCGATGCCAAGAACCTGCCGGGGTCCGTCGCCCAATGGACAAGTACGTGCGGTGAACGGTGCGGCCCTGCGCCGAACGGTGTCGGACGTCGTTCCGGTGACCGCTACTCTTGACCCATGCTCAGCCCCGCCGTGGACGTAGCGCTTGTTGCCGCCGTCGTCATCATCACCCTGGCAGTGGTCGCGGTTTTGGGGTTCAAGTTCTCACGCTCCTACCGGGATCTGGGGTCCGACGCCGATCGCGCCACCTACGCGACCCTCCACACGGTGGCCCAGGCATCGGAACACCTGCGGACCGGGCTGACACCGGCCGGAGCGTCGAAGGCAGCGCGCCATCTTCGCGGCCTTCTGCGCTGTCAGGCCTTGCTGGTGACCGACACGGACGGCGTCCTTGCCTGGGAGGGTGCCGCGAAAGAGCCGTCCGAGGTGATGCTCCTCGCGCAGGACGTACTGTCCAGCGGGCGCACGCGGATCTTCAAAGGGCCGCAGCTGGGAAGCGTGACCGGAGAGCAGACCGGCATCGCGGAAGCAGTGGTTGCTCCGATCCGCGTGAACGGCCGGGTGGTCGGTACGGTGGGTGCCTTTGTGCCCTCGGTCAACGCAGGCCTCGTGCGTGCAACCAACGAGGTCGGTGCCTGGGTTGCCACGCAGGTGGAACTGGCCGAGCTCGATTCGTCACGCACCCAGCTCATGGAAGCCGAGGTACGCGCGCTGCGGGCGCAGATCAGCCCGCACTTCATCTATAACTCTCTCAACGCGATCGCCTCCTTCATCAACACCGATCCTGAGCGTGCCCGCGAGCTTGTGGTCGAGTTCGCGGATTTCACGCGCTACTCGTTCCGCCGCCACGGTGACTTCACCACCGTGGCCGAGGAGCTGCGGTCGATCGACCGCTACCTCCTGCTCGAGCGAGCCAGGTTCGGGGACCGGCTCAAAGTCAGTCTCCAGATCGGTCCTGAAGTACTCAGCACGGTGATCCCTTTCCTCAGCCTGCAACCGCTCGTGGAAAACGCCGTCCGGCATGGTCTGGACTCGAAAGACGGTACAGGGCATATCACCATCACCGCCCACGACGCCGGAGCCTATGCGGAAGTGACAATCGAGGACGACGGCGTGGGGATGGATCCCGACCGGCTGCGTGCCGTTCTTGCCGGGCATGTGGACGGCGTGCACGTGGGCCTGCGCAACGTCGATTCCAGACTGCGGCAGGTCTACGGCGAAGCCCACGGACTGGTGGTCGACACCGCGCCGGGCGCCGGCACGCTGGTCACCCTGCGCATCCCGAAGTCCCAGCCCGCCCACCGAACCTGAACTCCGGCTGTGCGGCAACCCACGTAATGGGTACCGACAAGAGCGCCCGCAGTTTCCGCGTAATCTGGAACCATGGTCAACGTGGTCATCGTCGACGATGAACTTCCGGCACTCGCCGAGCTGGGTTTCCTGCTCTCCAGGGATGCCCGCATCGACACTATTCATCAGGCTTCGAGCGGCGCCGAGGCCCTGCGGATCCTGCAGGACCACACCATCGACGCACTGTTCCTCGACATCCATATGCCCTCGCTGACCGGTCTGGACATCGCAAGGGTCATTTCACGCTTCAGCCGGCCTCCCGCCGTCGTCTTCGTCACCGCGGACGAGGACCGGGCTCTGGAGGCCTTCGAACTCCGCGCCGTCGACTATCTGCTCAAGCCGGTACGCACCGAGAGACTCACCGAGTCCGTACGGCGGATCTGCGAACTGATGGAGGATGGGGCCACCACGCCGGAGGTCATCACCGTCGACCAGGGCGGGATCAGCAAGATGATCCGGCGGGATGAGATTCGCTACGTACAGGCGCAGGGTGATTACGCCCGGCTGCACACCGCCGAGGCAAGCTACCTCATCCGGATTCCCCTGAACGACCTGGAGCGCCAGTGGGCTGACGCCGGATTCCTGCGCACGCACCGGTCGTACCTTGTGGCCATGGACCAGGTAACCCAGGTCAAGCTGGGAACGGGCAAGGCCAGTGTGCTTGTGGGTGACGCTGAATTGCCGGTGAGCCGTCGGCACCTGTCCGAGATCCGCGGCAAGCTCGAAGCCACCCGCCTGCGGCCCGGACAGTAGCGCGGTGTCGGCCCCTGAACAGCGCCCGCCACGCGTGCGGGTCACCGCGCCCCGCTCAGCGACGGGTCCGGCGCCCACCTACCCGGTCGCGAGGGAACTGGCGGAACAGTCCGACGTCGGTGAACTTTTTGTGCGCTCGCTCATCCGCTCCCAACTCAGGCTGTCAGCGGTCGTCGCGTCAGGCTTCCTGGTGATCCTCGTCGGCATCCCGGTCCTGTTCAGCCTCTTTCCGGCCATCCACAGCTGGACCATCGCAACCGTTCCCGTTCCCTGGCTTCTCCTCGGGCTCGGCATCTACCCCGTGGTCATCGGCTGCGCCGTGCTGTACGTCCGGAGCGCCGGACGGATCGAACAGCGTTTCCGCGACCTGGTGAACGACGAATGACGTTCCCCGAGCTGAACCCCGTGGTGGGATACGTATCGCTGATCCTCGTTGCCGTAGCCACGGTCCTGATCGGTATCTATGGGCTGCGGATCTCCCGGACCACGGGCGACTTTTACGTCGCTTCCCGCACCGTGCGCCCCTGGTGGAACGCCTCTGCCATCGGAGGAGAATACCTGTCCGCCGCGAGCTTCCTCGGGGTGGCCGGATTGATCCTCCTTTCCGGCGTGGACGCGCTCTGGTTCCCGATCGGCTACACCGCCGGCTACCTCATGCTCCTGTTGTTCGTGGCGGCTCCCCTGCGGCGCTCGGGCGCCTACACCATTCCCGATTTCGCGGAGGCGCGTCTTGACTCCCGAAGCGTGCGTCGCGTGACGAGTCTGCTCGTCATCGCCGTCGGGTGGCTGTATATCGTGCCGCAACTGCACGGGGCTGCGCTTACCGTGCGCATCACTACGGGCCTGCCGTCCTGGGTGGGGTCAGTCGCCGTCGTCGTGGTGGTGTGCCTGAGTGTGATCACCGGCGGAATGCGCTCCATCACGTTCGTCCAGGCCTTCCAGTACTGGCTGAAGCTGACGGCGCTGGCCGTTCCGGTGATCTTTATCCTCATGCAGCTCGCCGGCTCCGGGGCATCCCTGACGGACGACGGCGCCGTCTTCAGTTCCAGCCTCAACGCCACCGGGTCGGCCTCCCTCTACCAGAACATCTCGCTCGTGATCGCGCTGCTGTTCGGCACTCTAGGGCTACCGCATGTGCTGGTGCGCTTCTACACGAACCCGGACGGAGCCTCGGCACGCCGGACGACGCTCCTTGTGCTGGGACTGCTCTCAGTCTTCTACCTGTTCCCTACCCTGTACGGCGTGCTGGGCAGGATCCACACGCCTGATCTGGCGGTGGAGGGTTCAGCGGATGCCACCGTGCTGCTGCTGCCGAGCCGCATCTTCGACGGACTCGGAGGAGACATCCTCTCGGCCTTCGTCACGGCCGGCGCGTTCGCCGCCTTCCTCTCCACGTCTAGCGGACTGGTGGTGTCGCTGGCGGGCGTGGTCAGCCAGGACTTCTTCCGTGCGAGCGTTTCCGGTTTCCGGTGGGCGGCGATCGTCTCGGCCCTTATTCCCCTCGGCTTCGCGCTGCTCACCGACACGCTTGCGCTGGCAGGCAGCGTAAGCATGGTCTTTGCGTTCACCGCCTCAACCATCTGCCCCCTTCTGGTCCTGGGCATCTGGTGGCGTGGACTTACCGACGTCGGAGCTATCGCCGGCATGGCGTCAGGAGCGGTACTCTGCGGTGGGTCGATCCTGCTCGCGGCCGCGCTGGGAGCCGATCAGGCGCCCCAGTGGCTCCGGCTACCGGCCCTCTGGACCGTTCCGGCAGCCTTTGCCATCACCATCGCGGTATCCCGGCTTACGGCGCGGCGCCGGCCCCGAAATGCGTCACGGGTCCTTGCCCGGCTACACACGCCCGAAGCCGCCTGATCCTGATCAAGAGCCGCCGTCGCCGTCGATCACCCTACTGCGGTAAGAGCCTCAGTCGATGGCGGCCATGAGCTCAACCACGCGGTCGAGGAAGGCATCGACCTGGGTTTCCTCGTAGCCGTCCTGGCCGATAGCTTCGCGGAAGACAGCCCTGCGTACCACGTCGACGCTCAGCGGCATGTCGTTCTCGAAGTAGCCGAGCAGCTCGTTGCACAGAGCGTCGACATCCTCGATGTTGTAGCTGGTGGCATTATTCCGCGACGGGCGACGGAAGCGCTCGCCCGGGGGACGGTGAAGCCTCCCCCGCAGCACAGCGGAGATACGCCCGATCTGCATCAGCCAGGCCTGCTCGCCGTTGGACTCGATGAGGGCGTCACGCTCGCGCTGGGCGAAGACGTCTTCCAGCCGGTCGAGCGCCGCGTCAACCGCCCGCGGTTCGTATCCGCCGCGGGCAGGGTCGAAAGCCATGGTGCGCACGTCACTACTGGTGACGGGTTCACCGTCAGTGCCGTCGGAGTTGTAGAAGGTGCGCGCACGGGTCAGGAACCTGTCAACCTGCTTCGCGTTGTAGCCGAATTCGCGGCGACCGACACGGGCAAACGGCGAGCTGCCGTTGCGTGCTCCATCCATGGGTGTGCGTTCTCTTTCTTCGTTCCGTGGCGTTCTTCGCACCGTCGCGGTCACCGCGCGCAGTCACCAGGTTCTACAGGGATCCGGGTACCAATGTAACGGACAGCAGGAAGGCAACCGGCGAAGCGAAGACGATCGAATCGAGCCGGTCCATGACGCCGCCATGTCCGGGCAGGATGCTGCTCATGTCCTTGACACCCAGTTCCCGTTTGATCATCGACTCCGCGAGGTCTCCGGCCGTGGCCGCAGCGACAACGGCAACGGCCAGGCAGATGCCGACCCACCATGGCCTGTCGAGAAGGAGCACCACCGCGAGTACGCCCACGATCATCGCTCCACCGATCGACCCGCCGAAGCCCTCCCACGACTTCTTCGGGCTGATACGGGGGGCCATAGCGTGTTTGCCGAAGAATGCGCCGACCAGGTAACCGAAGGTGTCGTTCGCGACCACGAGAAGCAGGAGGGTTGCCACCTTGATGGAACCGGACGGCTCCTGGAGCAGCAGCATGGCGAAGCTGAGCAGGAACGGCACCCATAGGAGCACAAAGGTGCCGGCCATAATGCTTCGCGCGGCGTCTGGAGCAGGGTCGAGGGAGCGCCAGAGAACCAGCGCTGTCACCGAGGCTACCGTTGCAAAGGCCAGCGCTTCCGGCCCACCGAGGTAGGCCGCGAAAGGAAGCGCGACGCCTGCCGCCACCGCCGGGACGGTGGGAACCTTGATGTGCCGCACCTCAAGCGCTCTGCCCACTTCCCAGACGCCGACGACGCCGATCATCGTGGTGAGTGCCACAAAAGCCAGCGGCAGGAACAGCATCCCCACCAGCAGCGACACGAGCAGGGCAAGCCCGACGCCGATAGCCGCCGGCAGATTCCGCCCCGCGCGGGAGGCTGCACCGGACGGTGGCCGCGGCGACCGGCGCTTGAACAGGCCGGTGCGGCTTGATTTCGCTGCCTCGCGGAGTGCACGCCTGCCGGGCAGGACGCCGGCGGCCGGCGGACCGGCCGCCGCCTGGTGTGCAGCATCAGCGGCAGGCGTGCGGCCAGCCTCGGTAGAAGGCTGGGAGTCGCTCATCAGACCTCGAGCAGCTCTGTTTCCTTGCGCTTGAGCATGTCGTCGATGGTGTCGGTGTGGGACTTCGTGCGTGCATCGAGATCCTTCTCGGCACGTGCGCCCTCGTCTTCGCCGGCGTCGCCGTCCTTCACAGCCTTGTCGATGCCGTCCTTCGCCTTGCGGCGGATGTTCCGGATCTGGATCTTGGCGTCTTCTGCCTTGCCGCGGACCAGCTTGACGTACTCCTTGCGGCGTTCCTCCGTCAGTTCGGGAAGCACCACCCGGATGACGTTGCCGTCGTTGGACGGGTTGGCGCCGAGGTCCGAGTCGCGCAGTGCCTTTTCGATCTCGCTGAGCGCGGAGCGGTCAAACGGAGTGATCAGCAGCGTGCGCGCTTCCGGGTTCTGGAAGGACGCCAGCTGCTGCAGCGGCGTCGGTGAGCCGTAGTAGTTGACGACGACCTTCGAGAACAGGGACGGGTTGGCACGGCCGGTGCGTACTGTCGCGAAGTCTTCCTTCGCGGCCTCGACGGCCTTGTCCATACGGTCGGTGGCCTCTGACATGGTCTCTTCGATCACGATTTCTCCTTTGGTTCGAAATCCGCTGCTTCTAAGCGTCCGATTCAGTTGATAATCCTAGTTCACAGCCGGGCCGGCACCGGGACCGCCCGGCCGCGCGCGGCGCTCAGGCAGTGACGATCGTGCCGATGCGCTCCCCCATGATTGCGCTGGTGACGTTGCCTTCGCCCTCCATGCCGAAGACCACCATGGAGAGGTTGTTGTCCTTGCACATGGTCATGGCGGTCTGGTCCATTACGCGGATGTCCTGACGCAGGGCGTCATCGTAGGAGAGCGCCTCCAGCTTCTGCGCGCTCGGGTCTTTGCGCGGGTCAGCTGTGTACACGCCGTCCACGCCGCTTTTGGCCATGAGTACGACGTCGGCGCGCACTTCCAGCGCCCGCTGGGCGGCGACGGTGTCGGTTGAGAAATACGGCAGCCCGGCACCGGCGCCGAAGATCACTACGCGGCCCTTTTCCAGGTGCCGGATGGCGCGCCGCGGGATGTAGGCTTCCGCAACCTGTCCCATGGTGATGGCGCTCTGGACGCGGGTCTCGACACCCGCCTGCTCAAGGAAGTCCTGCAGGGCGAGGCAGTTCATGACTGTTCCGAGCATGCCCATGTAGTCGGCGCGCGATCGGTCCATGCCGCTCTGGGAGAGTTCGGCGCCGCGGAAGAAGTTCCCGCCGCCGACAACAATGGCAACTTCCACCTGCCCGATTGTCGCGGCGATCTGCTTAGCTATTCCCCGGACCATGTCAGGGTCGACGCCGAGCTTTCCGCCTCCGAAGACCTCTCCGGAGAGCTTCAACAGCACGCGCCGCCTCGGGGATCCGCTGTGGCCAGCGTTGTCGTATTTCTCCATGATGCCTCCCGGGCTTTCGTACGTGCGGTTCAGTTGCGCAGCTGCGCTGGTGGTTCAACGAGGGTGCGGTGGAAGATCACCCTGCCCCCGGCGTCGTTGAAGGCCCCGGTCGGCAGGTCTCGAATGGTTGGTGGAATCAGTCTTGCAGGTCCGGTACGGCGACGGTCACCGCACATGGTCACCGCACATGGCGGAGGGGCGGTCACCGTGGCGACCGCCCCTCCATCATCTCAAACAAATTCAACCCGTAAGGGTTTCGCGCCGGTTAGGCACCAACCCGGAAACGAGCGAATTCCTTGGGCTCGACGCCGGCTTCCTTCAGCACCTGGGCGACGGACTTCTTGGCGTCCTTGGCGAACGCCTGGTCCACCAGCACGCCCTCCTTGAAGAAGCCGGTCAGGCGACCCTCGACGATCTTGGTGAGAGCGGCCTCGGGCTTGCCCTCCGCGCGGGCGGTCTCGTCAGCGATGCGGCGCTCGGTCTCGACGAGTTCAGCCGGAACATCCTCACGGGTGAGGTAGGTCGGCGAGTAGGCGGCGATGTGAACGGCGACATCGTGTGCGGCCTCGGCTGCACCGTCTCCGCTGCCCTCTACTGCGAAGAGCACGCCCACCTGTGCGGGGAGGTCCTTCGACGTCTTGTGGAGGTACGCGTCAACGATTGCACCCTCAACACGTGCCACGCGGCGGATGTCCACCTTCTCGCCGAGCAGGGCTCCGGCTTCGATAACGTGCTCCGAGACGGGCTTGCCGTCAACGGTGTGTGCGAGCAGCGACTCGACGTCAGCGGCACCCGACTCAATCGCGGCAGCAAGGACCTTGTTGGCGAATTCGATGAACGGGCCGGCCTTCGCGACGAAGTCGGTCTCGCAGTTGACCTCGACCATGACGCCGACGTTGCCCTCGACCTTGGCGGCAACGAGGCCTTCGGCGGTCGAACGGCCTTCGCGCTTGGTTGCGCCCTTCAGGCCCTTGATGCGAATGAGCTCCATGGCCTTCTCGGCATCGCCGTTGGCCTCGTCGAGAGCCTTCTTCACGTCCATCATTCCGGCGCCGGTCCGCTCGCGGAGAGCCTTGATGTCAGCGGCAGTGTAGTTTGCCATTTGAACTCCTCAGATGTGGTTTTCTCGTCAAGATAATTTGAGTGAAAGTTCTCCGGAAACAGGTCCGGCACAAGCGAAAGGGTGCGGGCTTGAATCCCGCACCCTGTCACCGAAACTACTTGCTCTCGCCCTCGGCAGCTTCCTCAGCAGGAGCTGCTTCAGCAGCGGGTGCCTCTTCAGCAGCAGGTGCTTCCGCGGCAGGAGCCTCTTCAGCAGCAGGCGCGGCGCTGCCTTCGAGCAGTTCACGCTCCCACTCGGCGAGCGGCTCTTCTGCTGCGGCGGCGTCGTTGCCCGAAGCGCGGTTGTTGCGGGCGATGAGGCCCTCGGCAACGGCGTCGGCGACAACGCGGGTCAGCAGGTTGACTGCGCGGATGGCGTCGTCATTGCCCGGGATCGGGAAGTCGACCTCATCGGGGTCGCAGTTGGTGTCGAGGATTGCGACAACCGGGATGTTGAGCTTCTTGGCCTCGTCGATGGCGAGGTGTTCCTTCTTGGTGTCGACAACCCACACGATGGACGGAGCCTTGGTGAGGTTGCGGATACCGCCGAGGTTGCTCTCAAGCTTGGTCAGCTCGCGCTGCAGCAGGAGGAGTTCCTTCTTGGTGTGGCCGGAACCGGCGACATCCTCGAAGTTGATTTCCTCGAGCTCCTTCATGCGCTGGATGCGCTTGGAGACGGTCTGGAAGTTGGTGAGCATGCCGCCGAGCCAACGCTGGTTGACGTACGGCTGGCCAACGCGGGTGGCCTGCTCGGCGATGGCTTCCTGTGCCTGCTTCTTGGTACCGACGAAGAGCACGGTTCCGCCGTGGGCAACGGTGGCCTTGATGAACTCGTAGGCGCGGTCGATATAGGACAGCGACTGCTGCAGGTCAATGATGTAGATACCGTTGCGCTCGGTGAAGATGAAGCGCTTCATCTTCGGGTTCCAGCGGCGGGTCTGGTGGCCGAAGTGGACGCCGCTGTCGAGCAGCTGGCGCATGGTAACGACTGGCATGTCGTTCCTTTCGTAGGGCAGCACAGTCATTGCTGTGTAATCTGCCGGTTTGACGGTTGATTCCCGCGGACTATGCGGGGTCCTGGTGTCCGTCAGATGACTCACCGCTCCAACCGGATTCCTCCGGACCGCTGGAGCAGTGTTCCCAGGTATACGCCCACCAGTGAAGTTCAGCGGCGATCGACCTGTGAATCGGGACACGCGTAGTCAGTTCCCGACGAGCCGCAGAACCACACGAAGAGCTTTGTGGCATGACGGCATACGGGAAACTGCTTCACCTAGTGTACTACAGCAGCCCGTCACTCCTGACGGGGAGCACATCCGGCCCTTCCTCCACAATCCGGCCGAATCAGATGGACATTTCCACATAGGCCCACGACGCCGGCACGAGGGAAACGACCGGTTGGATAGTGGATGGGTGACTGCGCGAAAGAACCTGCCCCGCCCGTTGCTCATGGCCGCCGCTATCGGGGCGCTGCTCTCCATCGGCGGGCCGGCCCCGGCCGCCCCTCCTGCCGAGGGACTCTGGGAATGGCCGCTGAGCGGCGGCGTCCCCGTGCTTCGCCATTTCGATCGACCGCCGGAGAGGTGGATGGCCGGTCACCGCGGTGTCGATCTCGGCGCGGCGGACGGCGTGGTGCTGAGCCCCGCCGATGGGGTCGTGGTGTTCACCGGCACGGTGGTGAACAGGCCGGTGCTGACCATCGACCATGGAGACGGGTTCCTGTCCAGCTTCGAACCGGTCACCGCGTCCGTGGTGAAAGGTGCAAGCGTGCAAAGGGGGCAGGTAGTCGGGAGCATCAGCTCCGAACCCCACTGCCCTGACCCCTGTGTGCACTGGGGCGTCCGGGAGAATGGTGAATACATCAACCCACTCCCGCTCGTCTCCGACCGGCGTCCCTCCATCCTGCTGCCGCTGGCCGGCACAGGATAGAACTCCGCTAGATGAAAGCGGCAATCCCGGTGATTGCCCGCCCCGTGACCAGGGAGTTGATCTCGTAGGTTCCTTCATAGGAGTAGACAGCCTCTGCGTCGGCGAAGATCTTCGCCATCTCATAGTCGGTGACTATGCCGTTGCCCCCCAGAATGCTTCGGCCAAGTGCGACGGTCTCCCGCATGCGGGCGGTCGTGAACGCCTTGGCGAGGGCTGACTGTTCGTCGCGGGCACCGCCTTCGTCCGCGAGCTGGGCCAGCCGCACCATCATGCCCAGGGAGCTCACCGTGTTGCCCAGCATTTCCACCAACTGCTGCTGAATGAGCTGGAAGGAGGCGAGCGGACGTCCGAACTGCTGGCGCTCCACAGCATAGCGGCGGGCCACGTCGAACGCCGCAAGCTGCTGCCCCACCGCCTGCCACGCCACGGACAGCCGGGTAATGCGAAGCACCTTGTTGGCGTCCTTGAAACTGTTCGCACCGGCCAGCCGGAAGTCATCGCTCACCTGGAGACCCTCCAGGAGGATGTCGGCGTTCTCCACCGTTCGCAGGGCCGTCTTGTTCTCGATCTTGGTGGCCTTGTAGCCCGGCAGCGACGTGTCCACCATGAAGCCCTTGACCTGGTTGTCCGCGACATCCCGGGCGAAAATGACCACCCAGTCGGAGAACGTGGCATTTCCGATCCAGCGCTTTGCCCCGTTGAGGACCCATCCGTCGCCGTTGCGCTCTGCGGTGGTGCGCGTTCCGCCGGCCACATCAGACCCGCCAAGCGGCTCGGTCAGGCCGAAGGCGCCGATCTTCTTCATCGCGTAGATGTCCGGCAGCCACGCGGCCTGCTGCTCCGGTGAGGCCAGCGTTTCAATGGACCCTGTGAACAGCCCGTCATGGACTCCCATGAACGTGGCGATCGATGTATCGGCGCGGGTGAACTCGGCGTGCAGCAGCCCCGCAAACAGATTCGAGAAACCCTGACGCTTCACCGGCGAGACGACGTCCAACTCCGCAATGCGAGGGATCAACTCGGTCGGGAACACGCCTGCGTTCCACCAGCGCGATGCGTTTGGGCGGATCTCCTGGGCGAGCCATTCCCGCACCTCATGAAGGCGGGTGCGCTCCCTGGAGTCCAGCAGTTGTTCGAAAAAGTAGAAGTCACCGTCGGCGTACGGCAGGTTGTCTGCGTCGAGTGTGGGTGCACCCATGAATGTTCCTCACCATCAGTGGCCCGGCGCTCGCCCCCGCCGGCGGGGTCCGCGCACTGTTAGCGCGGCTCATCGGACTCATGTTACCCGCGAGTAACTTTGGGCACCAGCCGCCGGCGTCTCCGGTCTCAATGCCGCTTTCCGACGACTCGCCCGAGAATGAAAGGAACCCCGGCCTCAAGGCCAGGGTTCCTTCCGATCTGTAGGGCTGGTGGGGCTTGAACCCACGACAAACGGATTATGAGTCCGCTGCTCTAACCGGCTGAGCTACAGCCCCGCAGCACCGATGAGACCATCGGCGCAATCCATTCTAGTCACGAACCGAGCTGTGCTTTCGGCGAGTCAGACCGTTTCGCTCTCGTGGGATCGGCCGTGGTACAGATCCTCGAAGGTGGAAAGCGTGGAGTCGATACTGTGCTTCTCCACCATGGAGCGGCTCATCTTGCCCATCCGCTCGCGCTCGGCTTCCGGCATGGAGATGATTTCGGTGAGTCGTTCACCCAGCTCGGTGCTGTCATGCGGGGTGAACAGGTAACCATTGGAGCCGTCCTCAACCAGATGCGGCAGGGCCATCGCGTTGGCGAGCAACACCGGCGTCGACGCGGACATCGCCTCAAGAGTGACCAACGACTGAAGTTCAGCGGTACCCGGCTGGCAGAACACGGTTGCGCGCAGGTACGCCAGCCGCAACTCCTCATCATCAATCAGGCCATGGAACTTCACGCGGTCTTCCAGTCCGAGCCGCTTGGCCTGCGCCTGCAGCGCCGGCTTGACCTCTCCCCCACCGACAATCTCCAGGTGCAGGTTCAGCTCCTTCGGTGTCTTTGCCACTGCGTCGATCAGGACGTCCACGTGCTTTTCCTCCGCGAGGCGCCCGACGAAGAGCACGATCGGGTAGTCAGGACGCTCGATCTGTTCACCCGGCTTGGGCTCGTAAGCCGCCGCATCGATCCCATTCGACAGCGGCAGCACCTTGCGGAGAAAAGCGTGCTCATGCATTGCCTTCGCGGCGAGCGGGGTGGGTGTGGTGACAACGTCAGCCTTCCCCATCTTCCTGCCCATGTCGCGCCATGAATTCTTCGCCACAATGTTCTTGAACCACCGTGGGAAAGGCAGGAACGGATTCAGGTTCTCGGGCATGAAGTGGTTGGTGGCGATCACGCGGATGCCGCGTTTGAGAGCCTCGTAGAGCGCGTACTCACCGACCATGTAGTGGCACTGAATATGCACAACATCGGGCTGCACACGGTCGAAAAGCATCCGGATGTCACGCTTGATTTCCCAGGGAAGGCAGATACGCCAGTAGTCGTGCGTGGGAACGGCATGGGAGCGGAGCCGGTGTACCGTCCAGTCCCCGCCCGGTTCCGTAAAACTTTTGCCGGTGGTGGTGTGGGGCGCCAGGACGTGCACGTTGTGTCCACGGGCCGTCATGCCCTTGGCGAGCCGGTACCCGAACTGCGCCGCTCCATTGACGTGCGGCGGATAGGTATCAGCAGCGATGAGAATGGTCAGCGGCGCGTCTGCTGCCGTATCAGTCACGAAGTAGTCCTCGGGTTGGCAACGATGGGCGAAGTCCGGCGTTACCGCCGTCGTGCTTCTTTCTGGCGCTTGACCACGTCTGGATGGTGGCGCGACAGGGCTATTACTCCAACAATAGCAACGATGGCTGCCGCTCCCATGGCAATTGCGATCACCGATTCCACATTCGGCTGCAGTTCGCCCAGCACCACGATGCCGACGGCGATTCCCACGATCGGATCCACCACTGTCAGGCCTGCGATCACCAGGTCCGGCGGACCTGTGGCGTAGGCGCTTTGCACGAACCATGAGCCGAGACCCGCGGCGGCGATGATCGCGATAACGCTGTAGATCGGAACGTTGAGCAAAAACCGCCCATTCGGGTCCAGTAGATGCGTGGCGATGATCTTGGTCAGTACTGCCACGAAACCGAAGAGCACACCTGCTCCGAGGATGTAGGCGAATGCGCTGAGACGCCGCTTGAAGACGAACGCCAGAGTTCCGAAGACTGCCACGGCGATACACAGCAGCAGGACGGCCGTCAGTTCCTGGTCGGGCAGGACAACGTGGTCCTTCCTGGTTACGTTTACCGCAAGCAGCACGAACAGCGCGCTTCCGGTGACGCATGCCGAAATTGCGACGACGGTGGCCCGGTTGATGCGCACGCCCTGGTCCCGGGAGTTGACCACTGTGGTGATGACCAGCGCGATGGCGCCGATGGGCTGCACAACTGTGAGGCTGGCGAGGCTCAGTGCGATCACATTGCACACCATGCCCACGCCAAGGAGGATCAGACCCAGAATCCAGCGCGGATTTCGAAGCAGGCGCAGGAAGCCGTTCGAGTTCAGGGACAGGCCGCCGGTGTTCGAGCGTACGGCGCTGCCCTGGCGCTGTGCGCCGACGGCCAGAAAGCATGCGCCGAGCAGCGCCAGGAAGACCGCTACCCAGGCCATGCGCCCGCTTCCCTCATGCGCTCTGCTCCAACCGGTACTTCCGATGCGCCGCCGTGAAGTACCCGTAAAAAGCAATAAGGTGGCCGATGCACCCCAGAATCAGCAGTGTGTTGGCGGTGATCTCCAGCCACGGCTCGTTGAAGCCATCGACCCGCTGCAGCAGCAGGAGCGGGGATCCCACCAGCAGCAGCGCAGTCCTGATCTTGCCGATATTGCTCACCGGCAGGGACAAGCGGCCGCGGAACAGAATCAAGGCATTGATGATGAGAATGGCGTCTGGAATCACTATGGCCCACACCAGCCAGGCCGGTGCAACGCCGTCCACGACGAACGTCACGGCGACGACAATCAGCGCAGTCCTGTCCGCAAGCGGATCGAGCCACTTGCCGACTGACGAGACCTGGCCGAACTGGCGGGCCACGTAGCCGTCGATCCAGTCTGTTGAACCAAGGAGCACGAGGGTGATGACGGCGGCGCCGTACCGTTGCTGCACGATGAACATCACGAAGAGCGGGACACCGAGAAAACGGACCACGGTGATGATATTCGGCGCAGTCCAGAACGTGTTCAACTCGGCAGGAGTCCGCCCAGGCTTCCCCCCGGCGCCTATAAGTCTGATCACTGTCCCTCCGCTCCCATTATGCAGGCAGGGGCGCGATTAGCCGGCAACGGTCGGCGGGTTCGCGCAAGCAGGAGGTGCAAGGCCTACTTGGCGACGAGCCGGCGCACCATCACAGCGATAGCGGCAGCAGACGCGGCGACGACGCTGAGGGGCTTCCAGCGGTCTGCGAGTGTCTGGTTGTGGCGGGCAGGAACGTGCACTGCCCGCGGCGACGAACTGTTGTGGGTACGCCGGGAGTCCCGTGCCTGAACCGCTGACGACTTGGCATGCGCAGCAGCTGTGCGTGCCTTCGAGGTGGTGCGATTGATCTGCGACTTGAAGTCCAGTCCCCGGCTGAGATCGTCCCGCGTTTCCGCGATGTGGTCGCGGCGGCGTCCTGAACGGCTGCGCAGCTCCGCGTAGGACGGTGCCGGCCGCTTTGGCTCGCCGGACTCCTTGTGCTTGGGCTTCTTCTCTTCGGCAGGCTTCTTGACGTCGAGCGTTGCGGGATTGAACCTGCGCCCTTCCTTGAGCACGCCGATGTCGTACTTGACCCCGCGGATGGCATCTTCAGGCAGGAGCGGCATCGCCTTCTTGAACCGTGACAGGCCCATCAGCCCCGCGATCGCCGCAATGATAAGGAACAGCGCAGCGAAGCACAGCGCCGCGAGCCAGGCCGGCATGACCGTGGCCAGGCCCATGATGGCGGCAACGATGAGGGCCACTGCGAGGGCTGCGAGGAAGAGGAGGGCAACCACGAAAAAAGCCGCTGCGACACCGGCCTTGATCCCCTTCTGCTTCATCTGCTCGCGGGCGAGCGACACTTCGTCGCCAAGCTGGCGCGGGGTCAGCCGCAGCAGCAATCTGATCAGGCCAATTATCGACGGCGTGCCGCCCGATCGATTCACCCGCGTGCTGGTCGAGCTCTCCATCTGCCGTGCTCCCATCCGTTCATCCTGCGCATCTGCTAGCAAAATTACCACCGACGCATATTTCTCGCCCGAACAGGCTCGATTCACCGCAACTCACAGCACATCAGCGTGCGACGAGTTCGTCGCGATCCTCCAGCTCACGGCCCGCATATTCCTCGAGCTGGGTCTTGACGAACCAGAAGGAGACCACCGCGAAGACGGTGAAAACCGCGTACATGATCCACACGCCGAGATTCTCGCTGACCCATGGGAAGGCCAGTGTCACGATGAAGTTGAAGATCCAGTTCACCATCGTCGCCACACCGAGGGCGATGGACCGGACCTTGTTCGGGAACATTTCTCCGAGTGTCACCCACATGACCGGCCCCCAGGTCGCGGCGAAGAAGATCACGAACAGGTTGGCGCCGACGAGGGCTACAGGTCCCCACATTCCCGGCAGGGAGACATCTTCTCCGCCGCCCGTGGCCTGCGCGAAGGACACGGTTGCTGCGAGCAGGCCGACGAACATGCCGGCTGAACCGACCAGCAGCAGCTTTCGCCGGCCGATCCTGTCGACAAAGAAGATGGCAACGAACGTCATGGCGACGTTGATGATGGAAGTGATGACCGACGTCGTGAAGGAATCACTCTCGCTGAAGCCGACCGACTGCCACAACGTTGTGGAGTAGTAGAAGATGGCGTTGATGCCCACGAGCTGTTGCAGGGCGGCGACGATCATGCCCACCCAGAGAATCGGCTGCAGGCCGAGGGCCGATCCGCGAAGGTCCCGCAGGCTGGTCTTGTCTTCCACCCTCAGCGTCGAACGGATCTCCGTCAGCTTGGCAGACGTGTCCCTGATCCCGGTCACCCGCGAGAGCACCTGCGCAGCTTCCGCGTCCCGTCCACCGCGGATCAGGTAGTGGGGAGACTCCGGAATGGTGAGCGCAAGGACGCCGTAGATAATCGCCGGTACGACGCCGACCAGCAGCATCCAGCGCCACGCAGGCAGTCCCCACCACAGTTCTCCGGTTGCTCCCCCGGCCATATCGGCAAGCCAGGCGTCCGACAGCAGTGCGGCGAAGATTCCGACCGTGATGGCAAGCTGCTGGATGGAGGCCAGGCCTCCGCGCCACCGTGCCGGGGCGATCTCGGCGATATAGCCAGGCGCGATGACGGATGCGACACCGATCGCAACTCCGCCGACGAGCCGCCAGAACATCAGATCCCATTCACTGACTGCGAATCCCGAGCCGACCGAGTTGACCAGGAAGAGGATCGCTGCGCCGAACATCACACGCTTGCGTCCGAGGCGGTCAGCGAGTTCACCGGCGAACCAGGCACCGGCTGCGCAACCGAGGAGGGTGATCGCAACAGTGAACCCGAGGATCGCTTCTCCCAGACCGAAGTCCTCCTGAATCGCGTCGACTGCTCCGTTCACCACGGCAGTGTCGAAGCCGAAGAGGAGGCCGCCTACCGCGGCAGCCACGCTGACCCCGATGACCTTCCCCATGTGCGGCTGTACCCCGCCCGACGGCTCGTTGTACTTCCGATCCCTGGCCTTCACGCCGCTTCTCCCGACCCCTCGATCAATGTGTCCGCCCTCCGGGCTGCATTTCACCCTACGTCAGAGCCAAGCCTGCTGAGCAACGGACCGAAGTTTCCCGCGCCGGGGGGACTGTGCGAGGTTGCGCGGGGGCTCTAAGATGGTTAATGATTCGCCATGGCAACCACTATCTGGGTTCGCCGGCGCTCACCACGTCCCGTCTGCAGCGTCGCAGTGCGACTTCCCCCCGCATCCGCACACATGCCAGTTAGGTAACTGTTGAGTACCATCACGCACCCGGGAGATTCCCTCACCCGGCGTCAGAAGCTGATCTACGTTGTCATTCTCGGCACGCTGACAGCCCTGGGCCCCTTCACCATCGATCTGTACCTGCCGGCATTCCCGGCGCTGCAGGACGACCTCGGAGTCACCGAGGCAGCGGTACAGCTGACCCTGACCGGAACCATCGTAGGCTTCGCGGTGGGACAGCTCATCGTGGGCCCGCTGAGCGACAAGGTCGGTCGGCGCCTTCCGCTCATTGCCGCCACCAGCCTCCATGTTCTTGCTTCCCTCGGTGCTGCCCTGTCCACCGATATCGGGATGCTCATGGTCTTCCGGGTACTGCAGGGAATGGGCGCTGCCGGCGGCGGCGTGGTGGCAATGGCAATGATCCGCGACCTGTTCAGCGGCTACCCGCTGGTGCGCATGCTTTCCTACATGGCGCTGGTCAACGGCATGGCACCGATCTTCGCGCCCGTGATCGGATCCCAGCTCCTGGTGGTCATGCCCTGGCCCGGAATCTTCTGGTTCCTGGCAGCCTACGGATTCCTGGTGATCCTCGCCGTCTCGTCATTCATCATCGAGACGCTGCCGGCCGACCGCCGGAAGGCGTCGTCCTCGACGGCCGTGCAGCGCTACCGGGCCGTCTTGAGCGACAGGGTCTTCATCGGCATCCTGCTGGTCGGCGGCATGAACTTCGCCGGACTGTTCTCATACCTTTCAGCGTCACCATTCCTGTTCCAGGATGTGTACGGCCTTGACCCGCAGCAGTACGGCCTGCTTTTCGCCGTGAACTCGCTCGGCATCGTGGCGGCCGTTCAGACCAGTGCCCGTGTGGTCCGGCGGGTGGGGCCGCAGTGGATCATCGCCTGCTCTACCGTGGTCATGCTTGGGATGGCCCTGCTCATAATCCTCTTCGACTTCCTGGACTTCGGCTTCTGGGGAACCGCCGTTCCGCTCTGGTTCTACATCGCAGCCGCGGGGTTCACCTTCCCGTGCGTCCAGGTGCTGGCGTTGGCCAACCACGGCGCCCAGGCCGGCACTGCGGCTTCACTCCTTGGAGCGACAACCTTCGGACTTGCAGGCATCATCTCGCCGATCGTGGGCGTACTCGGCATCGCATCCGCCACGCCTATGGCTGCGGTGATGGCTGCCTGCATCGCGCTCGGGATCGTATTCCTCTGGGCGATCGTGCGGCCGCGGACCGTTCCCTCCATCCACTGACCAGCCGGCACGATCAGGACAGCGCAACCAGCCAGCACAACCAGGACAAGGCACAACCAGGAAAGGAAACCGGGCCCCCGGGCTCTCACCCCTGTTGGTGTGTCCTCTCCGCCGTGCGGGTGATGTTTCGCGCCATTGAGTCGAAGACGACGCCGTGGAACGGCAGCACGCTGAGCCAGTACAGCCTGCCGGCGAGTCCGCGGGGAAAGAAAATGGCGCGCTGGCGGTATTCGCTGGCACCGCCGTCGGGCACTACCGAGAGCTCCAGCCACGCCCTCCCGGGAAGCTTCATCTCTGCCCGCAGGCGGAGTTTTTCGCCGCGCACCAGTTCCTCCACCCGCCAGAAGTCCAGGGCTTCCCCTGCCATCAGCTCGGAGGAGTGCCGGCGCCCACGGCGCAGGCCTACTCCGCCCGCGATCTTGTCGAGCCAGCCACGGGCTGCCCAGGCGACAGGCCAGGAGTACCATCCGTTCTCCCCGCCGATACCCTCGATCACCTTCCAGACTGCCGGAGCAGGAGCACTTGAGCGGAAGGTGCGCTCATCCTTGAAAACCGTGTGTCCGGCCCACTGCGGATCGGACGGAAGAGGGTCGGCTACAGCGTCCTGCTGGGAAGCACCCGCCCAGCTCGTTTCCACTTCGCCGGCGCTCATTTTGTTGAGGGCGAGGTCGACGGCGCTGCGATAGTCGGTGAGCCCGCCTTCCGGCTGTGGCAGGTAGTGATGGATATCCGCCTCGGCCGTGACGGCGTCGTGCTGGAGGGATTCGATCAGCGGCATCGCCATGGCCCGCGGAATGGGTGTGACCAGGTTCACCCAGTGTCCAGCCAGACGAGGGGTCAGGACAGGCAGCGCCAGTACCGTCCGGCGTGGCAGGCCGGCGGCCTCCGCGTAGCGCTTCATCATGTCGGCATAGGTCAGGACGTCACCGGAGCCGAGGTCGAAGGTTCGATTGAGTCCTTCCGGAAGGTCCAGGGCGCCGAGCAGGTAGTGAATAACATCACGCACGGCGATCGGTTCGATGCGGTTCAGGACCCACTTGGGCGCGGGCATGACGGGTAGCACGTCCGATAGATGCCGGATCATTTCGAACGAGGCTGAGCCTGACCCGATGACGACGCCGGCCTGGAACGCGACGGTGGGCACGCCGGACGCCAGCAACGCCTCGCCCACAGCGACCCGGGAGCGCATGTGTGTGGACAGCTTCACATCCTGCGGATGCAAACCCCCAAGGTAGATGATGCGCCGTATCCCGGCCTGTGCCGCGGCCTCGGCGACGGTAGCCACAATCTCAGCCTCACGTCGCTCGAAACCGCGACCTGAGCCCATGGAGTGCACCAGGTAGTAGAGGCTGGTGACTCCCTCGCAGGCACGCCGCATGGTTTCGGGGTCCTGAAGATCACCTTCAATCACCTCGACTTTCCCGGCCCAGGGCACGTCCAGCAGCTTCTGCGGCGTGCGAACCACCACCCGAACCTTCCGGCCCTCGGCAACGAGGCGGGAGACCAGACGTCCGCCGATATATCCGGTGGAGCCGGTGACGAGAATGAGATCGGAGTCAGTCATTCGCCAACCCTACGTCGCGGATCTGGGCGTTGGCCCGGACCGCGGAAACCCTGCACGAGAAGAAAGGCTCCTGACCGGCGAAACCGCAGGTCAGGAGCCTATTTGCTCCCCCGACTGGACTTGAACCAGTAACCCTTCGAT
Source organism: Arthrobacter sp. (assembly GCF_031179385.1). Taxonomy (GTDB): domain Bacteria; phylum Actinomycetota; class Actinomycetes; order Actinomycetales; family Micrococcaceae; genus Arthrobacter_D. The sequence goes on along the minus strand of NZ_JAPSHV010000006.1, from coordinate 33,585 downwards.
TATCTGATGGGCCTTATCAATGGTTTTCGGTGGGTTGCATAACCCGCTGAAATCCGCGCTGAGCCGCCTTCAACCATGATTCTACCCGTTCATACCTTTTCATCGTTTTGCATCCATTCCGGTGGGTTTCCGGTGGGTGCGCTGACCTGAAGCGTGTCTCATTGGCACAGGGGGTAGACATGGTTCAAAGTGCTGATCAATTCCGAGCACAGTTTGATTACGGTGAAGGTCAGACGGAGGGCAACGTAGACAAGCGTTCCGGCGAATAGGTTGATGCGGTCATGATCGCGAACGAGACGATCCGTGCAAGCACTTATTCATGCGTAAGGCGAGACGGGCTCCTACATCCGATGACAAGTACTTGTTCACAACGATGATGGTCGTCAGCATCTGGGCGACGAGGAACGTCGACTCGAAGGCCGATTTGAAGCGTTTGGCTGCTGAACATGGTCGAGGCTTTCGAGGTGATCGAACAGGTCCTGCTGGAAGGAGTCTCCGATTTCCAGCAGGATCCGGTGCAGCCTGTCCCGGTAACTGGCCAGGCTGCAGCCGTGCTGAACTGCCGCCTCCCGGAAGTCGAGCATTGCCCCTGGAGAGGAACAATGAGCAGGACAGCGTCTTGTCCGCGATCTGCTCGGCGAGGTCGTCGATGCCATAGGGATCAAGCTAGTCCGTGATCGCCCTGAAAATCGCGCCGGTGACACGCTCCATGGCTATGGCCCGCCGGCCGGTAGCCGGCGCTGTGAGGACTCCGTCGAGGTAGTCGTACTCGCTGAGGAGGGTTGTGATTGCGGTGTCGAGGGGTCATGTCGCTCCAAAGGGGAAGGAATCTGCTTCGTACACCTCTATGTGTGCGGCTACTTCAAAAAACCGCGACGGGTCTGGATCATCCGGCCTGATGTCCGATCATCGACGTCACGACCGCCATCGGTTCAACCCATGGACACACCAGTGACTTCTGGCTATGCTTCTAGCGGGCAGGCTGGTCTGCCCCTCTCCGAGTCCGAGTCCCCACGCGACAACGACAATGAGGACAACGGTTACCGATCCAGTGATTCACCCCTGTCAGTCAGAGATCTCTCTCATGTCGCAAGGGCTCGTACGCGTGGGTTACAACGCCCAGAACAGAGATAGAGATGACGTCCGACAACCACACCCACAGCCGCGGCCTGCAGCAGGATGCTCGCGCCTGGGCTCACTTCACGGGATGCAACTACACCGCCGCGATGCGGCAGATGCAAGACCCTCTCGCCCAGGGCCTCCTCGGCGACCGAATCAGCGCGCGACACCTGATCGCCACCCTCGATGATCACGCCATGGTCGGCCAGGTAGGCGACGATTTCGTCCTCGGCGAAAATGGTTTCAACGCTGATACGCAGTGGCGCTTCAACCACAAAGACGACTACGTCCAGCTGGCTCTCATCACTGAGATGCTTCGCATGTTCACTCCCCTGCCGGGCACAGAGTCCCCCGAGATCGGCAGCTATTCGCTGAAGCACACCGCGGAAGCCTTCCTGAAGGGAACCCCAGCCCACTACGTGACCAACGGCCGGCTGATCTGGGCCGCAGCGGCGTTGGGTCTTCCCATCGCCGAATATAACAGCGACGGCGGCCCGAACCTTCGAATCGGGATCCCAGAACATGAGCACGACTACGTGTACAGGATGGTGCGTGCCGGACTCGAACGGCCACAGGGACATCACTATCGCCCGCCCGGATACGAGCACCTGCGAACAGCCCTGGCGCAGTGTGCCGCAGGCGAACCGGTTGCAGACCGCTGGGTCCGGCCGGCTCCCGCGGTGGAAGATCCGGCTCCGTTCCACGACTGGCTGATCGCGCAGGCTGACCGGGATGAACCAATCGGCGATTTCGCCAGCGACTACGCTGAGGGAATTCGGACCAGTGCGCACCGCATCGCACGCACCCCCGATGAGCTGGTGCTTCTCCTCAACGAGCTCTCGCACTCCTCCGGAGCATGGGACGCAGCACGAGAGGTGATCGGTGAATGGCTGAGCAGGATGTCGCCGTCGCCCGGCATCCGCACGATCGGCACCAGCGGCCAGGTGGAGGAAGTCGGCGGCTACGGGGCCGGGCGCGGGAACATGGAGCGCCGTGAATACCGGTGCCCCTGTGGTGACGGACGGATCGTCGAAGAGCACGACAACATCCCGGGATTCCGCGAGCACGGTCACTGGATCGAATGTGACAAGTGCCGCGCTGAATGGCGCTTCCTCAGCGGCCGATCTGTGTATGACTGGGCGCTGGAGCCTGTGTTCTAAATCCCTGAGTAGAGAAGCACCAATAACAAGAGCCCCACCGAGATAAACCGGTGGGGCTCTTGTCTGTCAGCTGTTGTAGGGGTTGGCCGTTATAACCAGCCGTACAGGGGCGGCAGGCGGACGAAGGAATCGTGCGTGGGCCTCAAAGCCCACAATATAACTGACATTATGTTGTGGACTTCGACGCTGAACTGCACTTGAGCCCTGCCACCATCTGCACCTACGTCAGCCGCATGCTCATCAACTCAAGGTCCGGCAGCGTACGCAGCCCGTAATTCTTGCCTACGAGTCGCGTGCGGTCTGATGGAGCCAAGAGCAAACCGTCAGGGCTGCTGCCGTCCACTTCATCTATGCCCAGCCACGTAGGGCGGCAGCGCTTGAGCGGAGAATGTCCTCCCTCCCCATACAATTCAAGGCAAGGTGTTACCGAACGCGCACTTTGGTGCATTTGATTTTCGGAGACCTACGAGCATCTCGGGGTGACGCAAGCGGTGGCTGCGCCAGTCGTACGACCGCGAGAAGCTTCGAACCTTCCCGATTTCTCGTCCAGGGCGGCCGGCAGTTAGGAGGACGCTGGATGCCACAGTCGCGGGCACGGTATGGATGAACGTCGGCGTGCCTCGCATCTGGGGTGGTCAGGCGTAGGACTCAGAATCTACTAACCTGAGAAAACTCACCGGCGGCCTGGCGTCCATCGGAAAGAACGCTTGACCGGATCTTGGACTGAACCAGACCACATGTCAGCCTGAAAGGACACCCCAATGGCTATATCCACTCTGTCCCGAAAATTGCTTTGGGGTCGCGCGGCCAGCCATTGCGCGATGCCTTCGTGCCGTAGAACGCTGGCCCACCAGTACGACTTCAATGGCGACGCCGTTCTGGTAGGCGAAGAGGCTCACATTGTGGCTAAGAGCCCCGATGGGCCCCGCGGTGACTCCCCATTATCGCCAGCGCAGCGCGACGAGTACAGCAATCTTATACTTCTCTGTCCAACTGACCATGCACTGATAGACAAGGCCCCGGAGGACTTCTCCGTTGGTTTCCTGTTGGAAATGAAGGCACAGCACGAGGCATGGGTGCGAACAACCCTCGGGGCCGTGTCCAATTCCGCAGATGAAAAGTGGGCTGCCCTAGTCGATAGTCTGACGGCCAGGTTGAGCTTGGATACATGGCACCAGGATGTCAGCTCTGTACTCAGCGGCGGAGAAGCAAGCATGGCTGTCTCAACCGAAGAACGGCTACGTGCCTGCTTGCATTGGATTGCCACACGGCAGTGGCCGAAAGGCCATGATGACCTGCGCAGAATCATCGAGACGATCGGGCGCTTCATAAATGAGCTGCTGAGCACGTTTTCTCAACATGCCGATCCTGACCGCAGCGGCGAGCGTCTCCGCTTCGAAGCCTTCTATAAGATTCCCTTCTGGGACGAGGCGCTTTATGAATCACTCCTCAACGAATACAAAGAATGCCGCCAATATCTCGCCGATATCATCCTAGAGCTGACCCGATACGTGAACCTGTTCAGCGACATCGTCAGGGACGAGATTGATCCGGATTTCCGGGATGAACAGGGATACGCAACGCTCATCATCGAAGGCGACATACTCCGGTTCGATACCCACGTCCCCCGGTTCTCACCGGAAGAGATATCTGAAATCACTGACTCCGAGAATCCGTTTCATGCCTTTCGCGAGGTCCGCTCGGCTCGAACCCCCCGCTTCTCGTGGTGAGGGGAAAGCTTCCAATGCGCGCTGGCCTCTGGGGCACCTCACTCAGCCACGCTGAAGAAGCCCTACGGGTCCTCCGTGCCCGAGACACCGTGGTGGAATGCAACGGCATCCATCGGCCGAATATCGGCGAAGAGCACCTCCACCGTCTGCGAACGAACAACGGTGTACAGGACGAGGCCGTCAGCCACGAATGAATCCCGGTGTAATCCCCCACCTCCAGAACCCAACGCGGCAAACTTGCTGGCCACCGTCGAGGGAGCAAATCCAGGGTTCGACCATAGCGCCAAGTGCAATAGTCGAAGAGATTTGAGCTATAAGCAACAAGCGTGTGACGCGGAAACTGCGTCAATTGCCATACTGCAGTGGTTGGGGCGTGTCACTCTGCATTTCCGGCAATCGCGGTACCACCAGCGATGCTCCAACCCGAGTCTCGCACGCAACCCCACGACATAGCTGACATAATCGTGTGGATTTATGGTGTGTGGATTCATAAAGCTTTCAGGCCCGTATTGGACAAGGCGAGGGGTTCGTATGAGCGATATCCGTCTCATGGGTCAGTGGGATGAGGATGAAGGTTTTCACTACATATCCACTGAGGAATTCGGACTGCCGCAGGCATCCGTTGACGATGACGCCGAAGCCACAGCCTTGCTTCGGGAATGGCATTACGGACTACTTGAGCTTGATGCACAAGAAGATGTTCTGTTGTCGGATATCAACGCGAGTATTCAGGGGATGCTGCGACGGGATGTCTTGGAGTTCTATATAGCAGGGCCTGAGCGGACTTATGATGAGGCTCCTTCATCGTGGGGTGCCCTTGGTCCCCTTGCGGTTCAGCTTTGTGATGGCAGGATCGTCCTCGTCGATGGCAATCACCGGTGGGCTACGGCCAGGATCCGAGACGACAGATCGTTCCGCGCGCAGGTACTCCGTCAACGGCCGAGGGGAGACCGGCAGGTCACAGGAGTCGCGTAATTGTCGTCGGGTTGGGTTCGGCGTTCGGAATTCCGCTTTGTTATGGCGTTTCGCAGCGGCGATCGTAGAGTGCCCATCCTCGCTTCAAGATTTGGAATGACGCCTCGAAAGGCTGAGCGATTTCTTCCAAGGATCCTCCTGCGACGCCCGTGCTGAGCAACTGCCCCTTTACAGGTGATTGAAATACAGCTCGCTGAGCCAAAGCCCAAGTCAAAGCGTGAGCGTCTCCACTCATTTGGCGCCACAAGAGATTCACCTCGTTCTGCAAGTCAGCGTTCGTCCTGTAGGTCACCTCGGCGGCATATGGGATTACCGCATCTGAAACATTCAGAGATTCGTCCCCACCAGCCCGTCGAGCTTCTTCCATCCGACCTGTAAGCCATTCCATCTGCGCCCGGACTCGTCTCTGCTCATCACCTGTAAGGCCTGGAGATTTCAGAGTCTCTTCGTGGAACTGTCTGGAACGCTTATACGATTCAGCGATCGCAACCAGTCCGCGACCCCTGCGGATCTCAGCATCGTCCGGTCCTAAAATGTGAACGGCCTGGGACCCTGCCAGTAAGGCGCCACGCAGAGTGGTGTAATGCGCTATCGGGTAAACCTCTCTTGCTTTGATGGCTGTCCAGGCGAGGCGAAGATGCTCACCGGCCGAGACCAAGCAAATGCGTGCCGCCTCGCTGATGGGATGGGCCTCGAAGACAGCATCGTCCTGATGAAGCTCGCTACCCTCCTGCGGATACTCTTGCCTACCTGCACGGACCCTCCACCCCTCAAGTTCGGGTTCACGGGATTTAAAGTGACTGTAATACGCTGCGGTGTTGTCGCTCATCCGGTTATATATCCCCTCGTAGGTGGTTGAATCGTCCCGTGCCTTCACAGCCATCGAGATGTGTCGACCTGTTAGGTTCAATCCCTTCATGCCCGCAGTCCGCAGAGCCTCGCACCGCTTTATGGTTACCCACCACATTTGACGGCGTTACAGCGGGTTTCTAGACCGCTCATGCGCGTAGACCCTGTCTACACAGACTGAGCACGTGCCGGCTGCCTACTGAATGATGGGATGTCTCGTCCGATGATGACCAAGCCAGGAGCCCTGTTCGTTCTCCCGTGCAAACCAAGCTCAGTCTGGGCGTAGGTCACGTTGGTCATCATCCAGTCTCGCCAGTCTTGGATTTGCTTCACACCGTGCCTCGTCGCGCCGGACAAGGTCCCGTCATTGTTTACTATCGAGTGTCTTGCAGCCTCGATGTCGACCGTAACCCACTGGGGACCAATGCTGTTGACTCCCAGTACCAGGAAATCAGGAATGTACTCCGATCCGAGACGCTTCTGAGGGATGATAAACGTCTTCCAACCACCCATGACCGTGGAAGCAAGCAATGCAGGATACATCTCCAGCAGCTTCTGGAACGGTGCTTCCATTTTCTCCCCGGACTCTGAAAGCTCCTCCAACGCGCGGACTGCTTCAGGCTCTGGAGCATTCTTCTGTAGCGCGAACTCCTCAAGCGCCAGAAACCTCTCGTGGCTAATTGAGCTATAAGAAGAGGCGTTACGCAGCGCGGCATCAACGGCAGCCGCAGCTTCAGCATGCTGAGGGGACCCTACCGGCTCAACCATGACCAAATTGTTGGGCCAGGCACGTCCGGCGGGCCTGCCTCGAAAATGCACACGACCGTCTTCGCCGATGCTAGAAATAACCCGATTACTGTTCGGCTTTGCAGGGGCAGATACGACGTCACGGAAACGGTTCCCCAAGATGGATACTGAGGGCTCTCTATGATGCCGCCAAAGGCTTGTGTGCCATAGACGGGAGCGTTCGGCTCGCCAGATTGTCCATCTTCGACACGTTGGACGGCGTTCGGCTGGGCGAGCTCCTACTGCACTCCACGCCCCAGTTCCGTTATTGTCCTGTAGGGCTGCAGAAAGCTATGTGACTGCGGCGTCCACGGGCGGCGCGGGCGTCCGCGGCCGCCGCTGATCCTAGGAATGCAATCCGGTCTGCGGTCCGGGCCTCACGCACGCGAGACATCTCCTGTCTCAATTGCGCCGTCCCATCCAATCTCGGCGTCGGCCGGTTCCGGTTCCGCTGCCTCGACCGGTACCTTCGGCATGGCGCCGGGACGGATGACCGGTGTACGCGCGCTGTCGTCGAAGACCAGCCGGGTAACGTCTGGGCGGGCGTAATGGCCAGCGGGATCGACGGTGTTCTTGGCCAGGTCGATGTCCGCTAAATCAATGTCAGCGTAGACGATACCTTCCTCCGCGGGGTCCAGCGGTTCAGTGATGAGACCCGAGTGCGGTCCGTAGACGCGCGCATAGCCTCCGCCGCCGGTGTAGACCGGTGTGGGTCCTCCATCGGCCGTCGGGAATTTGCGGGCCCCGTCATCGGACATGATCTGGGAGGCGGTGATGACGAAGGTGCTTCCCTCCAGCGCGTAGGTCTGTGAGCAGGCCATGATGGACTCCGGGCTCAGGGCCGGCACGTTGCCCAGGATCCCGAGGCAGGGCCAGCCGGCGACGTGGATCTGCTCGTTCTGCGCGTACATGGCGTACTTCGTCAGCGGCTGGAGGTGCTCGAAGCAGTTCAGTGCTCCCAACCGGCCGAGGGGGGTGTCGACGACTTTGATGCCGCTGCCGTCGCTCTCCCCAAAGAGGGTGCGCTCGGCGTGCGTGGGCTTGAGCTTCCTGCGATGCAGGACGATCTCCCCGTCGGGGCCAATGATCGCCTGGGACATGTACAGCGAACCGCCGTCTTTCTCGCTGAAACCCACGATGACCGTGATGGAGTGCCGCCGAGCCGCCTCTCGGATCTTGACTATCTGAGGTCCGTCGATGGTGGGTGAATTGGCGTGGTACCGGGCGACGAACTCCATCTGCTCGTACACCGGGTAGGACCAGAGGAACACGGGGTAGCCGGGAATCCATGTCTCCGGGAACGCGACCAAGTCGGCTCCCCCGGCTGCGGCCTCGGCAATCAACTGGACGGTCTTTTCCGTCGTCCCGTCAATGTCCAGCCAAACCGGCTCGGCCTGAACGGCAGCAACCCGCACCTTCTCGCTCATCAATACTCCTCGTTATGCTTAGATGGTGCTTCCAAATTTATGACGGAGATCACTTACATACGTTGACAATTCCTGCAGGCTCATCGACTATTCCTGCAGGTTCAGGCTTCTCCTGCTGAAGTAGGTGCTCGTGCTCGTGCTGGGGAGTCGGAGGGACGCAATGACGGACGTGACCGTTACTGATGTTTCGGCTTGGCAGGATGCAGCGAGCCGGGCGTTCGTACCGCTGCTGTGCACAGCCTCCGAACCCGGTTTCGTCGCACATCTTGAGTCCGTCGCCCTGTCCGGCGGGGTATCTCTGGCACGGGTCCAGTCGGGGCCTTTGCGGGTGGAGCGTCCCGAACGTTTGGCCCGCCGGAATGATGGTGACGACATTCTCATATCGCTGCAGCTGCAGTCGACCGGGGCCGTCCAGCAGCACGGCCGAACTGCTGTTCTGGTACCTGGAACGGCAGCCCTTTACGAAACAAACCATCCATATCTGCTGGACCAGCCGCAATCAGGGCAGGACCTGATCGTCCTTCGCGTTCCACGCCGACATTTGGGATTGAAGGACCGGCTCGTCACCGACCTTTGCGGTCGGACAATCGATCAATCCGTCCCCGGCATGGCCGCTTTCACCGGGTACGCTGCTGGATTGGTGGCTGGCCGCGGCCCCATGGATGACCGTGCCCGAGAGGAGTTAGGGCACATCAGTACTGACTTACTCTCGCTCGCCCTGCGCTCTTTCGCGGGACTCCAGCAAACCTCCTGGAGCGATGATGAGACCTTATTGGAATCCGCGAAGGGGTACATCAGGCAATATCTCGCTGACCCAAACCTTTCGGTGGAACGACTGGCCAGCGCAGAGAACGTCTCCGTCCGCAAGCTCCACGAAGTCTTCGCGGCGATTGGGGAAACGCCGGCGGCGTACGTACGGCGACGCCGCATGGAACGCGCTACCGCCCTCCTCGCTGCGAGGGCACAAACCCGCCAGAGCGTGGGAACCATCGCGATCGCGTGCGGATTCCGCGACACATCCACCTTCGTCCGGGCTTTTACACGCGTCTACCAGTGCACTCCCACCCAATGGCCACTCACGGCCGCACTGGAAGCTGCCCCCCTGGCATCTGCAGACTAACCGCATCTGCAGACTAACCTCGGACGAGAAGCCGTCAAGCGACAAGAAGCGCGCAGATTTCGAAGCAACGGCAGCAGGGACCTCCGCGGGGTTCTTCGAGGAACGGATGCGGTCTCTTCGGGTTCAGGAGATTGGTCCGGCAAGGGCGTTGATATAGGAGTTCCGGATCCCTGTGCGTACCAGGAGCACCAAAGGGTAGGCGAAGAACCAAAGGCCTTTTCCGGGACCGCTGAGTGAGCGCAGGGTGAACCAAACCGAGTCGTCAGGATTTTGTTGGACTATGAACGCGGCTTCGCCGCTGACCGGGTGTCCTTTCAGGGTTCCGAATGCGAATCCCTTACGGGCAGGTTCGTCGATCGTATAGACGACACGGACGGGCATCTTCATACGAAGTGGGCCGAAGCGCTTTTGAAGCAGGACTTCCATCCCTTCCCTGGCCAATTCAGGGATAGGTTCTGCAGCATGCGGAACTGAGGGGGCTTCGGGGTGCGGCTGCGGAGGATGAATGGGTAGGACTGTATAGCCGGATTTGCGTTGGATGCCCCAGGAAAGTGTTTCCTTCCATGCGTGCTCCCACCGCCGTTGGCCGGATCCGATGTGAATCCGTTCTTCGCTTGCCCGGTAGCCACGCGGCAGGAGAGCGGCGGGTGCGTCCATCCTCTTCGTTGCACCAGGTTCGGGGTAATTGTATGGGCGGGGTTGTTTTTTACTCATTGGTGAGGCCCTGTTCGAAGGTTTAGTCCCAACCAGCCGGGTTGTGGGCGGATTCCGTCTGTTCCACTTCAGGGCCTTCCGGCCCCGCGGGTACTGGCTTTACTGCGTATTTTCCCCCGCCGGTTCAACAGTGGATACAAAGGCTTCTGATTCACACTGCGACCGGCGCGGCTATGGGTGGGTGATGGCGGTAGTCCAGAAGCTGGAGGTCTTCCAAGGAGTAGTCAAAAAGGGTGTCCGGACGGCGGCGGAAGGACAATCGAGGCGGTGGGAAGGGGGCACGCAAGATTTGCTCACGGACCTGATCGATGTGGTTGTCATAGATGTGGCAGTCCCCGCCGGTCCAGATGAACTCTCCGGCTGCAAGGCCCAGTTGATGGGCGATCATCTGGGTAAGCAGGGAGTAGGCACCGATGTTGAACGGCACTCCGAGGAACAGATCTGCGCTGCGCTGGTAGAGCTGGCAGCTGAGCCTGTCGGGGCCGGAGGGCATTGGCTCTACATGGAACTGGAAGAAGGCGTGGCAGGGGGGAAGGGCCATGCCGGGGATTTCAGCGACGTTCCATGAGGAGACAATGTGCCGGCGGGAGTAGGGATCGGCTTTGAGCGAATCCATTACCCCTGCGATTTGGTCGATATGCTGGCCGTCCGCGGCGGGCCAGGAACGCCACTGCACCCCATAAACGGGGCCAAGCTCACCCTGAGGGTCTGCCCACTCGTCCCAGATACTCACCCCCTGGTTCTGCATCCACTGGACGTTCGAATCCCCACGGAGGAACCACAGCAGTTCCACGGCAACGGACTTGAAATGCACACGCTTGGTAGTGATCAGGGGAAAGCCCTGAGCGAGATCGAACCGCAACTGCCGTCCGAACACGCTGCGCGTGCCGGTGCCGGTGCGGTCCGACTTGGGGGTGCCCTGCGCGAGCGCCTCTCCGAGCAGATCCTCATAAGGGGTAGGGATCATCGGCACTTCCCTCCCATCGGAAGTTGTACTGGGGCGAGAGACTGTCCCCCTGTGAGCGGGATCGGGAATAAACGCACGGTTGGGAACTGGTGCAACTGATGATGCCTGGTGTCGGAGTACAGCTGCCGTCGTCCTTGGAAAAGAGCGCAGGACCTCAGCTGTGCTTCCTACAGGTCTTTGAGCGCCTTGCGCAATTGCTCCGCGGAGTAGACCGGGCTACCGATTTTTACCAGCCCGCCATCCGTGTGCACGAGGAGGGTGGGGTAGCTGTGGATTCCGAGATATGCAACGCGTTCCTGTTCTGACAACGCCCTTCCCCGTGTACCGGGATGAGTGTAAAGCTTCTCCACGAGGTCCGGATCCAGGCCTTCACGGGTTGCGATGGTGCGGTAGGTTCGCGTGTCGGAGAGGCTGAGTCCGTCGATGTAGAACGCTTGCTGCATGGCTGCTGCCATGGCCAGGTCTTTGCCGCCCGAGGCTTCTTTCAGCGCGACCAGCCCTGCCCCGGCGTCATCGGAATCCAGGTGCAGCGTCCCGTCTGAGAGAACTGCTTCGTAGGCTTCACCGAAGCGAACCCCGGTAAGAGCTGCAATCCGCGCGTTGGCCCCGGGGATGTGCGGCAGCGCGCCGATAGGGCCGGCGTGGTGGCCGCTGAAGAGGCCGCCGCTTATTACCTCAATGTCGATGCCGTCATCCTGGGCCAGTTCGTGCAATGCCGGAGCGAAACCGTAGCACCAGCCGCAGTAGGCATCGAAGACGTAAGTCAGTTTGGTGGAAGTCATGGTGGTCCTTTGTTAGGTGTTGAGGTCTATCGCCCAGCGTGCCGTGCGGCCAGAGACTGATCTGTCCGCACGGCACTACTTAGCTGCAGGTGGTTTAGTACGCCGCTTTAGTTGGCGGCGGTGAACCGGGCGTTGCGGTAGGCCGGGTTCTCGATTTCGTCGAGCATGGCCACCGCGAAGTCCTGGGTGGAAATACTGTCGCCAGCCGGGGAGTCCTTGGCTGTGTTGTACTTACCGGTGCGTTCGCCGGGCTGGATAACAGGGGCCGGTGCGAGCATGGTCCAGTCCAGGTCTGCCGGGGCTTCCCTGATGGCGTCGTAGGCTGCACCGAGCGTGAGGGCCTCAGCCTTATAGACCTCGGGGAACTCAGGAGTGTCAACGAGCCGGGTACCTTTGATCTCCAGTGCGCCTGCGCCGCCCACGACCAGCAGGCGGGTGCTCGTGGCGTTGGAGTAGGCCGTCTTCATCGCGGTGAGCCATTCCCCGTGGTCTCCGCCGGTGCGGCTGGGGCCAGTGGCCAGGACGACAGCGTCGTGTTCTGCTGCGATAGCGGCAAAGGTTGCGGCGTCCGCCAGGTCAGCTGCCCGAACCTCGGTGCCGGCAACCTCTGCGCCCCGGCGGGAAACGGCCGTCACCTCGTGGCCTCGGTTCAGCGCTTCGCTGACAATCTGGCTGCCGACCATACCGGTGGCTCCATACACTGCGATCTTCATGAACAGACTCCTTTGTAAACGAGCGGATCGTTCCGCCAAGAACAAAAGTATCTTTTAGGTACTGAGTACCTCAACGTGCCATACTATCCTTATGGATACTAAAGCAGAATCAACGGCCGCAGCAGCAGTCACCTTTGATGTGCTGAACCTTGACTGCCCGTCGAGGGTCGTCATGCAGCGCATCGGCGACAAATGGACGACGCTGGTCTTCCAGGTCCTCAAGCACGGGCCGTGCAGGTTTTCAGAGATCCGCACTGCCGTCCAGGGAGTCACCCCGAAGGTTCTGACGCAGACCCTGCGCACGCTCGAACGGGACGGGCTCATAACCCGCCACATCTTCGCTGAAGTACCACCACGAGTGGAGTACGCGCTCACCCCCTTGGGTCAGACCCTGCTGGAGCCGCTGGATGCAGTCAGGGACTGGGCTGAAGACAACGTCGCCGCGATCCTGGAAGCCAGGGACGCATACGACGACGCCAACGACCACTGACACGCCTCGGCCCCTAGGCACTGCCCTGAATGGCCGCTGCAATGACGCGGACATCTCATCGTTTGGATGCCGCCCACCTCGTCGCGGGCGGGATTCAGTGACCGACATGGTTCCGGGTCACGCTGCCTTCAGCTGAAACCTTCGCCGGAGGAACTTTCAGAGCACGTTGCCACTCCTCGCCGATCAAATAGTGCACTAACAATTAGTGTACTATTTGAGAAGCGGATGTCTTCCATCATCAAGAAAGGTGCAGACGTGGCGGAGAAGAAGTCGATGACCGAGCGGTTCATGAGGACCACGGGAAGGTTGCGGATGTTTTTCGGTCCAGCCGATCAGGGTGTCTTAGACGGCCAGGCGAAGCATGAGGACGAGGCGGGCAATCAGCGCCGCCAGCAGGAACTGCGGCAGTGGGACGTCGTGCGCAACGCAGACGGATCCACATACCTTGTCTCCCGCGACTCCAAGGAGGACAAGGGTGAATGATGCAGTGGCGGTAGCAGAAGAGCAGCCACAAACCGGCGACCTTCTTCTGGAGCGGCAGCTCTGCTTCGCCTTATCGGTCGCCTCCCGTGGCGTTATCGGCGCTTACCGCCCCGTATTAGAGCCCCTCAATCTCACCCACCCGCAGTACCTCGTGATGTTGGCACTCTGGGAGCACAGCCCGCGTACAGTGCGCGAGATCAGCGAGGCACTAGCCATGGAGCCGGCTACTCTTTCCCCGATGTTGAAACGGCTCGAGGCGAACGGACTGGTGTCCAGGGACCGAATGGTCGGCAATGAACGGGCACTCGCCGTCGACCTCACTCCCAAAGGCAAGGAGTTGCGCGCACAGGCAGTGTCTGTGCCCGAAACCATGCTGACCAAACTGGGGCTTTCTCGTGAGCAGGCCGAAAATCTTAACCACTTGATGCGCCAAGTCATCGCCGCCACGCAACGGACCTGAGAATTACCCGCCTGCATGCGATGCCGGCACTTCACGTATGTCTGCCGCCAAAGCACAGCCCCTTCGAGGTGTAAGGCCCCAGCTTTGCGGGTTCCGCGTCGATGGGTGCCGCGCAGCTCTAGCGTCCGCGAATTCCAGCCGACCAGGCGCTCACAGCGTGACTGACCGCTAACCCACGCCTCTGGGCCGCCCACCGTGCTTGCCCTTGTTATCGAACCCATCACGCGCTGATTGGTTCCAGCGATGTCCTCCAGCTTTAGGAGCCCGGTCCATGACCGTCAATAACGACCTTCACGCAGTACTGGCGCAGCCCGCTGGTCTCACCGATGATGATGTACGCATCATTCAGCAGGACTTTCCCGCCCTTCATCAGGAGATCCACGGCAGGCGGCTGGTCTACCTGGATTCGGGGGCGACCTCCCAGAAGCCCCGCTGGGTCCTTGAGGCCGAGCGGGAGTTTTATGAGACGTGCAATGCCGCGGTGCACCGCGGTGCCCATGAACTTGCCGTACGTGCCACTGACGCTTTCGAAGACGCACGAACGACAGTAGCGGCGTTCGTGCGTGCCGCGCCGGAAGAACTGGTTTGGACCGCCAACGCAACGGCGGGCATCAACCTCATCGCGCAGGCTTTGGGCAATGCGAGCATCTGGGCCGAGCGCGGGCGCGGTGGTCAGGAAATACGGCAACTGGCGCTGAAGCCCGGGGACGAAATTGTCGTCACGGAACTGGAGCACCATGCAAACCTCATCCCTTGGCAGGAGCTGGCCTTCCGCACGGGAGCCGTCCTGCGTTTCATACCGGTAGACGCGGCGGGGTCGCTTCGCTTGGAGGAAGCTGAACGCCTCATCGGGCCGCAGACGAAGGTAGTTGCCTTCGCCCACACGTCCAATGTGCTCGGCTCCGTCGCCCCCGTGCACGAGCTGGTTCAGTTGGCCCGCCGGGTGGGTGCCCTCGTCGTCCTTGACGCTTGTCAGTCAGCCCCACACATGCCGTTGGGCCTGCCGTCGTTGGACGTGGACTTCGCGGTCTTCTCGGGCCATAAAATGCTCGGACCAACCGGCATCGGTGTTCTCTACGGTCGCCGTGGCTTGTTGGATGCGCTCCCACCGGTTCACACGGGCGGCTCTATGATCACCACCGTAACGATGGAGCGGGCTGAGTATCTGGCCGCGCCGCAGCGTTTTGAGGCCGGCACTCAGCCGGTTGGGCAAGCGGTCGGCCTGGCCGCCGCGGTGCAATACCTCGACGGCATTGGCATGGACCGCATCCACGCATCGGTCACGGTCCTGGGCCAGCGCCTGGCTGAAGGGATTACCGCGATCAGAGGTGTGAAGTTGCTCGGTCCACCCGCAGGTGAACCACGAATCGGTTTGGCTGCCTTCGACGTTGAGGGAGTGCATGCCCACGACGTCGGCCAGTACCTGGACAGCCTAGGCGTAGCAGTTCGGGTGGGACACCATTGCGCTCAGCCTCTGCACCGCAGACTCGGCTTGAGCGCATCCACCCGAGCCAGCGCCTACCTCTACAACACCACTGACGACATTGATGAGTTCCTGGCGGCTTTATCCGGAGTGCGGCCCTACTTTGGGGTAGGCAAATGAGTTTGGAAGCGCTATATCAAGAGATCATCCTTGACCACTCTCGCGCCAGAAACGGCAGTGGCCTCCCACCCCAGGACACCATCGACGCTACGGGCGAATCCCATCAACTCAACCCGGTCTGCGGAGACGAGATCACGGTCAGGGTCACCGTTCAGAGTAAAGCGGTACAGAGCCTGCGTTGGCAAGGATCCGGATGCGCGATCTCGATGGCCTCCGCCTCCATGCTGCACGAACTGGCCACCACACTGTCCGCCAGGGACCTTCAGGCCCGCGTGGATGCTTTCCGCCAGATGCTCCGCTCCCGCGGAACCACACAGGGCGATCCGGAACTTCTCGGTGATGCCGCATCATTGGAAGGCGTCTCCCGCTACCCGGCACGCGTCAAATGCGCGATGCTCGCCTGGGTCGCCGCGGAAGGCGCTCTCGAACAGATCACGCCGGCAATGGACACCGGAAATGGTGCTGCCGCTCCCGACGCCGGTGGTGAGAATGAAGCGATGACGCGCCTTATCGCTCCTACAAAGGGATAGCAGCCCACCGCAGAGGCGGTCAGTTCTTCCTGATCGAACAGGTCCAGGCCTTGGCTGTTCGTGAGGGCCGGGGCCTCCTTTCACTTTCAGTCTGTCGTCCTAACCGGCGACAGCAGATACTCCATGCCCACCCAACGTTTCTGGAGAAGACACCGCATGGCAAGTACATCCCTGAGGGGAGCCAATTTGGAGATTGTTGATAGGGCGAGTTCCATCGCTCTGATGCCTTACGCCCTGGAGGTGGCAGCCAAAGACATCGCGCAAGTCGAGGCCGCCAAGGCTACCATTCCACCGGGAACGCCGATCAACATCGCGTTCCTGGGAAATGAGGATCACGCCCAGCGCATCGAAGCTGCACGGGTAATACGAGCATGCGGTTTCGAGCCCGTCCCGATTATTTCCTCGCGCCGCCTGCGCTCCGAGCGGGACCGCGATTATCTTCTCGACGCCCTGGTTGCAGAAGCAGCCCCGTCGCGGATAATCCTTGTGGGCGGTGACCCGGCCGTCCCTGCCGGTCCCTTTGAGGACTCGCTGGCCCTCCTGAGAAGCGATCTCCTGGAACGCCATTTCATCCGCCAGGTGGGTATCGTGGGGTATCCAGAAGGACACCCTAAGGTCGACACCGACACGCTCTGGCGTTGTTTGAAATGGAAGTTCGGCTTTCTTCAGGATGCGGGTTGCTCGGTCGAGATTACGACCCAATTCGGATTCGATGCCGATGCCGTTGTGCAGTGGATGGAGCGCCTGCGCCGTGAAGGAATCGACGCGCCGGTCCGCATTGGTGTTCCGGGGCCGGCCAGTGTCGGAAAGCTCCTGAGGTACGCCAAGCAGTTTGGCTCGGTGCCATCGGCAGCTATCGCCCGGAGATATGGGCTGTCGGTGGGCAACCCTGACCACCGCGTCAGTCCTGAGCGCTATTGGGATCACATCACGGCCGGGATGGACGGCGGGAACCTCGGAACCGCCCTTTATCACCTTTATCCGTTCGGCGGGGTCATGGAAGGCGTTCAGTGGATGAATACCCGCATGCCAACGGATATCCCACGTATGCCCTTGGACGTGGGATGACGGTCCGCTGGGGATACGTAGGAGTCTGCCTCCTGCCCACCCTGTGTACGGCACAAGCTCCCTCCGCTTCGCTGCTTGTCCCGCACCCACGTGGACAGCAGGAACCGTTCTGACCGCCTACACACACCCACCACCTCACTAACATTGGGAGTCTCACCTCGATCGAGCGGTGGGCGTGCACAGCCTAGTTCGAGGGCAATAATGGGTCGATGGAGAGCGTGCCGCTCGAACCCGGAGCACCGCCGGCGCTGGCGTTGGCCCGGGCGGTGCCGAAACTTCCTGCACCCGATGCCCTGCCTGGCGGGTGCGTGTATGAGCCGAAATGGGACGGTTACCGCCTCGGAATTGTCCGGACCGAGGATTCGACCGTCCTGTGGTCGCGTCAGGGCAAGGACCTCACCCGGTACTTCCCCGATCTGACGGCCGCCGCTGAGGACCATATCCCGCCGGGCTTCATCGTCGATGGTGAAGCAGTCATTTGGACCGATGACCGGCTCAACTTCGAGGCGCTGCAGAAACGACTCGTCACTTCCAAGAAGCACCTGCCCACCCTGGTGAGTGAGCGTCCCGCGTCTTTCGTGGCGTTCGACCTCTTGCAGGCCGCCGGCACCGACATCCGGACTTTCCAATTTAGTGACCGGCGGGAGCTATTGGAGGAACTCGCGTCCTGGTGGGAACCACCATTGGACCTCTCCCCCACCACCACAGACCTGGCTAAAGCGACCAGGTGGTTCGACACGATGCCCGTAACCGGGATCGAAGGGCTTGTCATCAAGGGAGCCGGGCAGGAATACCAGGGCAATGAGCGGCAGTGGTTGAAGGTCAAGCACCGCACAACCCTCGACGTCGTATGCGCGGCGGTCATCGGACCCATCAGCCGCCCGGAGATGGTTGTGGCCGGACTGCGCATCGACGGCGAGTTACGGATCGTGGGGCGCAGTTCCATGCTCAAAGCCTCGGCGTCGAAGGCTCTGGCTGCCCATCTGACACTGGGAAATCCTGGCCATCCGTGGCCTACTGAGGTGAAGTCGGGTGCGATCGACCGGTTCAACAGCACCAGCTCCACGACGGTCCTGACCCTGGTCGAACCGCTGGTGGTTGAGGTATCCGCCGATACTGCCTTCTCAGGCTCCTCGTTCCGGCATGCCCTGCGCTACATCAGGGCCCGACCGGAGCTCGATCCCGCCAGTGTCGTGGTTCCTGTGCATTTGAACCGCCTCCGTTGACCGGGCGGGTACGGTGTCAAGAATGGAAATCACCGGGACCATCCGCACACCAGACGCTCAGACCAGCCGAATCAGCGCCAGCGGCACCACCTATGGCGAAGCCCGAGCTGCCCTGGACGCTGCCATCCCGGAAGGTGCGCAGCTGATCACGATCCGCGCCGATCACTCCTAAGTCCCGCCCTCTTTTGATCGTTCGTCGGGAAACGTCAGCACCTTCTGATAGAACAAATGTTCTAATTAAAACGGAGTCCCCATCGGTTAAGAGAGTGGTGCCGGCGACCGTACGAATGGGGGAAACGTACGGGGCCGGCACCAGGAGAGTCCAGTCTCGTAAACCCTCGCTCGCATCACCGATGGGGGATCGATGTGCTGATACCCAGCCTACGGACCAATCCTGAAGGGCGGCTGGGTAGTTCGCCGACGGCTTGGAGCGGGAAGGCGGAGGTGTCAGGAATGGGCGAGAACAAGCGATATAGGGCCTACTATGACCGGCTTCTGGATGATTGGATTGAGCGTTTCGTGATGCGCGAGGAGCCTATAATGCTCACCGAGGCCGAGCTCGACCTGGAGCACCATCCAGCGCACGAGTTCCAACCGCCACGGTCTGTGCACGTGTGGATCCGCTACCCCTCACAGGCGTACCTGGTGCAAGCCCAAGCAACGGCATGGACGGCAACAGCGATCCGCATTGGGTTCTTCGAACCGGCAATTAAGATTCACCGTGAAGGGTGGGTGTGGCGCAGCGCGGTCACCCCGGCGCCGCCCGACAAGAAGCAGTGACGGGCTAGTCTTCGCCTTCGTCTGTGAGCTTTACTCCTCGCTGGAGGGCTTCGGCTGTGCGGGTGTAGGCGTCAGCGATGTAGCCCTCGAGCTTGGCCCGTTCAATGCGCCACTGCCCGCGGCCACCAATCTGAATGGCAGGAAGATCACCGGAGGCAATAATGGCCCGGATCTGGGATTCACTCGTCGCCAGCTCAGCCGCGACGTTCTTGATGGTCAGGAAGCGAGACGATTCCTGTGCGGCCATGCGACGGGTACTCCTCTGCTCAATCTCCAATGTCCTCGTCAATAAAGGTGGGGCCGGAGGCTGCACCACACAGCTCCCGGCGTCAATGTGCCGGCACTGCGGGATCTTGTTGAAAGACGAGCCATAGGAAATGGCGCCCGATCTTGGCAATCCTGATTCAGATCCCGTCTATGCCGGGGATGCAGCTAGCGTCTGCGCTGCAGCACCTATCCCCGCCTGAAAATCAGTTGTTCGACCTGCTCCGGCTCAATGCTCAACTCTTCCGCCCATTCACCCATGCACTCGGTGTATCGGCGGTAGCTGCTGGTGCTGTTCCAGTTGAGCCAGAGCGCGCCGACCTCTCTGTAGTGCTTGCGGAACCATCCCACGACGATCCTGTCCATGATCGGCGTGGTGGGCACCTGACTTGAGGCCTTGGTAGCGAAGCTGATGAACTTGGTCGCGAAAGAGGGCCCCCACTCGTGGAAGAACATCCTGTCGTGTTGCCGTTTGTTCACGACGTGCTCGAACGCAGCGGTTCCCCCGTCCTTCATGGCGATCTGGGCGAGCGTATGCAGCTCGGCGGCGAAATCCTTCCCGTTCTCCGGGTCGGTGTTCAGCCGAATGACCTGCTCGGCCCGGTAAGGTCCGAAGCCCGCCCTAGCGTAACCCCAGAGGTAGCTGGCGATGTAAGCGTCGAGGGCGGAGTTCGGGTCATCGACGCACTCGAATGTCTCCAGGACGCCAGCACGGTCAACGGGATTCGGAAGCTTTTCGAGGATGCTGTAGGCGCCCAGGTATCTCTGCCAGTTCTGTTCTTTCCAGCCAAAAGCCTCTTGTTGTGGTCGCCCGTCCGCGGTCCACTGATCGAATCTTCCTCGCAGGTCATCGGGCACAGCTGGCATGGTGGTGTCTCCCCCAGATAGATCGTCTGCTCACTCTCGCATATAAAGCCTTGTGCTTTCTGGTGCTGCGAAGCTACACGATGCGGACAGTGGGTAAGGGCGTTTAGTATCTCTGGACGGGCTGTTCACGCCCCTCTGTGGGCAGTCTCTGGACCAGAATCGCTGCTGCATGCTCGCCAGGGCGAACGCTGAAGTTCCGTTGTCGCTGGGACAATAGGAGCTGTTGCTGTTGCTGTTGCTGTTGCTGTTGCTGTTGCTACGGGGATTATTAGAGGAAGGCCGGCCAGATGGGGCAGAAGCGGTATCACACAGCTCCGAAGTTCTAATTGAATGGATTCGGTTCTAAGGACCAGGCAGACAGCACGCCACAAATCGGTGGTGCTGGAGTGACGGGAAGCGGTGCTCATACCCACTACCGACGCGACGGTCCAGCAGAACTTTTACGTATTGTCCGGTCATCCCGATGGGGCCAATGTCTTTGAGAAGGACCTGTCGAGGTCGGAAGCCGAGGCATCTGTTGGCATCAGGAAGGCGACTGCTGGCTTCTGAACGTTTTCCCCGAAGGTTCGGAGATTCTTGGGATCTTCCTCGCGTTTCAGTTCGTTAGGGGGCCGGATACCCGGACGTCCTGGACCAGAACTCCTGCACGTCATCGCCGAGGTAATCCCCCGGCATACTGACGATCTCGGGATTGTCCCAATGGTTCGCCGTTGGGATCCCCACGATAGAGAACGGTTCTGACCCTGTAGAACCGCCGTGGTTGAGGTATCCGCCGGATTTCACGCCGCGCCCCCATGGCCTACTCCGCGGGGCCGGTTCGCTCCCGCAACTCCGTTATGAGAAGGGCGCTGATCGACTCCGCAGGGATGGAGAAATACCCACCATCGAGAATCAGACCCCCGCCCGTGATGATCGACCGCACTGACTCGTCGGATACGAGGGTTGCCGGATTGATCACTATTGCCGGGACGGGCGGCTGTAAGTCGTGCGCGCCGGGGTTCGCGTTTACGGTCATCTCGCCGTACGGCAGAAGATCACGCACGGGGGCACCGTCGACAACCAAAAAGAATCCTTTCGGGCCTGCGAAATTGTTCTTGTGACCGGACGTCCCGACCGGTTCCGCCCCCACCCCGCGGGCTCCGGCGTCCAACCCATGCAGACGGGAGCGCCGCTCCTGAACCTTGAGAACCTGGTTGATCGCTTTTAGGGCGGTGTCCGCATGAATTCCCGGCAGCTCCATGAGCTGGTACAACCGCTGCCGTAGGACCTCCAGTTCAGCATCGGCCATGGCCCGCAACTCCTCAACTGACGCGGCGGCCCGCTTGGACAGCGCGCGGCTGACTGCCCGGAACGCGCCGGACCTGTCGGCGTACCCAAGTTCGGCGGCTATGCGGTCGAGTGACCATCCGTCGGCGGAAAGTTCGAGGGCGCGCACTTCGCGGTGGCGGGCTTCGGTGGTCCCGGTTGTAATGGTTGGGTGTTGAGCGCCATGGTTGCTCGTGACCGTGACATCTGTGACCGGCGTGACGGTTGTGACGTGCTCGCCGCCGTCCCGTTGTGGCGCATCGGGGCATCTGCCGGGCAGGCAGAGCCGGTGCTCGCCGCGGACGTGGGCCCGGCTCCGTCGCTTCCTTTGCCGGGCAGCCTCGGCGGTGTCGTCGTTCATGGTTCGGATTCGTCTTTCGTTGGATTAGCAGCTGGGGTGTGTCCCGGCGGCGGTGAGGGCGGGGTGCATCGGAAAGCCGCACACCGCGCAGGCGGGCGTCGAATCATTGACGCCGTTACCGGCGTTACCGCTGTTACCGACTTCTGGACTAAGGCGCGCGTACGGACTTTCCGGTTGCTTATTGCGAATGACCCCCTGCTTATTGCGAATCACCTGTTCACCTCCCACCCCAGAATCGAGGTGAAGGTAACGCTGCTCAGGTTCCGCGCACGCCTGTGTTTCAACGTCGGTAACAGCGGTAACAGCGGTAACGGCGGGCAGATATCTTTGGAAAGCGTCCGCAAAGTGGGCGCGGAGGTAACCCTTCACGGTCCCGCCGTCGATCCGGACGGTGTTGTTCGTGGGGATTTCGTACCGCCCCAGCATCCGGGCGAGGTACCGGGCGTCGATCGGTTCGCCCTTGATGCTGGCCCACGGTGCAGTGTCTATCGCGTCCAGGGCGCCCAGCAGGTCAGTCGTGCTGATCCGGTCCCGACCGTCGAGGACATCCCGGATGTCGGCAAGCAGGCGAATACCGAGCGTCGCGGGCTTCTCCTTCGCTTTGGCGACCATGACAAGCGCGGCCTCCCGTGCGGTCTCCGGCCAACGCCCACCTGCGGCGTCAGCGACGGATAGCAACGGCTCCCAAATGTCGGCGTCGCGGTCCTCGATGCCCTCGGGAAGGTCCGGCCACACACCGGCCACCTCGGCGCGCGCGGATTCCGCGAACCGGGCGAGCCGGTTCCGCAGACGGCCAGCCTCCGATGCGAACACCCGCCGGCGGTATGGTTCGATTTTCTGCCCGGGCCTGCGGCGCTTCATCGGGATCACGATGGACCGGGTCATGAGCGTGTCGGGCAACTGATTGAGGCCCGCGAGGGCCACGGCGCAGAAGGACGGCCACTCCTCCGTCACTATTTCCCGGCCCCGGATCGCCGCCCGCCCGGCGGTCGCGCCTTTCCTGTAACCGGAGTTCAGCAGCCCGCGGAGGTCCTCGTGGACTTCGGCCTTGCCGCTGCTGAATACGGCGTCGATCTCATCCATCAATAGGGTGGGCAATCCGGCCTCATCACTTATCTTCCTGAAGATGTAGGCGACTGAGGCATTCACCGAAAGAACGGGGCGTGGCACGAGTGCCTCGGTGAGTTCCATTGCTCTGGATTTCCCGCTGCCCGGTTCGGGCGAAAGGAAAGCCAAGCGTGGCGTGTTCTCGAACGCGTCAACAAAGTGCGCATGAGCGACCCATAGGGTGTGCGCCACCGCAGCCTCATCCGATGGGTAGGCGATGAAACGGGAGAGGAACGCCCGCACCGCGTCAAGCAGCCCCTCATCATGATCGTCGCCCTGCTGTTCCGCGTGCGAATAGAAGCCGTCGGGCATCCACTCGTCCTCGGTCAAAGGCCCGGGAATCATGCCGCCGACCCCCCTTCGGGATC
The DNA here is from genome assembly GCF_031179385.1 of Arthrobacter sp. GTDB lineage: Bacteria > Actinomycetota > Actinomycetes > Actinomycetales > Micrococcaceae > Arthrobacter_D. The sequence continues at coordinate 10,331 of NZ_JAPSHV010000006.1, read as the reverse complement.
GTCCCAGCCCGACGCGGCGCGGATTCCGGCGCGCCAGTGCGCCGCGACGCCCATGTCGTCGGTGCAGATGTTCCAGATCATGCGGGGATCAGCGAAGCCGAGGCGTCCTGGCACCGGTCGATAGGAGTGCACGACGAGGTCCACGGTCGAGCCGGGCGGCAGTTGGGCAACCTGTTCGCTCGCGTGCTGTTCAAACCGGGAAAAGTCATAACCCGGGCCGACACGCTCACGGACAGCGAACCTGCGGAGGTCAATTCGAAGCGTTGTCTGGAACCGCGGCGGGCGGTCGGACGGGACGGCGGACAGGGGTGGGGGCGGCGGTTGGAAGTACGGATGGGTTTTCATCAGGAAACCGACCTTTCCGAAGGAAGTTTGGTCGATTCGGCGTTTGGTGGTGTGGGGGCGTGGGTGGTCTTAGTTGCGCCGCGCATTACCCGGCCCGGCTGGGGTCACGGCACCGCAGCCGGGGTAACGGTCGGTGGCGTCGTACGGAACCCGTACCGGCTCCTGGCCCGGGATGAGCCCGGCGGAGCGAAGCCGGTCAAGGAGCGTCGGTGCCGGCCCAAAAAAGCCGGGGCCGTGCCGCTTTTTTCATGCGACTTCTCGCGGACGCGAGGCCAGCCACGCATCGACCTCGGATTGGCGGAAGCGGACGAACCGGCCCACCCGGATACCCGGAGGTGCCTTCCGTCGACTGCGCCACGCATAAACGGTCGCGATCGGCACCGAAAGATACTCGGCCAGCTCCTCCGTGGACATCAGCCGATCACCCCGGCCCTCACTCGTGAAAGTCATCACTGTTCTCCATTTTCTATAACGGAATACCGGTTATTTTGTCGCTGGTCACAGTTGATCACGATGTGTCCGCTTTGTCCAATACCCTGCTAGAATTATTGATTATGGAGAAATTAATGAAGCAGGGACCGACCGGCAATCGGGTAGCCTCCAACGTCAAGGAAGCCCGGCGGCGCTGTGGTTTCGACCTCAAGGAACTATCGGCCCGGCTAGAGCGAATGGGGCACCAGCTGAATTTCAACGGTCTATCAAAGATCGAAAACGGATTGCGCCGGGTGGACACCGACGATCTGGTAGCGCTCGCCCTCGTCCTAGACGTGACGCCGGACTGGCTCCTCGTCGGTGATGTCACGGACGATCAGCCCGTGCGTCTCACCGGGAAGTTCGAGACTACGGCCCGCCGTGTGTGGAGATGGCTGGTAGGTGACGCCCCGCTGAAGCGAGACCTGGCGAAAGCAAAATGGCGCGCGACCGTCCGTCCAGACTCACCCGGCTTGCCGGGGATTCATCTGCCGACCGATGCGCCTAAGGCGCTCCTGAAAGAGGCGTTCGCCTTGTTCGAACGGGCGGAAGCTGAAGGGATCGACCTAAACGGATTGGTCACCCTGTACGAGTGGCAAAAACCTTTGGAGGAATCATGAGCAGGCCACCGCTGCCGATAGGGGCGTGGGGGAACATTGAAGCCACGCCGGTCGAGTCCGTACGGCGGACCACACCCGGCGGACGCGAGCGCACCGTCGCGCGGGCTATCCCCCGCGAGGAATGGGTGAACCTTTCCGCCGCCGAGTTGCGCCGCCTCAACCGGTGGCGGGCGTCCTGCTGGTTCCGCGATCTGGACGGCGTGACCCGCAAAGTCGAGAGGACGGGCACATCCGCGCAAAAGGCGAAGGACTCGCTGATCGGGTATCTGCTGGAGCGGACCACACCGACCGTCGACGAGTTGACGGCTGAGACCCGCGTGCAGGTGCTGTGGGAAACCTACCTGGATGTGATGGTGAAGGACGGGCGGGCGGTGAAAACGCTGGACCTGTACCGGTACGTGGCCGGGCACATCGTCAAAGGGTTGGGTGCACTACGGTTGCGGGAAGCGTCCACGCAGCGGCTCGACAAGTTCCTCCACGCGATCACGGACCACAACGGCCCGAACGTGGCCCGCACGTGCCGCGCCGTCCTGTCGGGGATGTTCAAGCTCGCCGTGCAGTATGGGGCGCTGCCGCATAACCCAGTCTCGGGTGTCGGCGCGATCCGGGTGGAAACCAAAGCCGCCCGTGCGCTGACCGTGGACGAGCTACGCGGAATCCTCGACGCGGTACACCGCTCGCCTGTAGTGCTCAACCCGGACAACAAACTTCATCCATCGCTGACGGTCGGGCAGTACTGCGAGCGGGCGGACCTGTCCGATCTTGTGACCATGCTCGCGGCGACCGGGTGCCGCATTTCGGAAGTGTTAGGTCTGCGATGGTCCGACGTCGACCTCGAAGCCAAAACGGTCGCTGTGAACGGGAAAGTCATCCGGGCCAAAGGCGCTGGGTTGATCCGGGAGAACTATACGAAGAGCCGATCGGGTGATCGGGTGCTCCCGTTGCCCGACTTCGCCTTAAGCATGTTGATGCGGCGGCAGGTGGAAGCGGCGGGGAACGTCCACGATGTCGTGTTCCCGTCGGACGTTGGAACGCTGAGAGACCCTACCGGGGCTTCTAAGCAATGGGCCAAGGTTCGGGAGGCCCTCGGGTTCCCGTGGGTGACGTCACACACGTTCCGTAAAACCGTGGCCACGCTGATCGACTCGGAGGGGTTGTCCGCGAGGATTGGGGCGGACCAGTTGGGCCACGCGAACGTGTCAATGACGATGGATAAGTACATGGGCCGCAAGGTCACCCATTCCGCCGTCGCTGACCTTCTGAACCGGGCAGTGAAATAGGCCGGTTCGGTATCGAAACCGGTGGGTTTCCGGTGGGTCTGCACCGTATAACGACAAAAGGAAAGACCCCCTGACAAGCGTTTCCGCAGGTCAGAGGGTCTTTTTTGCTCCCCCGACTGGACTTGAACCAGTAACCCTTCGATTAACAGTCGAATGCTCTGCCAATTGAGCTACGGGGGAAAGCAGCAGGAACAACTCTACATAGGATTTGTGGCGAAGTGAAATTGAGCGCCGGCTAGTCGGATCGCAGGGCCCGGCGCTCCATCTCAAGCTCCATCAGCTCACGGTTCAGCTGCTGAAACTGGGCAGGGTCCGATGCCGGATCGAGCCGCTGAAGCGCGCTCAGCTTCTCCGCCTTGAGCCGAGTGATGCGCAGCTCGGAGAGCCTGTTGAGGATGTCACGGCAGTACATGGCCAGGGCATCGGCGTCCTTTGCGGGCAGCGGGGTCACGGCGAGTTCACTCACAAACCCGCGCAACACCTCGGGAACCTCCTGGCGCACCCTTTCCACCCAGTTGGACGTGGCACTCGGATCCTGGGAGCCGCCCGCCGCAGCCGCCCGGACGGCGTCGTGCAGCGCAGCGTAGGCGGGAACGGAGAACCGCGAATCTCCAAACCTTTCCCACTGGGCACCATCGAGCAGCTGCGGGTACTGCAGGACCACCTCGAGCGCCTCCCGCTCCATGCGCGCTACGGGGTCACGCGGATCAGGCCGCCGGAACTGGGGCACCTCCTCCACCCGGGCCTGGTCGCCGGCGGAACTGCGTCCCTGGCCCGTGGAAGCGCCGGGAGCGTCCTGCCCGGGCTGGGCCCCGGTGCGCTCCCCCCAGTCGCCCTGCTGCCCATCGCCGGTACGACGGCGGCCCTCGCCCTGGGTCTCCGGTGCCGGCTGCGCCGCGCGCTTCGCAGCGGACGCCACCGCGCGCGCCACCTGGTCCTCGCCCACGAACTGCATGCCGAGCCAGCGGGAAAGCTCCCGCGTATAGATGGACCTGAGCGAGACGTCGCGAATGTTCGCCACGATGGGAGCCGCGTGCCGAAGAGCCTTCATCTGCCCTTCACCTGTTGTCAGATCGAACTGGTCGAAGGATGCCTTGATCGCAAATTCGAACAGCGGACGGCGGGTACTGATGAGATCCTGGACCGCCTGGTCCCCGGCTGTCTGCCGAAGCTCGCAGGGGTCGGCGCCGCCTGCCCCGACGGCGACGTAGGTTTGGGCGTTGAACCGCTGGTCTTCCTCGAAAGCCCGCAGCGCGGCTTTTTGGCCCGCGGCATCGCCGTCGAAGGTGAAGATCACCTCTCCCCCGGTGCCGTCGTCGGACAGGAGCCTCCGGGCGATCTTGATGTGCTCGGCGCCGAACGCCGTACCGCACGTGGCGACCGCGGTGCCCACGCCCGCCAGGTGGCACGCCATGACGTCGGTGTAGCCCTCCACCACCACGAGCTGCCGGGACTTTGCAATCTCCCGCTTGGCAAGATCGATGCCGTAGAGCACCTGTGACTTCTTGTAGAGACTGGTCTCGGGCGTGTTCAGGTACTTTGGCCCCGGGTCGTCCTCGTAGAGCTTGCGGGCTCCGAAGCCGACGGTGTCTCCGGTGATGTCGCGGATCGGCCACATCAGCCTTCCGCGGAACCGGTCGTAGAGCCGGCCTGCGTTGTTCGAGGAGGCGCTGAACATGCCGGTCAGCTTCAGCTCATCGAGCGTGAACCCGCGACCCGTCAGATGGTTGAGCAGCCCGTCCCAGCCCTGCGGTGCGTAACCCACCCCGAAGTGCTCCGCGGCGGTCCGGTCGAAGCCCCGCTCCTGCAGGAAGGACCGCCCCGTCGCGGCCTCGGGAGTGAGCAGCTGGTCCCTGAAGAACTCGGCGGCAATCTTGTGCGCGTCCAGCATGCGCTGGCGCTTTCCGGCGTCCTCGCGTCGGGGGCCTGTTCCGCCGTCCTCGTAGCGCAGCTCGAAGCCGATGCGGGCAGCGAGCTTCTCGACGGTCTCAGCGAACGAGGTGTGGTCCATCTTCTGGACGAAGGAGATGACGTCCCCGCCCTCGCCGCAGCCGAAGCAATGGTACGAGCCCATGTGCGGACGAACATGAAAGGACGGCGAGCGCTCGTCGTGGAACGGGCAGAGCCCCTTCCACGAACCGACGCCGGCAGACTTCAGCGTGACGTAGCCGTCGACTACTTCCTTGATGTCGGTGCGCTGGCGAACCTCATCGATATCTTCACGCTTGATGAGTCCGGCCATGCCATCCAGTCTAGTGTCGGGGTACCGCCCTGCGGTGTCGGACCGGCCTGCCTGTGAACACCCTCTACCAGAGGGCGGGGACCGGCCCCACAACCCTCTCATGCAGCGCGAGCGCGGAGGCATCTGTGAGGGATGCGACCTGGTCGATGACGACGCGGAGGCGTGTGTCGTCGTCGTCGGCCTGGCGCCAGTCCGCGGCGAACATCGGCTCAAGGTGACGGTCACCGGCGGCAGCGATCTGCTGGACGAGGGAGGACAGCACTTCGCGCTGCCGTTCGTAGATGGGCTGGCGATGGACGCTGGTCATCACGTAGGTGGTGGCGAGCCCCTTCATGACCGCGATCTCGGTCACGGTGTCCTCCGGGACCACCATCTCTGCCGCGTACCGGGTCAGCGGGTCTGTGCCGTAGATTCCGCGGGTTGTCTCGAGCGCGCTGAGGCAGAACCGGCCGATGAGCTGGCTGGTCATGTTCTTCAGGGCAGCCATGGCTTTCCGGCTGCCGTCCGCTTCGCGCACCCAGACGTCGGTCGCTTCAAGTCGGGCAAGGGCGGCATCGACGGCGGCGGGGTCCGAGTGCGGCAGGTACCACTGCTGCGTGTACCCCACCACCCGGGCGCGGTGATCCGGGTTGTCCATCCACTTGAGCTGGAAGTGGCCGGCAACGATGGCGTCCTCGACGTCGTGCACCGAGTAGGAGATGTCGTCCGCGAGGTCCATGACCTGCGCTTCAAGACAGGACCGGCCGGCAGGCGCTCCCTGGCGCAGCCAGTTGAACACCGGGAGATCGTCCTCGTACGCGCCGAACTTCGACGTGCGGTGCCCATGGATGACCGGCGCGTCCGGGGCCGTCCAGGGGTACTTGCAGGCGGCGTCGAGGCTGGCACGGGTGAGGTTGAGGCCGGCGGGAGTACCGTCAGCCCGGATGACCTTCGGCTCGAGCCGGGTCAGCAGCCGGAGGGTCTGGGCGTTGCCTTCAAACCCGCCGATCG
>NZ_JAPSHV010000006.1:0-4283 GCF_031179385.1 Arthrobacter sp. | reverse complement strand
CAGGCGGCGTCGAGGCTGGCACGGGTGAGGTTGAGGCCGGCGGGAGTACCGTCAGCCCGGATGACCTTCGGCTCGAGCCGGGTCAGCAGCCGGAGGGTCTGGGCGTTGCCTTCAAACCCGCCGATCGAGTGGGCGAGGTCGTTCAGCGTAGCCTCACCGTTATGCCCGAAGGGCGGGTGGCCGAGATCGTGGGAAAGGCAGGCTGCATCGACGATGTCCGGGTCGCAGCCGAGGGACCGGCCCAGCTCGCGGCCGACCTGGGCCACCTCGAGGCTGTGGGTGAGGCGGGTGCGGACAAAGTCGTCCGTGTCGGGTGCAACCACCTGGGTCTTCGCCCCAAGCCTGCGTAGCGCGGAGGAGTGCAGTACGCGCGCCCGGTCGCGCTCGAAGTGGGTGCGGTGGAGGCTCTTGGGCGGCTCATCCACCCAACGCTGCATGTCGGCGTCCGAATAGCCGGGAGTGATCGGTGAGTCCTGCCGGTCGCTCGAGTTCTGCACGTAGTTCCCTGTCCTATCCACCGGAGACATCAACCTCCGCCGCTGCGATGTCCGCCTGCTGATCAGCGTTCAGTTGGCGGGCTTCGAGCCAGCGGTCAGGCAGTGCAGTGCGCTTCGGGGAACCGGCCCGTCCGCGCGGTCCTTCGGCGTCGGCTCCAGGATACGGGGAGGTCCGGTCCAGCTGGTCCAGTAGTCCGCGCAGGACTTCCAGGGTCGGCACCGTCGCCAGCGCGGCCCGCAGGTCTCCGCCGACCACATACCCCTTGAAGTACCAGGCCATGTGCTTACGGATGTCGCGCAGCGCCATCATCTCGTTGCCGAAGGTGTCGACCAGCAGTTCGGCGTGCCGGTACACCGTGTCCGCCACCTGGCCAAGGCCGGGCCTGTGCCGCTCGTCGCTGCCCTCGAACGCGTTCATGAGGTCACCGAAGAGCCAGGGCCTTCCCTGGCAACCGCGGCCGATGACGACGCCGTCAACGCCGGTCTGCTGCACCATCCGAATGGCGTCTTCCGCGCTCCAGATGTCGCCGTTGCCCAGGACCGGGATGTCCGGCAGTGCCTCGCGAAGCTCCGCGATCGCAGTCCAGTCAGCCTTACCGGAGTAGAACTGGGAGGCTGTGCGTCCGTGCAGCGCGACGGCGGCCACGCCCGCGTCCCTCGCGATCTTCCCTGCCTCGCGGAACGTCAGGTGGTCCTCGTCGATGCCCTTGCGCATCTTGATGGTCAGCGGGATATCCCCGCGTGAGGCTTCCCGGACGGCCGTCTGGACGATGGAGGTGAAGAGGTCGATCTTCCAGGGCAGCGCCGCTCCCCCACCCTTCCGGGTGACCTTGGGAACCGGGCAGCCGAAGTTGAGGTCGATGTGGTCCGCGCGGTCTTCCTCGACGAGGATGCGCACCGCGGCGCCAACCGTCTTGGGGTCCACGCCGTACAGCTGGACGGAGCGGACTTTCTCATCGTCATCGTGCGAGATGATGCGCAGCGACTCCGGGTTGCGTTCAACCAGGGCGCGCGAAGTCACCATCTCGGAGACGTACAGGCCGCCTCCGTATTCGCGGCAGAGCCTACGGAACGCGGTATTGGTGATGCCCGCCATCGGAGCGAGAACCACGGGAGTATCCACGGTGATTCCGCCCAGGCGAAGCGGCGGCAGGTCGAGCCGCGTGGCGGTACTTGTTGGTGCAATGCTCACCCGTCCATTGTCGCAAGGCGGGGCAAATCGAGGTGCCGTGACGGATTAGCGGGAGTTCTGCCCGCGCAGGGCCCGCCGGCTCGGCAGACCCTCCGCCGCTCCCGGCGCTGCAGGAACTGCGGCGACCACCCCGGATTCTTCAGCCGCGAGCACGGCGGGCGTGACGTCGTCGTCGTACGGGTGGTGGGAAGCGCGGACGCCGACCGCCTTGACCACCAGAACGGCAATGAGCGTGGTGACCGGGATGGCGAGCACCAGGCCGATCGAGCCCACCAGGGTCCGCACCACCTCCTCGGCGAGTTCTCCACTGGTCAGTGTGGTCACGAGGGAGGAATTCTGCAGGGACACGAGGATCAACAGCGGCAGCGCGGCCCCGGCATACGCGAAAGCGATCGTGTAGACAGTCGAGGCGATATGGTCCCGGCCGATACGCATGGCACCGGTGAAGAGCCGTCGCGTGGACGTGTGCGGCGCAATCTCATACAGCTCCCAGACGGCCGACGACTGCGTGATGGTGACGTCGTTGAGGACACCGAGCCCGGAAATAATCAGCCCGCACAGAATGATTCCGGAGAGCGATATTTCCGGCGAGGCGTTGATGAGCGCACTCGAACTGTCGCTTCCCACACCGGTGAGATTCGCGGTGTCAGTCGCCCACGCTGCGAGCAGCGCGGTGATCCCCAACCCGAAGATTGTGCCCAGCAGCGCTGTCGACGTTCGCGCGGAGAAACCGTGCGCGAAGTAGAGCACCCCGATCATAATCACCACCGAGCCCACGAGGCCCAGCAGCAGCGGCGGTTTGCCCTCGACCAGCCCGGGCAGCATGAACTGGGCGAGGATGAACAGCGCGCCCACCAGTCCGATGATCGCCCGCAGTCCGCGCCAGCGGGCAACGGAAACAACGACGACGGCGTAGAGCACCGCGAGCGCCGCTACCGGCAGCGTGCGGACGAAATCAACGAAGATGTACGGGGCACCGGATGCGGTAACGACCTCCTCGAGATTCAGGTAGCGGATTGAATCCCCCGCGTCGACCTGCCCGGAGCGGGCAACCTCGGGGTTCAGTTCCACCGGCACAGGTGAGCCGCCGGCGTCGGGCTGGGTGTAGGCGACCTGGCACTGCTGGGCCTCTCCGCCGGCGTCGACAGTCGGCTGGGAGGAGGGGCAATCCTCAAGCACAACACGCTGGACCGTCCCTACGTCCATGGACGTGCCGGCCGCGGTGGCCAGCGGGTTCGCGACTGTGATGTCTGACCTGTCGCCGCTCGGCCACAGCAGCATCATGCCGATCAGCGTGATCACTCCCAGCGGAACCAGGATGCCGGCGAGAAGGAAGTTCGCGCGCCTGCGGGTACCTGCCAGGGCCGCATTCTGCTCAGGGGTGGGAGCCGCCGATCCGGCTGCATCCGAGTGGTGGATATGGCTGTGGCCCAAGAACCCGTCCCTTGCTGTTGTTGTGCTGCCGACAGATGGAAGTCACCATCCGCTACATAACCCCCGAGGATTCTACTCAGGTGCTCCCGGGAAGCTGCCGGACGGCTCGTGCGTTATATGGATACGGCGCTCGATGCCCGCGCTATTGAACATGAGGAGCGTGTTCGGTGATGAGAAGGTTCAGTGAGGCCCGCGACGCTGTGGCAGAGGCAACAGCGCATGCCCCGACAGTGACGGTACGTCCGGCGGCTGCGGAGCCCCGCGGCGTTGCACTGGTGCTGCACGGCGGACGGGCGAACAGCTTCGAACCGGTCAGGCCGCGGCACCTGAGCCCGGCACGTATGGTTCCCATTGCGCGGCAACTGCATGCGTGGGGTTCTTCTGCCGGCCTGGAGACGTGGAACCTGCTCAACAGTGTGCGCGGATGGAACGGCGAGCTGATGTCCCCGTTGCGTGATGCGCGGTGGGCGCTCGAGCGGATTCACGAACAGCATCCCGGCCTGCCGGTATACCTCCTGGGTCACTCGATGGGCGGCCTCACAGCGCTGTGTGCAGCGGAAGATCCCCTGGTTCGCGCCGTCGTCGCACTTGCTCCATGGGTGGACAGCACGACGCCGGTGCAGCATCTGGCCGGGCGGCGTGTGCTGATTGCCCACGGCGATGCAGACACCTGGACCTCGCCGCACCAGTCACTGCTCTACGCGCAGCGACTCCAGGGCATCGCCGACGACGTCCGTTACGTCACCATCGCGGGAGCCGGCCACTTCATGGTCACGAAACTCCCCCTCTGGCACGACCTCGCGGTGTCGTACCTGCTGGACGGTTTCGCGCGGGACACCGGCGCTCCGGTACGTACGAGGCACCTCCGCCGGGCGGCCGAACTGGCCGCCCAGCCCTCCCCGCTTGCGGTGGTGCTGTAACACCGCCCACCCGGGACGTCAGTCGCTGACGACCCGGGTTTCGGCTACAACCTCAGCGGATCCGGTGGCCAGAAGGGGATCCAGCACTTCGACCAACGCGGCCATGGAATCATCCACCTCCACCTGGACCGGGTACTGGTACACCAGCATCGCCAGCAGGGACGCCACGGCAGCGCTCTGTTCGCTGGGCTGGAGGGTGGTGTCGTAACCGATCAGTACATCGGCCGGGGCATCCGTCCG
>NZ_JAPSHV010000157.1 GCF_031179385.1 Arthrobacter sp. | reverse complement strand
CGGAAGTCTCCGACAGGAAGAAACCAGGTCAGCGGGCGAGCATCAACCGGTCAGCCCGAGGCCCAAGCGTCCGCTCCAGCAGGAGACATGCCGCGCCGACTGCGGCAACATCGTCGCCGATACCGGTGGACACCACTTCCACCGGATGGATGCTTCGTGCCGCGCGGAAGTCCAACAACGACGACGGCACAACCTCAAGGTAGCGGCTCGCCAACGGCGCCCAGAACGGGCCGCCGAACACCACACGGTCAACATCGAGCAGGTTGGCGAGCACGGAGACGGCCCGTGCGGTGCGGACCGCAGCCCGCGTGATGATGTCGCACGCCAGCGTGTTTCCCGCATCGGCAGCGGCGCACAACTGTCGGAGCCCGTCGGCAACATCACCGTTGCGGTGCCGTTCCTCGCTGAGCACTCCGAGCTGCTCTGCTTCCCGCACCAGCGACTGCGGATCACACGTCACGGCGATGCAGCCCCGCATGCCGCATGCGCACTCGGGCCCGTTGGGGTCCGTGACGATATGGCCGATCTCTCCGGCATTCCCTGAGGTTCCGCGCAGCACCTCGCCGTCGACCACGATGCCGCTGCCGATACCGGTGCCGATGTAGATGAAGACAAAACTCTGGGTGCTTTCGTGCCCGCCTCCCCAGATCTCCGCGACGGCCGCCGCAGTCACATCCTTCTCGACGAAGACGGGCATGTCGGTTGCCTCTGCGAGCGCGTCACGCAGCGGAACACGGTGCCAGCCGAGCAGAAGCGGAGGGTCGACGACGGTGCCCGCCGGCTGATCGATCGGCCCAGGAGGTGCCACTCCGATCCCCTCGATACGCGCCGGGTCCACCTCCGACTCGGCCAGCAGTGCATGAACCTCGCCTGCGATGGCGCCGATGATCTCGCCGGGCTCGGTGTTCAGCGGCGTTTCACGCACCCGGCGCTGCACCACCACGCCCATCAGGTCCATCAGCACCACGGTCATCAGCGCCGGGTCGAGATGCACTCCAACGGCATACCGGCCTGACGGGTTGATGCGCAGAATAGTCCGCGGCTTGCCGGGTCCGGTACCGGATTTTCCGGCCTCCACGATGAGGTCCTCGGCCAGCAGCCGCCGGGTGATGTTCGAGACCGCCTGAGGCGAAAGGCCGATCAGGTCAACCAGTTCGACCCTGCTCAAGCCCTCGGCGGAACGACGAATGGCATCGAGAATGACACTCTGGTTGAAATCCCCCATCCGGGGGAGATTGGTGCCACGGCGCACGTGCAAGCCTTTCCATCAGGGCGACTGATGCCTGATCCTACCGCCACTTCTCGGCACAGGGCCCGGCACGTGGCTAGACTCGGCAGAACCTGCTAGAAACACAAACGGTCTGGTATTCAAAACAAGGGGACGAGTCTTGAGCGCAACTGGTGAGCTCGATACTGCTGCGGGCGCTGCCCTCGTGGTGGACTCGGATGTCGACCTGCTCAGCGAGATCGCATGTGGTCTGCGCTCGGCCGGTTTTCGGGTTGCCGCACACAGCACGGTCAACGCGGCAATAGAGGCGGCCCGCGAGCGAACGGCTGATGTCGCCGTCGTCGGCGCGGAAATTGCGCTGGAGTACCTGGCGACCATCGCAAAGGAAGCGGACCATCTGCTGCCGCGGACCATCCCGGTGGTGCTGACGGCGAAGTCAGCCGAACAGGTGACATCCCATCCCGAGCTGGCCATGCGTTCCAGCGACTACCTGCTGCTTCCGGTCGACCCGGATGAGCTGCTGCACCGGGTCAACACTGCCATCCACCGCAACCGGCTCCGCGAGGAGCGCCGGCTTGAATCTTCGCTCCTGCGTGACCGGGTGCGGCGCATTTCGGATGAGATCCGCCAGACCAATGAGCCGTCAGAGATGGTCGAGACAGTGCTGAGTGGGGTGGGAGAAGCCCTCGGGGCGGAAGAGGTGACCCTGCACCTTTTCGAGGATGCGCGCATCTCGAGCGGCTCAGCGCGCTGGCAACGAGGTGGCGAGAGCACTGAGCCAACCAACCTCGCCGAACTTCAGGAGGAACTGCGGGTTCTCGGCACCGAGCTGTGGCGGACGTCGGGCTCGCTCGCCGTGGCAGCAGGGCAGCTCGATGAGGTGCCGGCCGAACTTCACCGGATCCACGCCCGCATGGAAGGGTTCTCGCGGAGCGGCCTGCTGCTGCCCATCGGGGAAGGCTCCTCCGTCTTCGGGGTGCTCTGGGTTGCCGCCGACCGGGGACGCCGCAAATGGTCCAGCGCAGAAATCGCCCTCCTGCAACACCTGCTGGGCAATCTTGCCCACGGCATGGTCCAGGGCCAGCTGATCATCGGGCAGCAGCAGGTGGTGGATCGGCTCCGCGAGCTCGACGCCGCCAAGGACGGCTTTGTGGCGACGGTCCATCACGAACTGCGCACTCCCCTGTCCTCAATCCTCGGGTACATCGAACTGCTCGAGGACGGCGACGGCGGTGAACTGCCCGCGCAGGCCCGGAAGATGCTGCGGATCATTGAACGCAACGGCCAGCGCCTGAGCACTCTGGTGGAAAACGTCCTGGCGCTGTCAGTGCTCGACGCCGGCAGCACACTCGCGACATCCCCCATCGACGTGGTGCACCTCATCGATTCGGTGGTCGCGGATTTGTTGCCGCTCAGTGCCACGAAGCGCGTATCCTTCGAGCTTGTTCCAACGGAGACGCCGCACGTTGTCAGCGGAATGTGGGAATTGCTGGAGCGGGTTTTCGTGAACGTGCTGTCCAACGCGGTGAAATTCTCACCCGACGACGGAGTAGTCACCGTGCGCTTTCTGTCCGACGACAGCATGGTGCGCGCATGTATCGAAGACTCTGGGATGGGTATCCCCGCTGACGAACTCCCCCGCCTGCTCGACCGCTTCTATCGGGCGTCCAACTCCGTCTCGGCGGAGATACCGGGCACGGGCCTGGGGCTTTCCATCGCCGCACAGGCCGTCGAACGGCACGGCGGGAAGCTCTCCATCGAGTCCGAGCTCGGTGTGGGAACCAAGGTCACCGTCGAATTGCCGCGCGCATGAACGGGCGCACTCACGCGGTTCGCGGATCGGGAGACTGCGACGGTGACCGAAGGAACGCTACGCTGCTGAACATTCCTCCGGCCACCGTCCGGACGGCAGAAGATTCCACCTCTCAGTGGCTTGTCCCCGGACGAACAAGACCTACCTCTTCAGTGTGGCCCACCAAACTCAAGGAACCGTGCGGCTGGCCATCAAGATTTAGGCAAGACATTTGTATGCCCCGGCTCCCCGTAGGCGCCGTCGTCTGGCAAGGTACTAACTATGGGTACTGAATCTTTCGAGCGCACGGCAGTTGTGGTTGAAGACGATTCAGATATCCGCGAACTCCTGGTCCTGACCCTGTCCATGGTCGGCTTCAACATCATTGAGACGGCCAGCGGGCGTGACGCGCTTGCTCTGGTGCGCGAGCATCGGCCGGACCTTGTCACCCTCGATCTGAACCTGCCGGACCTCGACGGCATGGAGGTCTGCCGTCAGTTGCGTCCGGAGACAGACGCCTACATCGTCATGATCACGGCGCGCGTCGAGGAGATTGAACGCGTGCTGGGCCTGGAGATCGGCGCGGACGATTTCATCGTCAAGCCCTTCAGCCCCCGAGAAGTCAGGGCGCGGGTGGCGGCCATGTTCCGGCGTCCGCGGTCGTTCGTCGACGGTGAGTCGGCCCCGGGTGAGGGGGCCGCAACGACCAAGGCAGCGGAAGCCGACGGTGACGTCGTCGTGCATGGCGCCCTGTCAGTGGATGTCGAGGGGCGGGTAGCCCGGCTCAACGATGAAGAACTGCCGCTGACGAAAATCGAATTCGACCTGCTGGCCACGCTGATCACCGGATCGCGTCGGGTATGGACCCGTGAAACCCTGCTCGAGCGCGTGTGGGGTGAAGGCTGGACCGATGACCACCACCTGGTGGAAGTGCACATCCGGAACCTGCGGAAAAAGCTCGGCGAGGATACCCGGGAGCCACGCTTCATCAAGACCGTGCGCGGCGTCGGCTACCGGATGATGCCGGTCGACTAGAGTCAGCTGCCCGGCTAGCGCCGGGTGGGATGGCCCGTGTCGCTGGACTCGGCCAGGTAGCTCAGGAACCGCTCCGACTCGCGGTTGAGCGTCGGCAGGCAGGCGGTGCTGCGGCCGCCCCTCACGTCGGCGAGGCACTGGGCCACGACATACTGCAGGCGGGGTGCGCCGACCATGGTTGATCCGACGTTGAGGCTGAGCAGTGTGGCTACGGCTGCTTCGTGGTTCCTGGATTCCACCTCAGTGGTAAGGGTTGCGATCCGCTGCGGCAGAAGCCGGGCGAAGTTGTCGCGATATCGCAGTGCATCGCTCACTGCGGACAACTCGCTGGCCAACTGCGCAATGACTTCGGGACGGTGCACGGGGAGATTTTCGGGCACCCGGACGGCCGGTCCACGGAGCGGCGCCGCTGCTGCGGAGATCGACCAGTTCAGCTTGCTCTTCAGCCAGGTCACCTCACTCGCTCCCAACCCGTCGAAGAATTTAACCTCCGGACCGGCGAACGGTCCGATCCGGAGGAGCATCAGTCCACTCTGGACCACGGACCTCAAGCCACCAATCGCTTTTGAGCGAAGCTTTCCTCAAGAATGGGACTCCAGGTCATCCGGATCGGGTGCTGTGTTGAACTAGAGTCGTCAGGGAGTTCGGCGAGCGGCAACGGAAGGACTCGTACATGGCCGGCACATCGCCCAAGCGGCCGCCCACCGCACAGGCTTTCGCATTGGCCGAACTGCGCCGCATGATCATCGCCGGCGAAGTCCAGCCAGGAGAACCGCTGCGGCAGGATGCGCTTGCTGAGCGGTTGGGCGTCAGCCGCGTGCCGCTGCGTGAGGCGTTCAAGATCCTCGAGGGCGAGGGGCAGATCGTGTACCAGCCGCACCGGGGTTTCAAGGTTGCCCGGCTGTCGCTCGCCGATCTGCTGGAGACCTACCGCATCCGCCA
>NZ_JAPSHV010000052.1 GCF_031179385.1 Arthrobacter sp. | reverse complement strand
GCCGCCTCCAGGAGATGAGCGTGCACGGGGTGCGGACTGTCACGTCCCCCGTCGGCGCGACGAATCAGACGCCGGAACCGGTGGTGGATCCTGTTACGACCACCTCTGGTACACCTGCACCGGGTGCAGCAGTCTCCCAGCTCCAGCGCGGTGCGCCGAGATCCCGGATGACTCCCTGAAGATGGGATCGGAGTTCGTTCGACACAAGTCCTTCGCCGGCGATAAGCGTGCGCTCGACGTCCTGCGCTTCGGCCAGGGCACGGCGGCCGGCTGGTGTGATCGAGACCGCGTGGCTGCGACGATCAACCTCGCTGCGAACCCGCGCGATGTGTCCGCGTGATTCCAGACGTGACAAGGTTTTGCCCATGGTCTGGGCCTGCACACGCACCATCTGGGCGAGGTTGGCCTGAGTCATGGCACCCTGCGACTCCAATACGCCGAGGGCTATCACACCGGCGTGCGTGACGCCGATGGAAACCAGACGCTCATTCCATGCATGCTCCACCAACCGAGCGGCCGTCGTCAGTAGTCGACCTGTAGGCCATTGCTCGAGATCCGGCATCAGCTGAAAACTTCCTTCCGCCCCACGCCGCCCTGTGCGGTTCTCTTGGGGGACCTTCAAATCCACCCACATATGATAGCGGGGGCTTGGCCGCAAATCCGGAGAGCCACACGGCTGATGCACAATTGAGACCGAAGAGAGAGACTCACATGGCAGAACGACTTCAGACCGGGGACCGCGCTCCCGACTTCACGCTCACATCGGCGGACGGTTCCACCGTATCGCTAGGCGACTTCGCCGGCGAGAACGTCGTTGTCTATTTCTACCCTGCAGCGGCTACACCCGGGTGCACGACGCAGGCCTGCGATTTCCGCGACAGTCTCGCATCGCTCGCTTCCGCAGGTTACAGGGTGATCGGCATTTCACCGGACGGGGAAACCAAACTGCGCTCCTTCAGCGAGAAAGAGGAGCTCACCTTTCCCCTACTGTCAGATCCCGACCATGCCGTGGCGGAAGCCTGGGGAGCCTGGGGCGAGAAGAAGAATTACGGGAAGACCTACGAGGGCCTCATCCGGTCAACGGTCGTCGTCGACGGATCCGGTCAGGTCGCGCTGGCCCAGTACAACGTCAGGGCCACCGGTCATGTCGCCAAACTGCGGCGTGACCTCGGAATCAGCTGACCTCGGCCACGGCCGTAACCGAAGGACTGAACGACGTTCGACCTGAGTACAATGGATCGTGCGTTGGACGGCTTCGGCCGGCCGGCAGCCCGCGCGAGTGGCGAAATTGGCAGACGCGCTGGATTTAGGTTCCAGTGTCTTCGGACGTGGGGGTTCGAGTCCCCCCTTGCGCACAGCGAAATGCTCGTCCGGCTCACCCTGGGGCGATCAGCCCTCCACCATCCGGTGGAGGGCTGATCCATTTAACGACCCGCCCAGAGGCTGTCCGGAAGTTTCTGTATCGACCACCCATCCACTCTCATCCCTCACCCGAACTAGACGTGAGACATCGACACGATGTTCGTCCGGTATTTCGGACCGTCGGGTTTGCCGAACGGGTCGGTATGAATGAAGGAGAAATGTAATGGGACTTCTGAAGAGCAGGAACCTCTCCGTACTCGGTGTCGCGGCTGTGGCCATGTTCGGCCTGGCAGCATGCGGCGGCGGCGAAGGAACCGCCAGCAGCGATACGGAAACGACGGAGTCGACAACAACCGAGTCAACTGCCGAGGCAACGGAGGAGATGACAAGCGAGGCCTCCGACGAGGCAATGGACCCCGCAGCCAACCTCGTTGGACCTGGCTGTGAAGGATACGCCGAGCAGGTGCCCGAGGGCGACGGTTCGGTTGCAGGAATGGCTCAGGACCCGGTCGCCACCGCAGCTTCCAACAACCCCCTGCTGACCCAGCTGACGGCTGCTGTATCGGGCGAGCTCAATCCTGATGTTGACCTGGTTGACACTCTGAACGGCGGCGAGTTCACAGTGTTTGCACCGGTTGACGAGGCCTTCGAGGCACTTGATGCGGCAACGGTCGAGTCGTTGCAGACGGACGCGGATCTGCTGCAGGGCATCCTGACCTACCACGTTGTCGAGGGCCAGCTCGCTCCCGATGAGGTTGCAGGCACCCACACCACAGTCAACGGCGCCGAGCTGATGGTTGAGGGCGAAGGCGATGCAATCACCGTCGGCGAAGAGGGCGCAGCGGTCATCTGCGGTGGCGTTCAGACCGCCAATGCCACTGTCTATCTCATCGATGCCATCCTGATGCCGCCGGCTGAGTAGCCAGCGCTGTGCGCAGATGGGGAGCAATCCCCTCATGACTCCCTGATCCGACTCCTCTAATCAGGTTCAGGGACCGAAGGCGGGTATCTGCATTCCGGTGCGGATACCCGCCTTTTCCTTGGCCGCCGGCCACTTGGTTCTCAGGCTGCGGCCAGCCCTGTGACCTACACTGGAAACTCCGTCCGCAGTCACTGCCTACTGCACGCGCGCCCGAGGAGACCATGCCAGCGAGCCCCATGCACCGCCGTCGTAATGTGCCGGCGTCCCTGCTGCGTCCGCTTGCTGCGGCAACGGTGCTCGGCCTGACTGCGTGCACCGCTGCTACCCCGGCGCCCACACCGACGACGACGGCGGCGGCCACGTCGGCAGCCCCGGTCCCCGTGGAAGACACCACCACCGGCACGTTCACTTTCGGTACCGCTGCGAACCCTGCGGGCCTTGACCCGGCACTCGTCGCCGACACCGAGTCCTACCGCATCACGCGCCAGATGCTGGAGGGTTTGGTCGGAATTGATCCCCTCACGTCGGAACCGGCACCCCTGCTGGCCACATCGTGGGAGGAACGCGACGAAGGCCGCGCCTATGCGTTTGAGCTGCGGGAGGACGTCGTCTTTCACGACGGCGAGCCATTCAACGCGGAGGCTGTCTGCGCGAACTTCGAGCGCTGGTACACGATGCCGCCGGAAACGCGGGAACTCGACGCATCGATCGCTTTCAAGTCCGTGTTCAAGGCCTTCTCCGACGCT
This sequence comes from Arthrobacter sp., assembly GCF_031179385.1. GTDB lineage: Bacteria > Actinomycetota > Actinomycetes > Actinomycetales > Micrococcaceae > Arthrobacter_D. The sequence goes on along the minus strand of NZ_JAPSHV010000052.1, from coordinate 15,887 downwards.
CCCGAGGAGTCACTCTATGACTCCTGCCGGCCGCTCGGGGAACACCGGGTGCTCATCCAGCTGACCGGGCGGCTGACATCCTTCATTCCGGCCCTCGCGCTGCCGGCGTTCGGAATAGCCTCGCCCAAGGCCCTCGAGGAGCTCAATGCCAACCAGCTGACCGTGGAACAGGACGGCAGGCGGCTCTCCCAATTTGCCCTCAGCCCCGTGGGCACGGGACCGTTCACCTTCGAGGCGTGGTCGGAGGGCGAGGTGACCCTCAGCGCTTTCGAGGAGTACTGGGGCACCCCGGGCGAGATACAGACGGTGACTTTCCGCACCCTCCCCCACACCGACGCGAGGCTGCGGGCCCTGCTCCGGGGGGAGATCGACGGATACGACCTCGTCACGGTCGATAACGCAGCGGAACTCGCCCGTCAGGGACAGCAGATTCTTCAGCGCGACCCCTACTCGGTCCTCTACCTCGGTATGAACCAGGATTTCCCCGGCGTCGACGACGTACTGTTCAGGCAGGCAGTCGCCCATGCTGTGGACAAGCAGGCCCTGATCGAGGGCCGCTTCCTCAACGGCACAAGTCCCGCGAACCAGTTCACTCCGCCCAAACTCGGCGTCACCAACGATGAGCTGACCGAATACGACTACAACCCGGAACGAGCGAAGGAACTGCTCGCGGAGGCAGGCTACGACGGCGAGCCCCTCCCCTTCCACTACCCCCGCAACGTCTCGCGCCCCTACCTTTCCTCCCCGGAGAAGGTCTATGCCGAGTTGAGCCGGCAGCTCACCGCAGCCGGCTTCAATATCCAGCCCGTGCCCACCGAGTGGTCCGAAGGCTATATCGAGACTGTCCAGAATGACGACGCACGCGCCTTCCACCTGCTCGGGTGGAGCGGAAGCTATCAGGATCCGGACACATTCGTCGGCGAGCTCTTCAGCGATTACAGCGAGGAGTTCGCGTTCCGCGACAGCCAGCTGTTCAGCAAGATCGCCCGCGCTGTCACGCTGCCGAACGGAGAGGACCGGACGGCCGCGTACCGGGACATCAACGAGAGCATCGCCGTCGATATCCCGGCCGTCCCTCTGGCCTTTCCTATCTCGGCCGCGGTGGTCTCCCCCAAAGTGCTCAGTTATCCGGTGAGCCCCGTGATGCACGAGGTGTTCAACATGATCGACCTCGCCGAAGTCGAGCAGCCGACGCCCGAAGCGCGGGACTGAGCAGCGTGAATGTCAGGGCGCGTGAACTGGGACAAGGATCACGCCCCGGGAGGCCTTTCCAATTTAGGGAACCCCTCTCCCAGAGGCTACGCTTCTAGGGCTAGCGCCCTTGCTATTGGAGACCCATCGTGACTGCTGACAGCCAGGCGGGAAAGCCCGCGAACCACACTGACGTCGTTCTTATTGGCGGCGGAATCATGAGCGCAACCCTTGGTGCGTTCCTCAAGCAGCTGCAGCCCGACTGGAGCATCAGCCTCTTTGAGAGGCTGGACCGTGCAGGGCTGGAAAGCTCCGACCCTTGGAACAACGCCGGAACCGGCCATGCAGCTCTCTGCGAACTGAATTACTCCCCCGCGGCGAGGGACGGCTCAGTGGATCCGGCCAAGGCCATCGCCATCAACGAGCAGTTCCAGATCTCCCGGCAGTTCTGGGCGCACATGGTCTCGAACGGCCACCTGGGTGACCCCGGCAGCTTCATCAACGCCGTTCCGCACATGAGCTTTGTGTGGGGCGAAGGCAATGTGGAGTACCTCCGCCGCCGGTATGAAGCCCTCCGCGCACAGCCGCTCTTCAAGTCCATCGAGTTCGCCACGGACCACTCCGCCATCGCCGAGTGGGCGCCGCTGCTCGTGAAGGACCGCAGCCCGTCGCAGCAGGTTGCTGCTTCCCGGGTCGCCGGCGGAACCGATGTCGATTTCGGCGCGCTTACCCGCAGTCTCACGAGTTACCTTGGCGAGAACGACGTCGACCTCCGCTACGGACACGACGTCACCAACCTCTCCAAGACCTCTCAGAACCGCTGGGACGTGACGGTGCGCAACCGCGCGACCGGCCAGTCCTCCACCGTCAACACGCGCTTCGTGTTCATCGGAGCCGGCGGTGGCGCGCTGCACCTGCTGCAGAAGAGCGGTATTCCGGAGGGACGCGGCTTCGCAGGATTCCCCGTTTCGGGACAGTTCCTTCGCTGCACCAATCCGGACACCGTCAACCAGCACAACGCGAAGGTGTACGGGCAGGCATCGGTCGGAGCTCCGCCCATGTCGGTCCCGCACCTGGACACCCGGTATGTCAACGGTGAGCGTTCCCTGTTGTTCGGCCCCTATGCAGGCTTCTCCACCAAGTTCCTGAAGCGCGGATCGCTGCTGGACCTGCCTTCGTCCATCCGCCCGTCCAACCTCGTGCCGATGCTCGCTGTCGGCAAGGACAATATCCCGCTGACCAAGTACCTCATCAGCGAGGTCCTCAAAAAGCGTGAAGCGAAGAACGAGTACCTCAACGAGTTCGTCCCTTCTGCTGACGGTAACCGGTGGGAACTGATTACCGCCGGGCAGCGTGTACAGGTCATCAAGAAGGCGCCCGGCAAGGGCGGCGTCCTGCAGTTCGGCACCGAGGTCATCACCTCGGCAGACGGTACTGTCGGCGCCCTCCTGGGTGCTTCCCCTGGCGCATCAACGGCGGCACCGATCATGATCGAGCTGATCCGCCGATGCTTCCCCGGTCAGCTTGCTGCCTGGGAGCCCAAATTGAAGGAAATGATCCCTGGCTACGGCACGAAACTCAACGAGAATGAGTCTCTGGCTGATGACATCCTGTCAATGACCGACGAGGTCCTGGGACTCAAGTAGACAGCGGCGCCGCCAGGACTGGTTGCCCGCAGAAGGCAGAACCAATGTTCCGTTTGGCGCAGCTTTCCCTGGGGAATCGCGCACTGATCGCTCTGATCACCGTCTTCGCGGCGGTGTTCGGGGTGATCACCATGGGCTCCCTCAAGCAGGAGCTCATCCCCTCACTGGAGTTCCCCCAGGTCACCGTGGTGTCCTCCCTGCCCGGCGCCAGCCCTGAGTACCTGGACAAGCAGGTGAGCGAGCCCCTGGAAAGCGCGCTGAGCGGTGTGGAGGGGCTGGAGTCGTCATCGGCGACGTCCCGCAACGGCGTTTCAACGGTCAGCCTTATGTTCGCCTACGGCACCGACCTTGACCGGGCACGCGCCCAGGTGGACCGAGCCATTTCCACGGTCCGTCCTGTCCTCCCCGAGGAGGTCGAGCCCCAGTCCCTGGCCGGCAGCATCAATGACCTGCCCGTGGTGTTCATGGCAGTGTCCTCGGATCAGCCGCTCAGCACGTTGGGCGAGGAACTTGCACGGCTGACCGTGCCGCGGCTGCAGAAGGTTGAAGGCGTCCGCAGCGCTGAGATCACCGGCGGCGCGGAACAGCACATCTCCATCCTGCCGCGGGACGGCGATCTTGCCGAGCGTGGAGTCGCCGTCGGTGACATCGTGGACGCACTGGAGAACAACGGCGAGCTGTTCCCCATCGGCACGCTTGAAGAGGGCGAACGCTCCCTCACCATCCAGGCCGGGAGTCCGGTCGAGTCCCTCGACGACATCCGGAACCTTCCCATCCTGACTTCGGAGCGGGTGGACGGCGTTGCACCGGCGGAGGCCGCAACCATCGGTGAGGTTGCGGAAGTGGCCATAGCCGACGACGACGCCACCTCCATCACCCGGACCAACGGCGTTGAGACACTCGCACTGACCGTTACTAAGGTCCCTTCCGCCGACACCGTCACGCTCTCCAACGCCGTGACTGCCCTGATTCCCGAGCTTGAAGCTGAACTGGGCGACGGAGCGAGTATCACGGTCATCTTCGACCAGGCTCCGTTCATTGAGCGGTCCATCGCCGACCTCACCACGGAAGGACTGCTGGGACTTGGCTTCGCCGTCGTCGTTATTCTGGTGTTCCTGCTCTCGGCACGCTCCACGCTGGTCACGGCCGTGTCCATCCCGCTGTCACTGCTGATCACGTTCATCGGACTGGCGGCCACGGGCTACTCACTCAACATCCTGACGCTGGGTGCGCTGACCATCGCCATCGGCCGTGTGGTTGACGATTCGATCGTCGTCATCGAAAACATCAAGCGGCACCTGAGCTATGGGGAGGACAAGCGAACGGCTATTCTCACCGCCATCCGCGAGGTGGCCGGGGCGATCACCGCCTCTACCCTGACCACGGTGGCGGTCTTCGCGCCCATCGCCTTTGTCGGCGACCTCGCTGGCGAGCTTTTCCGTCCGTTCGCGCTGACCGTCACCATCGCACTGTTGGCCTCACTGGCAGTGTCGTTGACCATCGTTCCGGTGCTGGCCTACTGGTTCCTGCCGCGCGCCACCCGCTCCTCCGATGGAATGGACCCCAAGACGGCCGCCGCAAGGCAACGGCACCTGGCCGAGGAGAAGGAGCAACGGTCCTGGCTGCAGCGCGGATACCTTCCGGTCCTGCGTGTCACGCAACGCCACCCGGTGTGGACCGTCGTAGCGGGTGTCCTTGTGCTTGCCGGAACCGTGGCACTGGTGCCCTTCATGCAGACGAACCTGCTCGGCAACTCCGGTCAGAACAGCTTCAGCATTTCCCAGCGCCAGCAACCGGGATCCAGTGTGGAGAACACCGTAGCGGAGGCCGGGCGCGTGGAGGAGGTCCTGTCCCGGTTCGAGGAGATCCGCGACGTTCAGGTAACCGTGGGCAACGCTCCGGGAGCGCTCGGCGCACGATTCTCAGCCGGAGCTTCCACCGCTCAGTTCACGGTGACCACCGAGGAGGACGCGGACCAGCAACAACTCCAGAATGACGTCCGCGCCGCGCTCAATGAACTCGAAGACGCGGGAAACATTTCCCTATCCAGCCAACAGGGCGGCTTCGGCACCTCCAGCACCGTGGACATCGACATCACCGCGCCGGAGCCGGACATTCTGGCCGAGGCCAGTGACGCCGTCGTCGGCGCTCTGGAGGGGGTACCGGGAGCGCGGGACATTACGTCCAACCTGGCATCCGCACAACCACAGATCCAGGTGAGTGTGGACCGCGCCGCGGCAGTACGCGCCGGTCTCACCGAAGGGCAGATCGGCGCGTTGCTGGGAGGCAACATCAGCGCCATCCCCGGTGGCTCGGTCCGTCTGGAGGCCACCGACTATCCCATCCTCATCGGGGAAGGGACCGAGATCACCGGCATCGACCAACTGCGCAATCTCTCGGTTCCGACTCCTGCCGGACCGGTACCGCTGACGGACGTGGCGACGGTCGAGGAAGTGCAGGTTCCCCTCACGATCACCAGTTCCAACGGTGAACGTACGGCACAGATTTCCATCACGCCCTCGGAAGACAACCTGGGTGCGCTCACCGCTGCGGTGACCGAGCGGCTGGACGGGGTGACGCTTCCCGCCGGTGCGACGGCCACACTGGGCGGTGCGTCCGAGCAGCAGGCGGAGTCGTTCGGGCAGCTTTTCCTCGCACTCTGGGCGGCGGTGGCAATCGTTTACGTGATCATGGTCGCCACCTTCAAGAGCCTCATCCAGCCGCTGATCCTGCTCGTTTCGGTTCCGTTCGCGGCCACCGGAGCGATTGCGCTGCTGGTGGTCACCGGGATCCCGCTGGGACTGCCTTCGCTGATCGGCATGCTGATGCTGGTGGGCATCGTGGTGACAAACGCAATCGTCCTGATCGACCTTATCAACCAGTATCGACGCCCGCATGATGGTTCGCCCGGGCTCGGCGTTGCGGACGCAATCACCCGTGGAGCCCGGCAACGGTTGCGTCCGATCCTGATGACTGCGCTGGCAACGGTGTTCGCCCTGACCCCGATGGCACTCGGCCTGACAGGGGAAGGCGGGTTTATCTCGCAGCCGCTCGCCGTCGTCGTCATCGGTGGCCTGGTCTCCTCGACCCTGCTGACCCTGGTTCTGGTTCCGGTGCTGTACCGGCTGGTGGAGGGCCGGCGCGAAACCCCGACCATGATGGCTGAAACCCGCGAGTCGGAACTCTCCCTGCAGCGCTAGAGTCGGTGCATGAATCCACCGTCCACTCTTGGCCTTGTGCTGCGCTTCGCCTTCCTCGCTCTGGCCTGGGGATGCAGCTTCCTGTTCATCAAGGTGGCGTTGGAGGGGCTTTCACCCAGTCAGGTGGTTCTGGGTCGGCTGCTGATCGGTGCGCTGACCCTGGGCCTGGTGGTCTGGGGCGGCAAGGTACCCCTTCCGCGCGGACTCAAGGTCTGGGGGCACCTTTTCGTCCTCGGGGCGTTTCTCTGTGTAGTCCCCTTCACCCTGTTTGCGGCTGCGGAGACCATGATCTCGTCCGGGCTGGCCAGCATTTACAACGCAACGACGCCGCTGCTCACCGCACTGGTTGCGATCCTCGCCTTGCCCGGCGAGCGGCTGACACGCCGTGCAGCGGGCGGACTGGCGCTCGGATTCCTGGGAGTCCTGGTGGTGGTCGGCCTGCCGGTCGGCGCGCCAACGAGCGGCGGCGGGGAACTGGCCGGGCAGCTGATGTGCCTTGGTGCCACGGCGTGTTATGGCATCGGATTCGTCTGGATCCGCCGCTTCATCAGCCCGCTTGGCCTGCCGGCGGCGTCAGTGGCGTTTGTCCAGGTAGGGCTGGGGGCCGTCGTCGCGCTTGTGCTGGCTCCCTTCACCGCGCTACAGCCGGTAGTTCTGGAGCTACCCGTAGTACTGTCCATCCTTGCTCTCGGTGCGCTGAGTACGGGGCTCGCCTACATCTGGAACACCGAGATCGTCACCGGTTGGGGCGCGACGAGCGCGTCCTCAGTCACCTACCTCACTCCTGTCGTTGGAGTGATCGCCGGTGTTCTGGTGCTGGGGGAAACCTTCAGCTGGAACCAACCGCTTGGCGGAGCGCTTGTCGTTCTCGGGGTTGTGCTGACCAAGCTGCGGCGCCGACGCCCGACCAGGGATGCACGCCCGGCCAGCCCCGATGTTCAGCGGGAACAAATGCGTAAAGGGCGTGGTTAGGCAGTACAGTAGATGCAAATGCATGTACTTCTAGGAGGAGGAATCCCATGCAACTCGGTATCTTCAGCGTCGGCGATGTAACGGTTGACCCCACCACCAACACTGCTCCCACTGAGCACGAACGCATCAAGGCAATGGTCACCATTGCGAAGCACGCCGAGGACGTCGGCCTCGATGTCTTTGCAACCGGTGAACACCACAACCGGCCGTTCGTACCCAGCTCCCCCACCACCATGCTCGGTTACGTCGCGGCGCAGACCTCGCGGATCATCCTCTCGACCTCCACCACGCTGATCACCACCAATGACCCGGTCAAGATCGCCGAGGACTACGCCATGCTCCAGCATCTTGCTGACGGCCGGGTGGACCTCATTCTGGGACGTGGAAACACCGCGCCGGTCTATCCCTGGTTCGGCAAGAACCCGCAGGACAGCGTTGACCTCACGGTCGAGAACTACCATCTGCTGCGCCGGCTCTGGGACGAGGACGTCGTGACGTGGGAGGGCAAGCACCGCACCCCCCTGCATAACTTCACCTCCACTCCCCGCCCGCTCGACGGCGTTGCCCCCTTTGTCTGGCACGGTTCCATCCGCACTCCGCAGGTCGCCGAGATCGCCGCCTACTACGGAGACGGCTATTTTGCGAACAACATCTTCTGGCCCAAGGAGCACTACCAGCAGCTCATTTCGCTCTACCGTGAGCGGTATGCGCACTACGGCCATGGCACGCCCGAGCAGGCGATCGTCGGACTGGGCGGGCAGTTCTTCATCCGGCCCAAGTCGCAGGACGCCGTCAACGAGTTCCGGCCCTACTTCGACAACGCGCCGGTGTACGGCCACGGGCCCTCCCTCGAGGACTTCACGTCCCAGACGCCGCTGACCGTGGGCAGCCCGCAGGAGCTGATCGACACGACTCTGACCTTCCGCGAGTTCTTCGGCGATTACCAGCGCCAGCTGTTCCTCGTCGACCATGCCGGGCTGCCGCTCAAGACGGTACTGGAGCAGCTTGACCTGTTTGGATCAGACGTCCTGCCCACGCTGCGCAAGGAATTCGCCGAGCGCACGCCTGCCAACGTTCCCGCTCCCCCGACGTTCGAGAACCGGAAGGCTGCGGTGCCTGCCAATGCCTGAGACACCGGCCACACCGCTGCGCCTCACCGCTGACGCCTGGGAGTCCCTCTTCCGGGCACAGGTCGCGGTGATGCGGCGACTGCGGAGGGACCCGTCTTTTTCGAACCTCGCGATCGGCGAATACGACGTGCTGTTCAACCTCAGCCGCTGCCCCACCGGCTGGACCCGCCTCAACGAGCTCAACAGCCACCTCCTGATCAGCCAGCCGAGCCTCAGCCGGATGGCGGAACGGCTGGAATCCAAGGGCCTCATTCAGCGCAAGCAGGCACCCGACGATCAGCGGGGCGTGCTGCTTGCACTCACCGATGAAGGCCGGCGACTGCAGCGGGAGATCGGTGCGGCACACGTACGCACCATTCACGGCCTGCTCGGTCCGTTGCTGGACGAGGCCGAGATGGAGCAGCTGCTGGCCCTGACCGCGAAAATCAGGGCCGGCCTCGAGAACGACGACGGCGCGCACGGGTCGAGGTGACCGCCTCTTCCGGCCTCCGTGCGGAGATGCGCTAGCGGAGACGGACGAGGGAAGCGCCGTCGTCGTCGTGCAGGGTGTCCACCGTGGCGGTGACCTTAAGGGTGTCCAGTGTGAGGCTCCCGCCGACCGTCGACAGGAAGGCCGTGTCCGAGGCGTCCCGGCCCGTTGCTATGCGCAGCAGGTTGGTCCTCGGCGCGAGGCCGGTTGCATCGATGACATGCCAGGCGCCGTCCGCCCACGCCTCCACGACAGCGTGGAAGTCCATCGGCGTCAGGCCGGGCGCGTAAACCGACACAAGCCGGGCGGGAACATCTTTGGCCCTCAGCAGTGCGATCGCCAGATGAGCGTAGTCGCGGCAGACTCCGCGCCGCGCCAGCAGCGTGTCAGTCGCGCCGTCGGTATGGCGCGAGGAGCCGGAAACATAGCTGAGATTTCCGCTCACCCATTCCCGCACTGCGGACAGCAGTTCGCTGCCCTGCAGGGACCCGAACAAAGCGTACGAGGTCGGCAGCAACCGGTCCGATTCGCAGTAACGGCTGGGGCGCACGTAACGGACGAGGTCGGCGTCGTCCTTCTCGGGCTCGTCAGCAACGCCGGACACCTCGGCGCGATAGTTCAGTTCAAGGTTCGCGGGTTGCTCAAGCGTCAGCGTGTGGAGGATTCCGCCGTGGACGTCAGCGACGGGGGTGAGTGCCACCGGTTCGCCGTCGGCAGTCACTTCCAGGACTTCATCGACTGCGGAATAACCGGAATTGCGGGCAACCGCCACAGAGAAGGCCATGGAGGTCGAGGCCCGCGTCCGGGCGGTCAGCTTGGCCGTAACCAATCGGTTCATTCCTGGTAGCTCCTCGCGGCTGTTGATGAGCGATGAATGGTGCCGGTCTGTAACACTGGCTGTAACACGGTACGACGAGAAAGGTACACGTTGTGAATCGCTCTTCCGCGGAAAGTTCCGGAGAACATCGCCTGGACGGGCTGACCGCCGTCGTTACCGGGGCCAACAGCGGGCTGGGGCTGCAGACCGCAATCGGCCTGGCCCGGCGTGGTGCAGCGGTGGTTCTGGCGTGCCGCAGCGCGGAGCGGGGTGCGGCTGCTCTTCGGATCGCCCGCGAGGCGACAGGGAGCGCATCCCTCACAGTGAGGCCGCTCGACCTCGGGAATCTTCAATCTGTGCGATCGTTCAGCCGTGACTGGACCGGACCGCTGGATCTTCTGGTGAACAATGCCGGAGTCATGGCGACGCCGTTGAAACGGACGGCGGACGGCTTCGAACAGCAATTCGGCATCAATCATCTCGGGCATTTCGCCCTGACCGGCCTGCTCCTGGATGCCCTCCGCCGGTCGGACGCTGCCAGGGTGGTCACGGTATCTTCGCTTGCTCATCGTCGCGGACGGATTCACTTCGACGACCTGAATGCGCGCTCCAGGTACCGGCCGTGGAAGGCCTACAGCCAGAGCAAGCTCGCCAATCTGCTGTTCACCATGGAACTGGACCGCCGTCTGCGGGCAGTCGGGTGGCCAGTCATCGCCGTCGCCGCCCACCCGGGGCTTTCGACGACGAACCTGACCGCCGGGATGCGCGGGGCGGCCGTCCTGGACCTGATGGGTGGCTTCTTCCGGGTCATGGGCCAGTCGGATGTTGAGGGCGCGAAACCCATTCTGCTGGCCGCCACCGGCCCGCAAGTGCACGGCGGGGACTATTACGGTCCGGATGGACCGGGGGAAACCCGTGGAAAGCCTGTCCTGGTTGCGCCGGCGCCCTCTGTACTCGATGAGGAGGTCTCCGCGCGACTGTGGTCAGTCAGCGAAGAGCTCACGGGAGTGAGCTTCGCCGGGCTTCCGGCGGTGGGGTGACACCCCGGACGGCATCTGCCATCGAACCCTTGAACAGAACGGAATGGTAACCATACTGTTGGTTCTGGATTCCAAGCGACCGCCGACCTTGTGCCGGTCTCAGTCGGGAGCAGCGAAGCCATCCGGAATACCGAGCAGAGCTAGCGAAAGGGAAGACCATGGCCGATTCTCCGAGCCCGATCGACATCCAGAAAGCCCTCGGCGGCGTCAGCTATCCTGCGAAGAAGGATGACCTGGTCAGCAACGCGGAGAGCTCCGGCGCGGACGACACCGTGCTCGAAGCGCTGAGGGGCATCGCTGACAAGGAGTATGAGTCGCCGGCAGAGGTCAGCAAAGCCGTCTCCAAGTAGCAGACTCCCGGGACCGATTGAGCCCCGCCCGGGTTTAGCTCGCGACCTGTAGCGACATGATCATCCGGCGAATCTGGTCAAAGCCCTTCTGGCCGAACCGTTTCTGCGCTTCGGCGATAGTCGCGAATGATTCTGTCCGTGAGCCGACCTGGGTGGGGTCCAAGGCACGCAACTCGGTTGCGTCCCCGAAGGAATAAAGCCCGATGTGCTCGGGCCCCTGCACAGTGTTCTTGAGCACGCACGCTGCACCGTCCGCCCCACCGACCACATCGGTCAGCCCATATGAACTGAAAAACCTGAAACCCTGCGCGAGCCGCACCACGAAACGCGGCGCGATGGACCCCTCTGCTTCGGCGGTCGAGGGGATGTCAACGGGTTCACTGCTCAACACAACATACGGGCTTGCGGCATCAGGGGCGCATTCCTCGGACACCGGCGTGATGCGTGTGTGCAATTGAGCCAGCCTCTGTCCTTCGGCGTTCGACACCTCAAAGTGCAACCCACCCTCATCGAACCCTTCCCCGGGGTCTTCGATCGTCTCGACAGTCCAGCCTTCCAGCAGCTCAAAGCTGACCAGCCGCTGCTCATCCGTGAAGACGGTCCAGCCGTCGCCCGGCGCTGGGCGTTCCGGGAGCATGGGCAATGCAACCGGGGTTTCACGGGGGGTCGCGGAAGCCCCACCTTCAGTAGTTGCACCCACGGAAGGACTGGCGGGCGGGCGATCGCCGATGACAAGGTCGTCACAGGCGGTGATCGACGCGGCGGCCACGGTCAGGAGCACCGCGCCGCTCAGAAGACGAAACCCCGCACTTCGTGCCATCGCGAGTCGTGCCATGCCGGATCTTGCCATGCCGGATCTTGCCATGCCGAATCTTGCCATGCCGAATCCTCTCCGATACTCTCCTGCCTCCCACTCTATGCAGTGAGGAAGGTCACGAGGAGACATCCGCATCGGGCGCGGCTGAGAATTCCTAGTGTGAAGCGTTCGATCAGCACCTCCCTCGGCACGGCGGTGGTCCGTGTGCTGCCGGCTATGTCACCCGCCACACCGGGTCAGAAGGCACCGCCGTGGGTTTTCCTGCACGGTGCTTCCGGCTCGTGGCGAACTTTCCGGGCTCAAATGAACCAACCTCATTCGAGGTTCGACCTGGTCTTTCTCGACTTGCCGGGTTGGGGCGATTCCGAAGTTTCCGGAACATTCGCCGTGCACCAACAGAGCCGCGCGGTGGTCGAAGTATTGACGTCCCTCGGCTACCGGTCCTGGTACCTCTTCGGCCATTCCATGGGAGCCGTGCTGGCACTGGACATCGCGGCGTCGTGCCCCGCTGAAACGCACGCCGTCCTCGCCCTCTCCCCCACCGCGTTGACCGCACAGACCGCCCTGAGTCAACCCTTCCGCCATCCAGCAATGGCGCCGTTTGTCGGAATGTACGTGCTGATGGTGCTGCTGCGGGCGTTCGGGCGTCAATCGTCCGTGCTGCTTCGACACGTCGAGCGTCTCGGCCTGCTGCGTCTGATCCTCAGCCCGCTGTTCGCCCGCCCTTTCAGCCTGCGGCGCCAGGTGTTCGAAGACCTCGCAATCGACGCACGGCCGGCATCATTCATCGCGGCGTCGAGCGCCTTGCGGAAGTACGACGCCGGCATCTGGCGATCGATCGCAACGCCGACCGTTCTCGCGCGGGGAAGCAAGGACATCTTCACCCGTCCGGCCGAATTGCACGCACTCGCCGCCCTTCTGCCGCACGCCCACGCGGTGGTGCTGGCCGACGCCGGACACTTCGCACACCTGGAGGACCCGGCAGCTGTCTCCGGTTTGCTGTCGCGTCTACGCCCGGCTTCCGATTCCCTGAACGGTTCTGACGGACGAGACAACAGCACGAGCAGCGAGCGCGATCTCGGCGTCACTCGTCGCAGCGGTCCAGGAAAGCCGTAGCGCTGTCTGGGCGACCTCAGCCTCCAGGCCCATCGCAAGCAGGACAGCAGAGGGTTCGCTGGCGCCGGCCGCGCACGCCGACCCGCTGGAAGACACAACGCCGGCTCGCTCCAGCTCAAGCAGGATTGCCTCACCGCTGGCACCGGGGAAGCAGAACGAGGCGATGTTCGGCAACCGCTGTGTCGGGTGCCCGGTCAGCACCGCCCCATCCACGCCTTCGAGCACAGTTCGGACCAGGTGGTCCCGGCGGGCCACGGAAGCAGCAGAGTGTTCGGTCCGCGCCTGATGCGCCAGCCGCAAGGCGGTAGCAATGGCCACTGCGCCGGCAACATTTTCGGTCCCCGACCGCCGTCCCCGTTCCTGCCCACCGCCATGGACCAGCGGCTCAAGCGGCAGTCGCGAGCGGACATACAGGACACCGCACCCTTTCGGTGCGCCGAGCTTGTGGCCGGAGATGCTCATGGCATCCACGCCCAGTTCGGTTGTATCCAGCGGCAGCCAACCGGCCGCCTGCACCGCATCGGTGTGGAAGGGCACTCCCTGTTCATGGCACATTGCTGCCAGGGAGGCAAGAGGTTGAACGGTGCCTACCTCGTTGTTCGCGTACATGATGGTGCACAGCGTGGTCTCCGGATCGAGCGCCTCACGGAGTGCCTCTTCTCTGACCAGACCCTCGGACGTCACCGGGAGGAGCGTGACGCGGAAACCATGCAACCGCTTCAGGTAGTCCAGCGTTTCGAGTACCGCGGGATGCTCAATCGCCGACGCAAGGATATGCCGCCCTTTGGGACGTGCCAGGGCAATCCCCTTGATCGCCAGGTTGTCCGCCTCAGTGCCGCCCGAGGTGAAGACGACGTCGGCCGGCTTGCAGTTCAGCTCCGTGGCCACCAGAGTGCGCGCGTACCCGAGTACCCGCGCAGCCGACTCTCCTACCGTGTGGTGGCTGGACGGGTTTCCGTACTCGCTGGTGAGCAGGGGCCACATTGCTTCGAGAACCTCCCGGCGCACCGGGGTGGTCGCTGCAGCGTCGAGGTAGATCATCGCACGCCCTCCGACGAACTCCGCCCACCACGGCGGCCTGAATCAGCAGTCCCGTCAATGTGGATGTCCAGGCCGAGATCAAGCGCCCGCACACTGTGCGTCAGCGCTCCGGACGAGATGATGTCGACGCCGGTGCGCGCGATGGCTCCGACGGTTTCCAACCGCACATTGCCGCTGGCCTCCACCAGCGCGCGCCCTGCTATCTGCTTCACTCCGGCTGCCAGGTCATCGAGGCTGAAGTTGTCTAGCATGATGGTGTCGACGCCCGCTGCAAGCACCGGTTCGATCTGGTCGAGCCGGTCGACTTCGACCTCGAAGTGGACCGTGTGCGGCAGCCTGCGTCGGGCTTCGCGCAAAGCGTCGGTCAGGTCGACGGTACCCCCCTGCGTCAGGACGGCGAGGTGATTGTCCTTCGCCATGACCGCGTCGGAGAGGCTGAACCGGTGATTTGATGCACCGCCGCAGCGCACTGCATGCCGCTCAAGGACGCGCAGTCCCGGCGTCGTTTTCCGCGTATCCACGACGCGGGCACCGGTTCCGGCGACCTCAGCGACGAACCGTGCCGTGAGCGTAGCAATGCCGCTCAGCCGCTGGGCGAGGTTAAGCGCCACGCGCTCTGCAGTGAGTACCGAGCGAGCCGGCCCGGACACGAAGGCCAGCACAGCGCCGACGTCGAACACGTCGCCGTCCCGGACCTCAAACCTCACCTCAATCTGCGGATCAGTGAGGCGCATGGCTGCCTCAACGACCTGTTCTCCGCAGAACACGCCGGACTCGCGCGCCACAACGGCGGCCTCGGCACGCGCGTCTGACGGAATAAGCGTCTGCGAGGTCACGTCTCCCCACGGAGCATCTTCAGCGAGCGCAGCGGAAACAATGCGGTCGACGTCGGCCGTTGACGGCTTAGGCGGGGCGTACTTCACGAGGGTCTCCTCAGAATAATGGGGTTGCCCGGTTCGGCAGATGTGCCGGGAAAATCGGACCGATAGTGCGCTCCACGCGATTCCTCCCGTGAGAGCGCCGCCGAGGCGATGAGCCGGGAACAGAGCAGGAGGTTGGCGGTTTCCCGCTGCGCAAGCGACGAGCCCGTCGATCGCCATTCCGCCAGCTGCTTGGAGGCAACGCGGAGGCCGGCCTCGTCCCGCAGAACGGAGACGTGCTCGGACATGATGCGCCGTACATCGTTCCGGTCTGCCTGAAGCGGCCCGGGCGCCAGGTCCAAAGCAGGTGCCTTGACGGCAGGCCACGTCACCGGTCCGGTGGCGATCGCTTCCGCTGCGCGGGCGCCGAAGACCAGTCCCTCCAGCAGCGAGTTGGATGCGAGCCGGTTTGCACCGTGCACCCCTGTTCTCGCGACCTCCCCCACCGCATACAGACCGGGTAGCGATGTTCGCCCACGGGAGTCACTGAGCACTCCGCCCATCCAGTAATGCGCGGCGGGAACCACGGGCAGCCACTCGCGCGCCCAGTCAAAGCCCGCCTGCCGCGTCACCGCGGTCAAGGTGGGGAATCGGCGGGCAAGGAAATCGGCTCCGAGGCCCGTTGCGTCGAGATACACCTCCACCCCTCCGGTTCGAGCCAGGTGCAGCCCGATGCTTCGCGAAACGACGTCCCGGGGCGCAAGCTCACCGGCCGGGTGATAGTCGGTCATGAACCGCCGCCCGGAGCTGTCCCTGAGCACCGCGCCTTCCCCCCGGACGGCCTCCGAGATCAGCGGATGTCCGGCAACGTTCAGGGAGGTCGGGTGAAACTGGAAGAACTCGAGATCGGCGAGCGCGGCACCCGCGCGCCAGGCAGCAGCAACGCCGTCGCCCGTGGCTACTGACGGATTGGTGCTGTGCTGGAACAGTCCTCCTGCACCGCCGGTGGCGAGTACGACGGCGTCAGCTGACACCGTTTCCAGTCCACCATCGTGAAGTACGACGACGCCTGTCACCTGACCGCCCGTGGTAACCAGGTCTGCGGCGAAGGCGTGTTCGCGCAACGTGATGCCGGGATCCTGCCGGGCGGCGCGGATCAGCGGGGCCGCGATGCCGGCACCGGTGGCGTCTCCGCCGATATGAAGGATGCGGGAAGCGGCGTGGGCAGCTTCCCGGCC
>NZ_JAPSHV010000156.1:3536-5030 GCF_031179385.1 Arthrobacter sp. | reverse complement strand
AGCGCAGTCCCAGCTTCGAGGAGCAGGACGGCCAGTGTCCCCAGCCGCCGTTCTGCTTGAGAACCTCGGCGGTTGCGATCTGCTCGGCGCGCGATGCCTGGTGCGGCAGCGGGGCGTACTTGCCGCCGCCGGCTCCGAGCCAGCTGGACTCGCTGAACTGCAGGCCGCCGTAGTAGCCGTTCCCGGAGTTGATGGACCAGTTACCGCCGGATTCGCACTGGGCGAGGGCATCCCACGCGCCGCCGCCGGAAACGACCGCGGCAGGGGCAGGCTCGGGCGTTTCGATCTCGTCGACCTTGGGCGCTTCGGCCTTCGCTGCAGCCGGCTCCTCTTCCTCCGGCTCAGGCTCTTCCTCGCGGATACCAATTGCGACGATCTCTGCAACCGGCTCGCGGGTGACCTTGTCGCTGACCTTTTCCCGGCTGGTTTCCTTGCCGTCGATGACGCTAACGGTGAAGACCCGCGTGCGGACGCCTTCGACGCCGGCCTGAACAACTTCGCTTTCGCCGACGAGCAGCTCGTCAGTCTCTTCCTCGGTGGAGGTGAAGTCGATCTTCTCGGTCTCGGTGATCTTCTTGCCGGTCTCGACGCGGGTGACCTTGAGGCCCATCCCGGTGATCACAGAGCTGTTGACGGGCACGGAAACCCGGTCTTCGGCGCCGAGGGTGACCTTCGCATCCTTCAGGAGGTCCGCCACGGTGTTCACGGTGGTCTCGATGCGGTGGTTCTTGCCGTCAACGGCGAGGGTGACGGTCTTCGGTGTCGAAATGCTGAGCGTGGAGCTGAGCGTGACCAACCGGGTCTCGGCCGGAGCGGAGATGTCCGACTCGCGGGCCACACCGAGCTCGTTCACGAGTTCACCGACGGTCTCGCCGGTGGTGTGGACGACGGTCTCGGCTCCATTCAGCCGGACCTCAATGGCGGTGGCCTTGTTGACCTGGATGGCGGCGCCGTCGTCAACGGAGCTTGCGAGGGACGGGAACACGTCGTCGTTCGCGGTAACGGTGACGTTGGCGGTCCTCAGGACCTCTTCAACCGTGCCGCCGAAGGTCTGGACGGTCTGCGACTGGCCGTCGACAACCACCTCCACGCTCTTGCCGGTGCCGACAAAGGCCACGAGCCCGACAACCAGACTCGCCATCACCGTTCCCTGCCCGGCCAGAACTGCCCAGGCTTTCGCATCCCGCTGTGCCACAAAATATCCATCCCGCGTCGCATCCGGGCACGGGGACGTGGGCGCACGGGAACAGCTGTCCCAGCAGTGGGCACAGCGCATCAGTGCACAGGCATATGAACGACGACGGCGGGCACCCTTGAGCACACCGCTTGAGTTGAGCTGTGCACGCCTGAGTAAGAACGTCAATCAGGCGCGGCTCAACGCCAGCGGTACAACAAAGAAGAGACCCGTCGCAGCGGACAGCATTAGTCGAAAGCCTTCCCCGACCCCGGCTAATATCAGCCCACCGTAATCGAACTGTGATACAAGGGCAAGCT
>NZ_JAPSHV010000156.1:0-3436 GCF_031179385.1 Arthrobacter sp. | reverse complement strand
GCGCGGCTCAACGCCAGCGGTACAACAAAGAAGAGACCCGTCGCAGCGGACAGCATTAGTCGAAAGCCTTCCCCGACCCCGGCTAATATCAGCCCACCGTAATCGAACTGTGATACAAGGGCAAGCTAGCAAAATGGCTTACTTGTCCCGCGTCACTCCCATTCCCCGTACGCACGCCGCGTGTTGGCGTTGACAGACCGGCAGAGTTCCTCCAAGTCAGAGCCAAGATGCTCCGCCATGAACCGGACCGTGTAGGGCACGGCATAGGTGGCATTCGGCTGCCCCCGGAAGGGGTGCGGTGTGAGGAACGGCGCATCGGTTTCGGTGAGGATCAGGGTCGGGTCGGCGATCTCCAGGGCATCGCGCAGACCGCGTGCGTTCTTGAAGGTGACGGTTCCGGAGAAGGACATGAACCAGCCGTTCTCGTTGCAGATCCGGGCAAGGTCGGCGTCGCCGGAAAAGCAATGGAAGATCACCCGGGCGGGAGGTTCCTCTGTGCGCAGGACCTTTACGACGTCGTCGTGCGCATCCCGGTCATGGATCTGCAGGGCAAGATCCAGGCGGCGGGCGATGTCCAGGTGCCGGCGGAAGGAGTGCTCCTGCCGCTCGCGCCCGCCCTCGCCGGTGCGGAAGTAGTCCAGGCCGGTCTCGCCGATGGCGCGGATGCGCGGGTGCTGCGCGAGCTGCTCGATCTCGGCGAGCGCGTCCTCGAGGGCGCCGGCCTCGGCGAGCAGGGGCGCCTCGTTGGGATGGATCGCGACGGCGCCGAGCAGCCGCCGGTCCTGGTCCACCGCCTCGACGGTGAAGCGGGAGGACTCCAGGTCGGTGCCCACCTGCACCGCGAAGCCGACGCCGACGGCCTCCGCCGCATCCATCGCGTCGGCGATGCTCACGGCAACCTGGCCGTCGCGGAAATCGAGGTGCGTGTGGTTGTCCATCACGGGGTACGGAAGCGGCTCCGGCGCCGGCGGGTACTCCAGTTTCCGGCTGCGGCCGCCCGCCTCGGGAGCGCGTGACCGGCCGGTGGGCGAGTCTTCCGCCGTCGTCTCTTCGGGCCGGTACTGAACGGGGATCGAACTGGTGCACATAGTCCAACCCTAGACTTTTCTTGCAGTCTGCCCGGATCCGCGCTGGTGAGCGGAACTTTCCGCCACGAACCTCAGTTGTCCTAGTACTCTTGAGCTAGTTAGCAACCGTTGCCCCGCACGTGTTCCACTGACGTTTCCCACACCGTCGTGGTTTGGCGTTCCCGGCAGCGTTTCCGGAAGGTATCCATGGACGCCCACAATCAGTACGCCACCCCCAACGGCAGCACGGCGCCCAGTGCGGATACTGTTCGTCCGCCCATGACAGGCGAGATGTTCCACGACACCAGCGCGCGCATCCTGAAGTCCATCAACACGGTCATCGACGGCAAGCCCGACGCCGCCCGGCTGGCCTTGACGGTGCTGCTCGCCGAAGGCCACCTGCTCCTGGAGGACGTACCCGGCGTCGGCAAGACCATGCTCGCCAAGACCCTCGCCCGGACCATTGACTGCAGCGTCAACCGGATCCAGTTCACCCCGGACCTGCTGCCTTCGGACGTCACCGGCGTCTCCATCTACAACCAGGACTCCCACCGGTTCGAGTTCCGGCGCGGTCCGGTGTTCGCGAACATCGTCATCGGTGACGAGATCAACCGTGCCTCCGCCAAGACCCAGTCCGCGCTGCTCGAGTGCATGGAGGAACACCAGGTCACGGTGGATGGTTCGTCCTACCGCCTCTCCGAACCGTTCATGGTGATTGCCACCCAGAACCCGATCGAGATGGAGGGCACCTACCCGCTGCCCGAAGCCCAGCGCGACCGCTTCATGGCCCGCATCTCCATGGGCTACCCGGACATGAGCTCGGAAATGGACATGCTCGAGACCCACCAGTCGGTCTCGCCGCTGCGCTCCATCCAGCCCGTTGCCGGCGTCGAGGACGTCGCCGCGATGATCCGCCAGGTCCGGCAGGTGTACGTCTCCCCCGCGGTGAAGGAGTACACGGTCGGCATCGGGCATGCCACCCGGCAGCACCCGCAGCTCCGTCTCGGTGCGAGCCCCCGCGGCCTGCTGCAGATGCTGCGCGCGGCGAAGGCCGGTGCGGCCCTCGAGGGCCGCGACTTCGTCCTGCCCGACGACGTCAGCTCCGTCGCCGAATCCGTCCTCGCCCACCGGCTCATCCTGGACCGGAAGGCACTCAGCTCCGGCGAGACGCCGTCGTCGATCATCTCCGGCATTCTTGCCCGGGTGCCGGTGGCACGCGACGCGGCGAACGCCTCCTCCCGAAACGGCTGAGCACATGGGACTGGTCGAGCGGCTACCGCGCATCCTGACCGTTCGGGGATGGGGACTGGCCGCGGCCGGTGTCCTTTCACTCCTGCTGGCCCAGTTCCTCGGCCGGCGGGACCTCTTGTACTTAGGCCTCCTGCTGGTCCTGCTGCCCTTGGTGTCCGTGCTGGTGCTGCGACTGGTCAAGCCGAGTTTCACGGTGCACCGCACCTTCGCGCCGCAGAGCATGGAGACAGGGTTCACCACCACGGTGACGCTGTCCGTAGCCTCCGACGGTCCGTTGGGCGGCTCCGTGGTGATGCGCGAACAGCTTCCGCAGCGCTTCGGCGACGCCCCCGAGTTCCACTTCCCCGCCCGCCACCCCACCCCGAGCGGAGTGAGCCTGTACGAGTACCGGCTGCGGTCGGCCGCGCGGGGCGTGTACGACGTCGGCCCTGTCACCGCCGGCTTCACCGACCCCTTCGGCCTGGGCATTTCCCGGCACACGCTCGGCGGGACGGACCGGCTGGTGGTCACCCCCAGCCCGCTGGAGCTGCCGCACTCGCCGCTCACCGGGGTCCGGGGCACGGACGGCAACGCTGTCACCCGCCGGAATGCGAATCCCAGCGACGACGACGTCATGACCCGCGAATACCGCCACGGCGATCCCATGCGCCGGGTGCACTGGGCTGCGACCGCCCGGCACAACGAACTCATGGTGCGTCAGGAAGAATCCGTCACCACCCCCGAAGCCACCCTGATCCTCGATCAGCGGCAGGCCAGTTACGGGTCCGGTTTCCTCTCAGCGTTCGGCGGCGATCCCGAGACCGATTCCGGCATGCTCTCCTCCCCCACCTTCGAGTGGGCCGTGGTCGGTGCCGTGTCAATCGCGGCGCACCTGCTGGAACGCGGCTATTCGCTCCGGTTCGTCGACGAAACAGGAACGCCTGCACTGCGACGCTCCGTGTCCGCGCCATGGCCCGACGACGAGGAATTTTCGGGCCAGGGCGGGCTGCACAACATCGCCCAGGGGCTCGCGGCCCTCGAACTGCTGCCTGATCCGACGAAGCGTTCGGCAGCGTCGCAGAAGCGGGCGTCCGGCGCCCCCGGCCGGTCCGGTTCCCACGCGGTGCGGCGTCCGGGCA
>NZ_JAPSHV010000051.1 GCF_031179385.1 Arthrobacter sp. | reverse complement strand
TGCAAGCCGCCAGCGCTGTCCCGGATCGGTTGCGATGCGCAGCCAGGCGGCGAGCATGTTGGCTGCGATCGCGGTGATCACGATGGCAACGCCCGGGAAGATGGACAGCCACCAGGCCGTCTGCAGGTACTGCCGGCCCTGGGCCACCATCAGGCCCCAGCTGACATCCGGCGGTTGAATGCCGATGCCCAGGAAGGACAACGACGACTCGGCAAGCATCACGTAGCAGAACTCGAGCGTGGCCAGCGTGAGCAGGGTGGGAGTGACCACCGGAATGACGTGGCGACGGATGATCGCGTTCGGCTTTGCGCCGAAGGTCCGTGCCGCGTCGACGAAGGTTCGGCTCTGCAGCTCAGCCGATTCCGCCCGGGCGGTCCTGAGGTAGATCGGGATGCGGGTCAGCGCCAGGATCAGGACGATGTTAGCGATGGAGGGGTTGAAGACATAGAGCACGACGACGGCCAGCAGCAGCGAGGGGAAGCTCATGATCACATCGGCAATGCGCATTGAGACGTTCTCCCGCCAGCCCCGGTGATATCCCGCCCAGATACCCCACAGCGAACCGATCAGCAGGGCGACAGCCACGGCGGGAATCGCGACCAGCATGGTGGTCCTCGTCGCGACAACCAGCCGGGCCAGAACGGAACGTCCCAACGAGTCTGAGCCGAGGATGTACTCCCAACCGTTGGCCGGGACGAACGGAGCCTTGTTGGCGAACAACAGGTTCTGGCGGGTGGCCAGTTCCCCCATCAGCATCGGCCCGAAGACTGCCGTAGCCAGCACGATCAACAGGATGACGGCACCCACGGAAGCGAATTTGTCACGCAGCAGCATGCGCAGCATGCTCGGGTGGTTGTTCTTGGCGGCCGTGGGCCTGCGCTTGGCCTGCCGGCCGCCGTCGGGACCGGGCTCGGTGCGCGAAGTATCGATCATCGGATTCTCCTAGGCCTGGGCGGTCGCGGTTGGTGTTGGATCAGCGGGGGTGACCGGCTTCTCGGGTGTTCTCTTCCGCCGGAACCTCGCGCTCGCTGGGCGGACTCGAGGGTCAAGCAGCGCATAGGCCAGATCGATCAGGATGTTCAGCACGAAGATGGCGATCGCGGTCAGCAGGACCGCAGCCTGCAGGACCGCAAAGTCGCGCTGCAGGATCGAGTCGATCATCAGCTTTCCGATTCCGGGCCAGCCGAAAATGGTTTCGACGACGACGGCGCCGTTGATCAGACCGACCGTCAGGTCGCCGGCCACAGTCAAGGCCGGGGCGGCCGCGTTGCGCAGGGCATGCCGCGTGATCACCCTCTTCTGCGACGCTCCCTTGCTGCGGGCCAGTTTGATGTAGGGCTCGGACAGGGCGGAGACCATCGCGCCGCGGACTACCTGAACGAGCGCTCCGAAGGGGCGCATCATCAGCGTGGCTATCGGCAGTATCCAGGACGCCGAACTGCCGACGCCGGAGGTGGGCAACCAACCGAGGGTGATTGCGAAGATCCAGATGCCGACGATCGCCAACCAGAAGTCCGGGATCGACGCCGCGGCCATAGACACGAAGCTGGCGATACGGTCCGCTATGCCGTTGGGCTTGAGCGCTGCCCAGCTGCCGACAATGACGGCCAGGACGATGGCCAGGATCATTGTGGTCAAGGCCAGTTGGAGAGTGGCCGGGAAAGCCCGCAGCGCCATGGCGGCCGCGGACTCTCCCGTCCGGAGGGAGGTGCCGAAGTCCAGTTGCAGGACTCCGCCGAAGTAATCGACCATCTGGGCCCACAGCGGTTGGTCGAGGCCGTTTCGGGTAGCGAAGTCCTCCCGCATCTGCTCGGTTGCATTCAGCGGCAGGTACAGGCTCGCCGGGTTACCGGTCATTCTCGCCAGGGCGAAGACTCCGATGACGACGACCACCAGCGGCAGTGCACTGGAAACGATTCGTTTCCTGAGATAGGTCAGCATGGCTCCCTCTCCTATTCCACTCTTCGGATTGGGCGCTACTGAGCCGGCTTGATCTCGGCCAGTCGAAGCTCGTCGCCGGTGGACGAATTCGGCTCGTAGTTGATGTTCTCAGCCTTCCCGATCATGCCGGTCTGATGCATGATGTGCGCGAACTGGACGATCTCTTCGTTCTGGTAGGCGAAGATTTCCTCGAAGGCACTCTGGCGTTCGTCACCGGTAGCGGCGTTCGCCTCTTCGATCATGGCGTCCAACTCAGGGGTGCCGAATGCGCTTTGCGCGCCGTCGGTCTCCATGTACTGGCCCACGGTGAAGGCGGCGTCACCGGCCTGGTTGCCGTGCTGGGTCATGTGCAGGATGGCGCCTTCGTCCTCGACGAACGGACGGACCTGGTACTGCAGGTGCTGGCTGGTTTCCAGCAGCTTCAACTCGACATTGAGCCCGGCCTGGGTCAGCTGCTCCTGGAGCACCTGGCCGAGTTCCTCGATCTTCGGGAACTGTGCGTTGCGGACGATCAGGCTGATCGGTGCACTGGTGTCGACGCCGTCGGCCTTCGCTTCCTCGACCAGGGACTTCGCCTGTTCCAGATCGAACGGCCAGCCCTCAAGCCCGGTGTTGTGGCCAACGATGCCTTCGGGCACCAGCTGTGCTGCAACCTTCTCCCTGCCTGCGTACAGGCTCGCCACGATGCCTTCCTTGTCGATTGCGTAGTTGACAGCCTGACGTACCCGGATGTCGTCAAAGGGCGGCTTGTCGGTGTGCATGCGCAGCGCGACTGTTTCGTTGTTGGGGTAGGGGACGCCGAGGTCGCCGATCTGGTCCTCGGGGGCGAGGCCCATGGCGATATCTGCCTCGCCGGACGTAATCATCGCCGCGCGGACCGTGCCCTCGTCACGCCACTGGTACTCAGCCTTGGGGAAGGCGGGCTTCTCACCCCAGTAGCCGTCATACGCCGACACTGTGATCTTCTGGCCGGCCTGCCACTCGTCCAGCTTGTATGGGCCGGTGCCGATCGGCTCGCGGACCTTCTCGGTATCCGAGGTCTCACTCGGAACGACCTCCAGGAAGGAGATTCGCAGGGGCAGGATGGGGTCGGCGCCGGCGGTGGTGACCGTCAGCGTGGTGTCGTCGACAACCTCGACGGTGAGGTCGTCATCACCGAACACGTAACCCTCGACGTTGCAGCCGAGCTCTGAGTTAACGGCGCGTTCGATGGTGTGCGCAGCATCCTCGGCG
This sequence comes from Arthrobacter sp., assembly GCF_031179385.1. GTDB lineage: Bacteria > Actinomycetota > Actinomycetes > Actinomycetales > Micrococcaceae > Arthrobacter_D. The sequence continues at coordinate 15,957 of NZ_JAPSHV010000051.1, read as the reverse complement.
GTGAAGTCGCTGCCGTCGTGGAAGGTCACGCCTTCCCGCAGCTTGAAAGTCCAGGTGGTGTCATCCTCCGAGCTCCACTCGGTGGCCAGCTTCGGCTCAAGCTCACCGGAGCTGGGGTTGCGTTCCACCAGGGGCTCGGTGATGGTGGAGCGATCGACGACGCCGGTGCTCGTCAGGTTCGATTCGCAGGGCTCCAGCGTGGGCGGCTCCTGCTGTAGGACGACCCGCAGGGTATCCGAGGCTGCATTGGCGTCTCCTTCGGCGTTGTCGGAGTTGGCCACCGCACATCCGCTCAGCAGCATGGTGCTGCCTACTGTTGCAGATGTCAGGGCGAGGGCCAGACGGCGCCTGGTTGAGCCTGTCTTGTCAGTGGACCCGAAGGTGGGTTCAAACGTCATTGTTTCCTCCGCAGGAGCGAGTGATGAATACCGGAGCGAGTGCTCGAACGTAGCCGGCAGACTCAGCATGTGATTGGCATCACGGGCCGTCAAGCAGTGATACCTATGTGAAGAGCCCCTCCACGAAGGGAAATGGACGGTGCAGGACCGCAGAACCGCACCAGTACGCGGGAAATAGGGATCCATGCCTCAGAGGTATCGATCCATCCAAATTGCGTGTTGGACCGGAATGAACGGTTTCCCTACTGTCACTGCATGACCACCGACACAGCCGAGCAGTCTGAGCATCCCCCCGCAGCCAACGGCGAGCACATCCTGCAGGTAGGGCCAGTAAACCCGACCGTTGCCTCGGCGCTCGCCGAGGAGTTTGGTGCGTTGCGCCTGCCGGATGGTCCCCAGCGCGACGCCTTTCTGGCCGACTACGCCGAGGGAATCCGCATTGCAGTGTGCTCCGGCCGCTATGGTGTGGACTCGGACCTCATGCGCAGACTTCCGAACCTCGAAGTGGTGGTGAACTTCGGCGTGGGCTACGACGCCACCGACGTCGCCCAAGCCAAGGAACGCGGCATCTCCATCAGTAATACTCCGGACGTACTGACCGAATGCGTGGCAGACACCGCCCTGGCCCTCTACCTGGACGTGTTGCGACAGACGAGCGCCGCCGACCGCTTCGTGCGAGGCGGCGGTTGGGAGTCCGGCTCGTCCTACCCACTGACGACGAGAGCCTCCGGCAAGAAGGTCGGCATTCTCGGACTGGGTCGTATCGGCAAGGCAATCGCGGCGCGACTCGAAGCCTTCGGCTGCGAAATCCACTACCACAACCGGCGACCTGTCGAGGGACTGGACTACACGTACCATCCGTCGCCCAGCGAGCTGGCCGGGGCGGTAGAGGTTCTGGTGATTGCTGCGGCGGGCGGACCAGACTCCGTAGGCCTCGTGGACGCCGAGGTCCTGGCTGAGCTGGGACAGGGTGGTTTCCTGATCAATATCGCCCGCGGAACCGTTGTCGATGAGCGGGCGCTGGTCTCCGCGCTTTCCGAAGGTCGCCTGGCAGGAGCGGGATTGGATGTGTTCGAGTCCGAACCGCATGTTCCTGCCGAACTGAGGCAACTCGAAAATGTCGTCCTGCTGCCGCATGTGGGAAGCGGTACCCGCGAGACACGTGCGGCCATGGCTGAACTGACGCTTCAGAACCTGCGCAGCTACCTGCAGGACTCAACGCTGGTCACGCCCATCTAGCCCTCGTCCGGAATAACCGTCCACAGGTATGCGGCCCGGGGAGCTGTACCCACAGCGATACGATGTTGCACGTCATAGCCTGAACGGCTCGGTCATACCTGCGAGGCATCAATGTTCACCCTGGATCAAGCTCGTAGCTTCATCGCGGTATCCGAGGAACTGCACTTCGGGCGGGCAGCGGAGCGTCTGAACATGACCCAGCCTCCACTGAGCCGGCAGATCCAGAAGCTGGAACGGAGCGTCGGCGTCGAACTTCTGGAGCGGGACAACCGAAAGGTTTCCCTCACAGCCGCGGGCCGCGCCTTCCTGGCCGAGGCCCGTAAGATCGTCGTCGCCGCAGAGCGTGCACCCAAAACTGCCCAACGCATTGCATCGGGGATGTCCGGCCAGCTTCGGGTCGGCTTCACTGCGGCTTCCGGATTCAGCATTCTGGGTTCCCTGCTGTCCGAGATTGCCGAGGGACTACCGGACGTCGACGTTGAGCTGCAGGAACTCGTCACAGGTGAGCAGGTGGCAGCCATCATCGACGGCGACCTCGACCTCGGTCTTGCGCGGCCCGCGTTCGATGAGGACATCTTCCAATCCCACCTGCTGTTCACCGAGGATCTTCAGCTCGCTGTGCCTGTGGGCCATCCCCTGGACAGATTCAATCGTTCGCTGAGAGTGGCAGACCTCAAGGGCGCCCCGCTGATCATGCACTCACCCACCAAGGCCAGTTACTTCTACGATCTCGTCGTGCGGAACGTACCCGTTGAGCATGGGAACGTTGTCCACACGGTGAGTCAGATCGTGACCATGGTGGCTCTTGTTGCCGCGGGCAGGGGAGTTGCGTTCGTGCCGGAGTCGGCCAGGATGCTCGGGATCGCCGGCGTGTCCTACCTGCGGCTGGCGGACATCGAGCCGGACGCCGTCGAACTCTATGCCATCTGGAGTAGGGAGATACGTAACCCCGCCCTCGTGAGGTTGCTCGAGATTATCCAGATGAAAGGGCAGTAGATGCTGGTGATAGCTTTCGAGCATCAATCCATACAAAAGTGGGCTTAGACACGCATCGATTGGCTTTCTACTCTGGAAGTACACCCACCAATCGAGCACCCCATCCCGCCCCGCGGCGGACTGCCCTAAGGAAGATGCACCGTGGCCCAGTACGCACCACAAGAACTTGCCCAGAAGCTCAAGGACGGATTGCTGTCCTTCCCGGTGACCGCGTTCACGCCGGAGCTGGCCTTCGACGAAGAGACCTACCGCAAGCATCTGTCGTGGCAGACCAGCTTCGACGTCGCCGGCCTGTTCGCTGCCGGTGGCACAGGCGAGGGCTTCAGCCTGACTCCGGCAGAAGCCGCGCAGGTCATCCGGGTCGCCGTCGATGAAGTCGGCGCCAAGGTCCCCGTCCTTGCCTCGGCCGGTGGCTCCACCGCGAACGCTGTACAGAACGCTCAGGATGCTGAGGCCGCCGGGGCCGAGGGCCTTCTGCTCCTTCCTCCCTACCTGACCGAATGCGATCAGGACGGTCTCCTCGCACATGTCAGCGCCGTATGCGCCGCAACGAACATTGGCGTGATCGTCTACAACCGCGCCAATGCCATCTACTCGGCGGACACCGTTGCACGGCTCGCCGAGCGGCACCCGAACTTCATCGGCTTCAAGGACGCCATCGGCGACATTGAGCACCTGACCAAGGTGTACGCCAAGAACGGCGACCGACTGTTCTACCTGGGCGGCCTGCCGACCGCTGAGACCTTTGCCCTTCCGCTGCTTCAGCTCGGAATGAGCACCTACTCGTCGGCGTTGTACAACTTCGTACCCGAGTTCGCCCTCGAGTTCTACGGTGACGTCCGCCGACAGGACCACGCAGCAGTGACCGAGAAGCTGCAGCGTTTTGTGCTCCCGTACCTGGACATTCGTGACCGCGTACGCGGTTATGGCGTTTCCATCGTCAAGGGAGGCCTCACCGTCATCGGTCGCTCGTCCGGTGGTGTGCGCCCGCCGCTGCAGGACCTGACCGAGGCAGATCTCGCAGATCTCGGCGCCCTTATCGACGCTGCGGGTATCCGACCCGCCTCTGCAGCACTTTCCAACGCCTGAAAACACGACGGTTATCGATCCGCAAGGAGCACTCATGCCTACACAGCACGCCACCCTTCAGGGCCACTCCATCATCGCCGGGGAGACATTGTCCGGGAACGGGGGAACCGTCAACGGGTTCAACCCGGCGACCAATGAAACTCTGGAGCCCGCCTACTCCCTGATCGATTCCTCCCAGCTCAAGGCCGCCACAGCCGCTGCCGAGGGAGCCTTCGATTCCTTCCGTACCCTCGAACCGGAAACGCACGGAGCCTTCCTCGACGGGATTGCCCAGCGGATCGAAGCTGCCGGTGACGAGATCGTCGACCGCGCGATGCTTGAGACCGGGTTGCCCGAGCCCCGCCTGCGCGGGGAGCTCGCCCGTACCACCGGCCAGCTGCGCCTCTTCGCTGCAGTGGTTCGTCAGGGCGATCACCGTGGTGTTCGCATCGATCCGGCGATCCCCGAACGCACTCCGATGCCGCGTGCCGACATCCGTCAGCGCAAGGTCCCCCTCGGCCCCGTCGGCGTTTTCGGTGCGAGCAACTTCCCGCTTGCCTTCTCCACCGCCGGCGGTGACACTGCTTCGGCCCTGGCCGCGGGCTGCCCCGTCGTCTTCAAAGCCCACAACGCGCACCCCGGAACCAGCGAGATCGTGGGTCGTGCAATCACCGAGGCCGTGCAGGACGCCGGACTTCACCCGGGCGTGTTCTCGTTGATCTACGGTCCCGGTTCGAGCATCGGTCAGGCGCTGGTCGCCGACCCGGCCATCAAGGCTGTTGGTTTCACTGGATCCCGGGGAGCAGGAACGGCGCTCATGGCCACCGCCGCAGCCCGTCCCGAGCCCATTCCCGTCTACGCGGAAATGAGCTCGATCAACCCGGTCATCTTCTTCGAAGGTGCGCTCCGGTCATCCGACCTCGATGAACTGGCGAAGGCTTACATCGCATCCGTGACGGGTTCCAGCGGCCAGCTGTGCACCTCGCCCGGCCTGGTCTTCGTGCCGACGGGCGACGCCGGTGACAGCTTCCTCGCCGCAGTGAATTCCGCGCTGGCGCCCTCCGCAGGACAGACCATGCTGACCCGCGGAATCGCCGATTCCTGGAACGCCGGTGTGGAGGCTCTCGGCTCCCAGGAGGGCGTCGAGCTGGTTGCACAGGGCACAAAGGGCAGCACCGAGAACGCTCCCGCGCCGGCTGTGTTCGGTACCCAGGCGGAGACCTTCCTGAACAACCCCGTGCTGCACGAGGAGATCTTCGGTGCCGCGTCGCTCGTAGTGCGTTACTCCTCCACGGAAGAGCTCGTGGCTGCGGCCAAGCGCTTGGAGGGCCAGCTGACGGCCACACTGCACCTCACTGAGGCTGATCACGAAACCGCAGCCGGCGTCCTTCCTGTGCTGGAGCGGAAGGTGGGCCGTATTCTCGTGAACGGGTGGCCCACCGGCGTCGAGGTTGGTCACGCAATGGTTCACGGCGGTCCATTCCCCGCGACCTCCGACACCCGGACTACCTCGGTCGGCACGCTGGCAATCGAGCGCTTCCTGCGCCCTGTTGCCTACCAGAACATCCCGGATGCACTGCTGCCTGCTCCTCTGCAGGAGGCGAATCCCTGGAAGCTCAACCGCCGGATCGACGGCGCCATCGAACTGGCGACAGCGGGCAGTGAAGCAGAGGGCACCGTGAAAGCGACGGGGGAGGACGCGTGACCACACAGCCGACTGTCGCCGGCGTCGAAGTTGTCCCGGTCGCCGGCCACGACTCGATGCTGCTGAATCTTTCAGGAGCGCACGGTCCCTTCTTCACCCGTAATATCGCGATCCTCACTGATTCCGACGGACGTACCGGTCTGGGCGAGGTGCCCGGCGGCGAGGCCATCCGCTCCACCATCGACGAAGCCGGCCAGTTTCTCGTGGGTAAGCCGGTGGCTCAGTTCCGCAGCCTCCTGCGTGAGGTCGCGGCACGGTTCGCCGACCGCGACGCCGGTGGTCGCGGGTTGCAGACCTTCGACCTGCGGACCACAGTGCACGCCGTCACCGCGATCGAGTCGGCACTGCTGGACCTGCACGGCCAGTTCCTCGGTGTTCCTGTGGCCGAGCTGCTCGGTGACGGGCAGCAGCGCATGGCCGTGCCGATGCTGGGCTACCTGTTCTATGTGGGCAACCCGGACCTGACGGACCTTCCATACCTGCGGGAACCGGAAGGCTCCGACGACTGGGAGCGCGTCCGCCGTGAGGAGGCCATGACCCCTGAGGCTGTGGTTCGTCTCGCCGAGGCTGCGCAGGCGCGCTACGGGTTTTCCGACTTCAAGCTCAAGGGCGGCGTCCAGGCCGGCGACCTCGAGGTGGACGCAGTCACAGCGCTCAAGGAGCGTTTCCCGGAAGCCCGCATCACCCTCGACCCGAACGGCGGTTGGCTGCTTGAGGACGCCATCCGGCTCGGGAAGCGGATGCAGGGTGTTGTTGCCTACGCTGAGGACCCCTGCGGTGCGGAGGGCAAGTTCTCCGGCCGCGAGGTGGTCGCCGAGTTCCGCCGTGCCACCGGGCTGCAGACGGCAACCAACATGATTGCAACGGACTGGCGCGAGATGGCCCATGCGGTGCGCACCAACGCCGTCGATATCCCGCTCGCCGACCCGCATTTCTGGACCATGGCGGGTTCGGTTCGCGTCGCGCAGCTGTGCCACGAGTTCGGCCTCACCTGGGGATCTCACTCGAACAACCACTTTGACATCTCGTTGGCAATGTTCACCCACGTGGGTGCGGCAGCTCCGGGCGAGATCACGGCACTGGACACGCACTGGATCTGGCAGGACGGCCAGGGGCTCACCAAGGATCCGTTGCAGATCCGGAACGGGGAGATCCGCGTCCCGGACGCTCCGGGCCTCGGCATCGAGTTGGACCGTACCCGCCTCGACGAGGCGCACGCGCTCTACCTTGAGTACGGTCTGGGTGCGCGCGACGACGCTACGTCGATGCAGTACCTCATTCCGGAGTGGACCTTCGATCCGAAGCGGCCTTGCCTGGTCCGTTAGAGGATCCGTTGAAGGCCTCGTCCTTCCGAATAGGGGGATTGTTGTGAGTTCGTAGCGTCAGGAGGGTATGTGGAGGGGGTTCTTTTCGGCTTCGGCATTGTGCTGTTGCTGATCGGCGTCGGTATTGTCGCCTCGATCCTCCTCCCTACCCGGACTGCCGCGATGCAGCAGGGACTCACCCCGGTGATCTACTACATCACCAACCCGGCGCTGATGTTCATCCTGCTTGCCGAGACTGAACTCAGCGAAGTGCTCAGCGTCTATACGCCGATCGCGCTGGTTGTGGCCGCCATAACCAGCGCGATCTATGCGTTGCTGAGCCGGTTCGCGCTTAAACGACAGGCCGCACAGACTGCAGTCGGCGCCATGGCGTCCTGTTACGTCAACGCAGGCAACATCGGCATCCCGATCGCGCTCTACGCGGTGGGTAGCTCAGCCCCGGTGGTTTCAGTGCTGCTGGCGCAACTGCTGGTCATCGCCCCGGTTTTTCTCACCATCTTCGCCTGGTGCGGCAGAAAGAGTACGACGACGGCCCCCGGTCCCGACGGGGTGACACCGACGCTGGGACGGACCGTGCTGCGATCAGTAGCTAATCCGGTGACCACCGGTACTGCTGCAGGAGCGTTGTTCGCGGCCACCTCACTGACGTTGCCGCCCATCATCTGGACACCCCTGGAAATGCTCGGCCAGGCATCCATCCCGTTGCTGCTCGTGGTCTTCGGGATGAGCCTTCGCGGGCAGAAGCCGCTGGCGCAGCGGAGCGTGCGCGCCGACGTCGTGCTGGGCAGTGTGGTGAAGCTGGCACTGATGCCGGTGATCGCCTGGTTGGTTGCCTACTACCTCTTCCGGATCGAGGGGACCGCGCTGCTCGGTGTGGTGGCCATGGCGGCCTTGCCTACAGCGCAGAACGTGTTTTTGTTCTCTGCCCAGTTCGGCCTGAAGGTGACGCTGGTTCGCGACATCATTCTGGTGAGTTCGCTGCTGGCCCTGCCCGCATCCCTTCTGGTGGCGTTACTGCTGGGTTGAGCCGACGCCGGCCGCCAGAGGGGGATACGGGCTTTCGAAGGGTCAGCCCGAACAGAGGCAGAACGGATGCCCTGCCGGATCGAGAAACACCCGGAAGGTTGTGCCGGGCTGGTGCTCGTGCCTGGTTGCACCCAGTTCGAGCACAGCGGCCTCGCCGGTGTCGAGATCGTCGACGATCACGTCCAGATGCATCTGTTGCGGTGAGCGCTGCCCGGGCCATTCCGGCGGAGAATAGTCCTCCACCTTCTGGAAGCAGATGCACTGGCCGTACTCCGCCTGGATTTCTACCCAGTCGGGCTCCTCCTTCACCTTCCAGTCGAGGAGGGCTCCATAGAACCGTGCGAGGGCGATGGGATCGGGACAATCGATGACAGTGGTGGGAAACCGTGCAATAGCCATGCTCCACACCGTACGACCCGTCGCGGACAATTAGCGTCCGGATCCGGAGCTTTTTCTTCCTGCCGGCGTTGACGGGGGAGACGGCGTTGACTCTGCACGGCGCCTCACCGACTCATCCGGCAGCGTGATCCCGGACCAGCCGACCTTCGACCGTGCCCGCGCACGCTCGATCGCTCCAGGTACGAGGGCGAGATCGGCTCCGGCCTCAAAACAGATTTGGGCTGCCAGGGGGTGTGACCAACTGCTGCTGGGCTTGCCCTCAATGGACCCCAGGTAGAAGCCTGCGACCTCCGCGAGAATCGCAGGGGTGACGCCCTCGATACGTTTCACTTCCTCCACTGCTGCAGTGAGGTCGAACGGTCTATGGGTGGCGTGGCGGATGGCGGTCCCCGCCACCCACGAAGCAACGATTCTCGGGTTCTGCGTGAGCATGGCGCCAGCATAGAACCCGGCTCCGACAGTGAACCAGCGTTTCCCGGACACGCGCGCGTAGGACAGACTTGCTCCATGGCTGATTCGGATGAGATCACAACGCAGAAGTCCACCGTCGAGGAATGGACCCGTGCCCTCGCGGAATCCATCGGCTCACCCGGCGGTGGGGCAGGCGCGGGCGTGATGCTCGCGATCGCCGCCTCGCTGACGTCCATGGTGGCCGGCTACACCGACGCCGAGACCGATCAGGAGCACCACCTCACGGAGTTGCGCACCCGCGCCCAGGACCTCAGGCAGCGGGCTCTGCAACTGGCCGACGACGACGCCGCCGCCTCCCGCGCCTTCGGGGCGGCGTTCCGGCTGGATCCTGGGGATGAACGTGACCGGGCGATTCGCGAGGCGTCACTCGGTGCAGCGCGGTCCTCGGCGACGCTCGGTGATCGTGCCATCACCGCCATCGACGACCTGGTCTGGCTCGCCAATGAGGGCAACCGCGCCTTGATCGCCGACGTCGTCGTAGCTTTCGGCGCCCTTCGCGCAGCCGTGACCGGAGCCCGCACGAACGTCAGTTTCGACCTGGCGACCCTGCGGTCGTCCGGTCTCACGCTGGAGGAAGTCCGAGACCAGCACACCGGCCTCTGGGACACCGTCGCGAGGCTCGATTCGGCCATTGAGCGAATCGACAAGTCCATGGCCGCAGTCGATGACCGGGCTGCGCCCACGGACTCGCTGTAAGCAATCCTCGGGCATAACCCATTTCTATCTTTCTGCAATTACCCGACAATTCGGGAACAAGAGCGTGATTCCGCCCAGGACTGGATTGAATACATAAAGTCGGTATGGTCTGGGTATCGAAGAGGAAAGGCGGTCATCGACGTGTCAGGTAAGTCTCCCAGGAGCGCAGGTGCGAAAAAGCAAGGAAAGACCGTCCTTGAGAAAAGAGCCCAGAAGAAGGCGAAGGCTGAGTCCAGCGAGCTGCTGTTCGTGAAGCTCCGCAAGAACCAGCGGTGACCGGAAGCCGAACATGTCCGGGCCCAGCGCTGTCCCTGCTCGCCCGGTTCCTCTCAGAGGTCGGCGTGGGAGCGCCTGACACGGACATGTCGGGCGTCCCTGCCGGCGGTCGGGCCGGATTCTGGCCTCAGCCATAATCCGGCCGCCCGGGTAATCCGGAAACTGCTGCCCGGAGATGGAACACTCCTAATTGATAGTGCTTCCCCATATGTTCATTTTCGGACGAATTTAGGAAATGTGCCTCCTTTTATGACTGGGCAGCGCATGAGAGCGTCTTTTCTTTCCGGCAGTGCACCATTCCGCATTTCATTGAATCGGCAGAGTAGGCGCTTTTCTTCATATACCGGCACTCAGGTGCGGTTCACTTGACTCATCCAGTACCGTTTCCGGTGTGACCGTTAACAAGGAGTCGACGCCGTCGTCATCTCCACACCCGAAGCCCGCCGTGCGCGCCCGCTCGGCGAACATTCGGGACGTCGCGAAGGCAGCGGGTGTCTCTCATCAGACGGTTTCCCGCGTCATCAACGGGCATCCCAGTCTGCGGGAGGGTACCCGGCAGCGTGTGCTGGACGCCATGGAGGCTCTGCAGTTCCGGCCCAACCGGGCCGCCCGCTCGCTGGTGACCAGCCGTTCCGGCATGATCGGTGTGCTGGTGACGAACGGTGCCTACTTCGGTCCGGCGTCGACCCAGGCGGCGATCGAGTCCGCCGCTGCCAGTGCTGGTTACCTCATCGATACCGCGACGCTGACCTCTCTCAACGAGAACGCCTTCAAGGAGGCCTTGGAGCGCCTGGTCGATCATGCGGTCGAAGGGCTGATCGTCCTCGCGCCGCAGGAGGCCACGCTGCGTCAGCTGGCTCACCTGCCGGTCCGGCTACCGATGGTGACCGTGCATTCGACCTCGCCCGCCGACGACCACGGGCTTTCCGTGGACCAGGTGGCCGGGGCGCGGCTTGCCACCCGGCACCTGCTGGAACTCGGGCACCGCAGGGTCGCTCACATCGCGGGCCCTGAAGGCTGGGTCGAATCAAAGGAAAGAATCCGTGGATTCCGTATTGAGATGGCGAACTGGGGCCTCGATGCATCGCGGATCGTCGCGGGGGACTGGACGTCAGACAGCGGCTTCCGGATCGGTGAGGACCTCCTCGCCAAGAACCCGCCGACAGCCGTCTTCTCCTCCAACGACCAGATGGCGCTCGGGCTCATCCACGCCTGCCGTGACAGCGGTTTCCGCGTCCCCGAGGATGTGAGCGTGGTTGGATTCGATGACGTGCCCGATGCAGCGCACTATGCGCCGCCCCTCACCACCGTCCGCCAGGATTTCGCCGAGCTGGGACGACGCTGCGTCGCGCACCTTCTCACCCAGTTAGGGGTTCCGGTCCAGGATCCCTCCCGGACGGTGGTGCCCGAACTCATCGTCCGCAGGTCAGCGGCCGCACCCCGGTAGAACGCCTCAAGACGGCCACCGTGATGCTGGTCCGCGTTCATTCCACGGGCAGGGCGCTGATTGCGGCGCGTTCGACCTGAAGGCCTCGGTGGTAGCGGTCGAGGTAGGTGGCGAAGCCGTCGACGTCGGCCGGGTCAGGCTCAGTTGTTTCGAATTCCGCGCCGCCGAATACGTGCTTGCGCAGGTAGGCGTCCAGGTCGAGCTCGTTGCCGGCGGCGTTGGCCGAGGCGTACGAAGCCAGTACCGCGATGCCCCAGGGCCCTCCTTCGGACGCGGTCGCCGCGACGGAGACGGGTGCGGCGAGAGCGCCGGAGAGGAAGCGCTGCGCCACGCCTGCCGTGCGGAACATGCCTCCGTGTGCAAACATCTGATCCAGCTCGACGCCTTCACCCGCCAGGACGCGCATGCCCAGGGCGAGGGTGCCGAAGACTCCATAGAGCTGGGCGCGCATGAAATTGCCAAGGGTGAAATCGCTGTCAGGGGTGCGTAGGAACAACGGCCGGCCCTCAGAGAGTTCAGCAATCGGCTCCCCGGCGAGGTGATTGTAGGCGAGCAGGCCGCCGGCGTTCGGAGCGCCGTCGAGCGCTTCACGGAAGAGTGTATTGAAGACATCATCCGGCTCCAGGGCAGCCCCGGACGCGGACACCGCACCGGAAGCCGCCGCGAAGCGGGAGAAGAGTCCCACCCATGCGGCGAGCTCGCTGGCACCGTTGTTGCAGTGCACCATGGCCACCGGATCGCCGGAAGGAGTTGTTACCAGATCCAGTTCGTGGTGCACCTGCTGGAGTGGACGTTCGAGTACCACCATCGCGAAGATGCTTGTGCCGGCGCTGACGTTCCCGGTGCGGGGAGCAACCGAGCAGGTTGCCACCATTCCGGTACCGGCGTCACCCTCCGGCGGGCAGAGCAGTGCACCGGGCTGGAGGGTGCCCGTGGGGTCCAGAAGTGCGGCTCCTTCAGCTGTGAGCTCGCCTGCAGGCTGTCCTGCCACCAGTACGTCGGGAAGGAGTTCGGAAAGGGTCAGACCGGGGGCTGTTTGGGGTGCCAGGCTGTCATAGCGCGCCAGCAGTTCGGCGTCGTAGTTGTTGGTGCGGGAGTCGATGGGGAACATTCCGGAGGCATCGCCCACGCCAAGAACCTTCCGCCCGGTCAACTCGCGGTGCACATAGCCGGCGAGAGTCGTGATGGAGCGAATCTCCGACACGTGCGGTTCACCGTCCAGTACTGCCTGATGCAGGTGTGCAATAGACCACCGCAGGGGAATGTTGACCCCGAAGAGTTTGGTGAGTTCGGCTGCGGCCGGTCCGGTGTTGGTGTTGCGCCAGGTGCGGAAGGGGACGAGGAGTTTGTCCGCATCGTCGAAGGCCAGATAGCCGTGCATCATTGCCGAGACGCCGATGGCGCCCAGGTTCTCCAGCCGTGTGCCGTAACGGCGTTCGACGTCGGCGAGCAGGTCCGCGTAGGCCGCCTGGATACCCGTCCACACGTCTTCCAGGGAGTAGGTCCAGAGGCGGTCGACCAGCTTGTTTTCCCAGTCGTGGCTGCCTACAGCCAGAACAGTCGAAGGATCCTCGCCGACCAGGCACGCCTTGATGCGTGTCGATCCGAGCTCGATTCCGAGGCAGGCACGGCCCGCGGCAATTACGTCCTTGGGGTCAGTCATGAACAGAATCTCCTTCGATTGAACACGCATGCTCAGACGCATGCCTGCAGGAAACCAACTGGGTGGGGGCCTATCGGTTCAGGACCAACCGCAACGATACGGACTGTCTGATCCTGGGTTGCTTGACACCAAACGCTGGGTCCAGCATATAGTGTGAACGGTCACATCGGGTAGTTCCCAATGCAGGGTGCTGGGAAGGTTGGCAGCTTCCGTCGTGGCGACAAGGACGCGAAGCGGTACCCAAGGAACTCCACCGGACCGCCTACCCGAAAGCGATGGTCGAACGCATGACTAGCACCACTGAGTCCTTCACTGATCGTGAACTGGACGCCATCAACGCCGTTCGGCGGGATGTGGCCAAGCTGCACGCCGAACTGGTCCGGTACAACCTCGTTGTGTGGACCGGCGGCAATGTCTCCGGGCGCGTGCCGGGAATGGACCTCTTCGTCATCAAGCCCAGCGGCGTCGACTACGACGAGCTGACACCGGAGAACCAGATCCTCTGCGATCTTGAAGGCAACGTCATCGCGGGATCGCCGGGCTCCGAGCGGTCACCCTCCAGCGACACCGCAGCGCATGCCTACGTCTACCGCAACATGCCGCGGGTAGGCGGAGTGGTGCACACGCACTCCACCTATGCCACCGCGTGGGCCGCCCGCGGCGAGTCCATCCCATGCGTCATCACGGCCATGGCCGATGAGTTCGGTGGGGAAATCCCGGTGGGCCCCTTCGCGATCATCGGAGATGACTCGATCGGCCGGGGAATCGTCGAGACTCTCACCGGCCACCGCTCCCGGGCGGTCCTGATGCAGAACCACGGACCGTTCACCATCGGCAAGGATGCCCGTGACGCCGTCAAGGCAGCCGTGATGCTCGAGGATGTCGCCCGGACCATTCACATCTCCCGCCAGTTGGGAGACCCGTTGCCCATCGAACAGCGCCACATCGAATCCCTTTTTGACCGCTATCAGAACGTTTACGGGCAGTCGACGCCCGCAGGAACCGGAGCCGCACTGTGACTACCCTGAAGACCTCCCTCGATGAATACGAGATCTGGTTCCTGACCGGCAGCCAGGACCTCTACGGCGACGAGACACTCCGCCAGGTCGCGGACCAGTCCCAGCAGATCGTGAAAATGATCGAGGACTCCGATGTCCCGGTCAAGGTCGTGTGGAAGCCCACGCTGAAAGACTCGGGGTCCATCCGGCGGATGGCGCTTGAGGCGAACGCCAGTGACAACACCATCGGCGTCATTGCGTGGATGCACACCTTCAGCCCCGCCAAGATGTGGATCGCCGGGCTCGACACCCTGCGCAAGCCCCTGCTGCACCTGCACACGCAGATCAACGTCGAACTGCCCTGGGCCGACATCGATTTCGACTTTATGAACCTGAACCAGGCCGCCCACGGCGACCGCGAGTTCGGTTACATCCAGACACGGCTCTCCGTGGCGCGGAAGACCGTCGTCGGACACGTCTCCAACCCGGCCGTGACCGCGCAGATCGCTACCTGGTCCCGTGCTGCGGCGGGCTGGGCTGCCGTGCACGAGCTCAAGGTCGCCCGTTTCGGTGACAACATGCGCAACGTCGCCGTCACCGAGGGCGACAAGACTGAGGCGGAACTGCGCTTCGGGACCTCCATCAACACGTGGGGCGTCAATGAGCTGGTCGACGTCGTCGAGGCGCAGCAGGACTCCGACATCGACGCGTTGGTGGAGGAGTATGAGGCGGCCTACGACGTCGTGCCCGAACTCCGGCGCGGAGGCGACCGTCACGAATCCCTCCGGTACGGGGCGCGGCAGGAACTGGCGCTGAAGTCGTTCCTCGAGGGCGGCTCGTTCGGAGCCTTCACGACGACGTTCGAAGACCTCGGCGGCCTGCGCCAACTCCCGGGACTCGCGGTCCAGCGCCTCATGGCCGCCGGTTACGGCTTCGGTGCAGAGGGTGACTGGAAGACTGCGGTGCTGGTCCGCGCGGCCAAGGTGATGGGCGCGGGTCTTCCCGGCGGCGCATCGTTGATGGAGGACTACACCTACCATCTGGTGCCTGGGGAGGAGAAGATCCTCGGCGCCCACATGCTGGAGATCTGTCCCACCCTGACCACCTCGAAGCCCACCCTTGAGGTTCACCCTCTGGGGATCGGCGGCAAGGAAGACCCCGTACGGCTGGTGTTCGACACCGACCCCGGGGACGCTGTCGTCGTCGCCATGTCCGACATGCGCGACCGCTTCCGTCTCACGGCCAACGCCGTCGAGGTTGTCCTGCCCGATGCGCCCCTGCCGAACCTGCCGGTGGCCCGTGCCGTCTGGAAGCCCCAGCCGGATCTGGCAACATCCGCGGCGGCATGGCTGAGCGCGGGAGCTGCTCATCACACCGTGATGAGCACTGCCGTCGGGCTCGATGTCTTCGAGGACTTCGCAGAAATCGCCGGCACTGAACTGCTGCGCATCGACAGTACGACGACGCTGCGTGAGTTCCAGCGCGAGCTGCGGTGGAACGCTGCGTACTACCGCCTGGCTCAGAAGCTCTAGTAACAGCAGGATAACGATCGTGATCGGTCATTCCCAGCGCAGCCGTGACGGCCTATTGTTGCGCTAGCTGTGACCGCTCACATAGCCATTCAGTACTGCGGGGACCGTCCGTCCCCGTGGATGCAAGGATCTTCCGGGCACCGGTGCCCGGCAAGGGAAGGAACAACATGAAGAAGAACATGCTTATGGGAGTGGCTGCGGCCAGTGCCTTGGCGCTATCCCTCTCGGCCTGCGGCGGCGGCAGCCGCGGCGGTGGTGGCGAAGCCGCCGAGGAAGGATCCAACGAGGGTGCACGGATCGGCGTTGCCATGCCGACCCAGCAGTCTGAACGCTGGATCGCCGACGGCGAGAACATCAAGACCAAGCTCGAGGAACTGGGCTACGAGGTCGACCTGCAGTTCGCCAATGACGACATTCCCACCCAGGTGTCGCAGATCGAGAACATGATCAACGGCGGCGCCAAGGCGCTCGTGATCGCTTCCATCGACGGAACCACGCTGACCAGCGTGCTGGATACCGCCGAAAGCCAGGACATCCCGGTCATCGCGTACGACCGTCTCATCAACGGCTCGGAAACTGTCGACTACTACACCACCTTCGACAACTTCGAGGTGGGCGTGCAGCAGGCAACCTCGCTGCTGATCGGCCTCGGCGTGCTGGACGAGAACGGTGAGGAAACCGGCGAGGAAGGCCCGTTCGACGTCGAGCTGTTCGCGGG
>NZ_JAPSHV010000155.1 GCF_031179385.1 Arthrobacter sp. | reverse complement strand
GGAGCGCGGGCTCAGCTTCGGCGACGCTACCCACCGGACCAGCGCCCGGGGAACCGCGGGGCTCATCGAGCAGGAGACGTTCATCAGCGCCGCTGCGGGAGTGCTGGTCCACCGGATACGGTCCGCTGCACCGGTGGACATCACCGTCTCCCTGTCCACGCCGCTGTACGAAACGGGGCGTACCCAGGGGCGCGACGGCGTCGTACTGGAACTGAAGCTGCCCGCCGACGTAGCTCCCGGCCACGAACCGGGCGAACCGGCTCTGCAGGAGAACGTCGACGGCGTCACGCCCCTTGAGGGGGCGCTGTGCCTGACGTACCAGCACGACGGCGACGCTCACACGAGCGGGGAAGCCACCGTTTTCCACGGCGTCACCGAGCTGCTGCTGGTCGTCGCGACTGACACCACCTTCGCCGGCATCGGCCGGCAACCGGAAGGGTCCGCTGCAAGCTGTGCCGAGGCGGCACGCCGCCGTGCACACACGGCGGTCTCGACCGGCTGGGACGTATTGGTCGACCGGCATGCCGCCGCCCACCGGAAATTGTTCGACCGTGTTGTGCTCAGCCTGGACGCGGGCCCCCGCGCCCTGCCCGATCGCGAGGGCGTGCCTACCGACGTCCGGCTGCGCGAAGCCAACGCACACCCGGACGGAGTTCTGGCCGCCGATCCAGCACTGGTTGCCCTGCTCTTCAACTACGGTCGATACCTGCTGGTCGCCTCCTCCCGCCCGGGCACCCTTCCGGCTACGCTGCAGGGAATCTGGAACGAAGACATGCGTCCTCCGTGGTCCTCGAACTACACGCTCAACATCAATGCTCAGATGAACTACTGGGGCGTTGAGGCGGCGGCTCTTTCCGAATGCCACGAGCCGCTCCTGGACCTCGCGGAAGCGCTGGCCGAAAGTGGCCGGAGCACCGCCGGCACCCTGTACGGTGCACGCGGTTGGGTAGCGCATCACAACACCGATGCCTGGGCCTTCAGCTCACCGACGGCAGGTCACGCGAGTTGGTCCCAGTGGCCGATGGCAGGACCATGGCTTGTCCGGCAGCTCGACGAGCAGCGCCGCTTCGGCTCGGCCACCGCCGAGTTCACGCACAGGCTGTGGACGTTGGCCGTCGGTGCCGCCGAGTTCGCCTGCGACTGGCTGATTGACGACGACGGCGAGCACCTTCGGACCAGCCCCTCCACGTCACCGGAGAACTGTTACATCAGCGCCCAGGGTAGAACCGCCGTCGGAATCTCCACCGGCATGGACCGGACGCTCATCACCGAGCTTTTCCAGACGGTGATAGCGCTGGCACCGCTGGCAGGGCAGGCAGATCACCCGATCCTGACAGAGATCAGCCATGCACTCCCACGCATTGCACCACCGGCCATAGGCCGCGAGGGCAGGATCCTCGAATGGGGCGAAGAGGAGAAAGAAGCCGAGCCGACGCACCGACACCTCTCCCACCTGTTCTTCGCCTACCCCGGCAACGGCCCGACGCCGGAACTCTCCGACGCGCTCAACCTCTCTTTGGACCGTCGTGGGGACGACTCCACCGGTTGGTCCCTGATCTGGAAAATCTGCCTGCGTGCGCGGCTGGGACAGAGCGGGAAGGTCGCCGATCTGCTTCGACTGATGTTCCGTCCGGCGGACGAGGCGAATGGCCCACACGCCGGCGGGCTCTATGACAACTTCTTCGCCGCCCATCCACCGTTCCAGATCGACGGGAACCTGGGGTTCGTGGGCGCACTTGCCGAGGTGCTCGTGCAAAGTCACTCCGGCGTCATCCGGCTGCTGCCGGCCATTCCAGGCGAGTTGGGGAGCGGCAGCGTACATGGCCTCATCGCCCGGCCGGGAATCGCTGTGGACCTTGAGTGGCAGGACGGCCGGTTCACCGAAGCACGGCTGTCTCCGCGGCGAGCCGACGCCGCCGGCGAACGGCTGATTGCGCTCGGTGAGGACGTTGCGCCGGTGGAGCTCTTGTATGGCCACGTCACCACCGTCCGTCCGAACCCGGCAAGCGGCGCGCTCGACTTTTCAACAACACAGCAGGAGAACACGTGAAATTCACCGACGGATTCTGGGAGACACGTCCCGGCGTCGACGCGCTCTACGCGCAGGAGGCCTACGACATCGAAGCCGGAGACGGGCGCCTCACCGTTTCTGCGCCGACCCGGGTCATCACCCGGCGCGGCGACACCCTGAACCGTGCAATGCTCACCGTCACGCTGTCCAGTCCCCTGGAGGGCGTGGTCGGTGTGAAGGTCGAACACCACCGCGGCGCGTCAGGCTTCGGGGGATTCGACCTCGTCGGTGCCCAAGCAGGCATTGGAACGGCCAGTGCCGACTCCTCCGGCGGCATTCTCGAAGCCGGACCCCTGCAGGCACACATCGCTCCCGGCGCCCCATGGAATCTCACCTTCCAGGCCGATGGCCGCACCCTCACGAAGAGCGGAAAGAAGTCCATCGGGTACGTCACGCTGGGCACTGATGCATCGGTGTCGGTCGAACCGGTGGGTCCCACCGGGGTGAGCGCGACCGGGCGGCCGCCGTCGTCGTCGTACCTGCATGCAAAGCTGTCCCTCGGTGTCGGGGAGTTGGTCTACGGACTGGGGGAGCGGTTCGGCCCGCTGACCAAGAACGGCCAGACCGTCGACGTCTGGAACGCCGACGGCGGCACCGCGAGCGAGCAGTCGTACAAGAGCATCCCGTTCTACCTCACCAACCGCGGGTACGGGGTGTTCGTCAACCACCCGGAACACGTGTCCTTCGAGGTGGGTTCGGAGTCGGTCGAGGAGGTGCAGTTCTCGGTCGCGGGGGAGTCGCTCGAGTACTTCGTCATTTACGGACCAACCATGGGCGAGATCCTCCGCCGCTACACGGAGCTGACCGGACGACCGGCCCGGGTGCCGGCCTGGTCCTACGGACTGTGGCTCAGCACCAGCTTCACCACCGACTACGACGAGGCAACCGTCAACCACTTCGTCGACGGCATGGCCGAACGGGACGTGCCGCTGAGCGTGTTCCACTTCGACTGCTTCTGGATGCGCGAGTTCAACTGGACCGACTTCGAGTGGGACGAACGGGTGTTCCCCGATCCGGAGCTCATGCTCAAACGCCTGCACGAGAAGGAGCTGCGCATCAGCGCGTGGATTAACCCGTACATCGCGCAGCGCTCCGCCCTGTTCGAGGAAGCATCGGAGGCCGGTTACCTCGTCCGGAAGCCCGACGGCGACGTGTGGCAGTGGGACATGTGGCAGGCAGGGATGGGGCTGGTGGACTTCACCAACCCGGACGCCACCGCGTGGTACCAGGACAAGCTGCGCCACCTGATCGGCCAGGGCGTGGATTCGATCAAAACCGACTTCGGCGAGCGCATCCCCACCGAGGTTGTCTGGCATGACGGCTCATCGGCCCCGGCCATGCACAACTGGTACACGCAGCTCTACAACAAGGCCGTGTTCGAAGTCCTTGAGGAGCAGCACGGCAAGGGCAACGCCGTCCTCTTCGCCCGTTCTGCCACAGCCGGCGGGCAGCAGATGCCGGTGCATTGGGGAGGTGACAACTCGTCGTCGTTCGAGTCCATGGCCGAGACGCTGCGCGGCGGCCTGTCACTGGCTCTCAGCGGATTCGGGTTCTGGAGCCACGACATCGGCGGATTTGAAGGTAACCCGGACCCCGCCGTGTTCAAACGGTGGGTGGCCTTCGGGCTTCTCTCCAGCCACTCCCGGCTCCACGGGTCCACGAGCTACCGCGTCCCTTGGGCGTTCGATACCGGGGACGAACCGGAGGGCCTGAGCGCCGTCGACATCACGCGTCAGTTCGCCCACCTGAAGATGCAGCTCATGCCCTACTTCTACGCGGTGGGTCAGCAGGCGCATGAAGACGGGCTTCCTTTCATGCGGCCGCTCCAACTGGAATTCACCGACGATCCTGCGGTGGACTACCTCGACCGCCAGTACATGATCGGTGACAGCCTGCTCGTCGCTCCCGTCTTCAGCGACACCGGTGACGTCGCGTACTACCTTCCGGCCGGAACCTGGACGAACTACCTGACGGGGGAGGTTGCAACCGGCGGCTCCTGGCGTGCTGAACGACACGACTTCAACAGCATCCCGCTGTGGGTCCGTGAGGGCAGCGTGCTGGTCACCGGGTCCCGAAAGGACCGTCCCGACTACGACTACGCCGTCGATCCGCTGGTCACGGTGTATCCCGGCGAGCTGCGTTCGGACACAGTGCGGGTGACCAATCCGCTCGGTGAGGACCTCATCTTCACGATCGCACGCACGGACGGCACGGTCACGATCACCAGCAGCAGTAATGAACCGTTCCGCGCTCGACTTGCGTCGAATGGAACCACCCTCACGTCCACCAACGGAAAGGCAGTCCTCACGCCATGACCCAGCATCTCGAAGAGACACGCACCCACGTCGCGGGAAGCCCCGACTACCGCGACACCGGCCTCGAATTCCCATCGGGGTTCGTCTTCGGTTCAGCCACTGCCTCCTACCAGATCGAGGGCGCCCACGACGCCGACGGCCGCGGGCCCTCGATCTGGGACACCTTCAGCCACACCGAGGGCAAGGTCTGGAACGGTGACACCGGCGATGTGGCCTGCGACCACTACAACCGGCTCGACTCCGACCTGGACCTCATGAAGGACCTCGGCCTGGAGTCCTACCGCTTCTCCATCGCCTGGCCCCGGATCCAGCCCACCGGACGCGGCCCGGCCAACGAAGCCGGACTTGCCTTCTACGAACGGCTGGTGGACGGTCTCCTCGCCCGCGACATCAAACCGATCGTCACGCTCTATCACTGGGATCTTCCGCAGGCACTGGAGGACGACGGCGGCTGGACCAACCGCGCGACAGCCCTCGCCTTCGGCGACTATGCGCGCATCGTCGGTGAACGCCTCGGTGACCGGGTCGCGCTGTGGACCACATTGAACGAGCCGTGGTGCAGCGCCTACCTCGGCTACGGCTCGGGCGCCCACGCCCCGGGCCGCACAGAACCGGCCGCTGCGCTCGCCGCGGTGCACCACCTCAACCTGGCTCACGGCCTGGCGGTATCCGCCCTTCGGGAGGTCGTGACCAATGATCC
>NZ_JAPSHV010000050.1 GCF_031179385.1 Arthrobacter sp. | reverse complement strand
GGGTGATCAACTTGTTTCATGACTATGAAGGAGCAGTTCCCTCCGGATGCTGATGGTGCGCGGATTGGGCTGACATCGGTGTGGGAGGGTTCCTCGGTGCCGGCTCCTGCCGGTCCGCGTGGACACGTGCATCTCCCGCCGGTGGATTCCTTCGACCTGTCGGGGGCGGTGGATGCGTTGGTTCTGGTCAATGAGTTACAGTCCTGGGCTGAAGCGCAGAAGGTGAAGCTGGTGAACCGGATCCGGGAGCATTACCGGGTGAAGGCCTTGCTGCAGTACGAGGTGAGTGGTGCCGCCGAGGAAGAGGCTTCGTTTCACGCCGCTGAGGAGGTGGGTGCGGCGCTGCGCCTTCCCACCCGAACCGCGAGGGCCCTGGTCGAGTCCAGCGAGCGTCTAGTCCACGCGTATCAGCGCACGTTCATCGGGTTGGAGTCCGGGAAGCTCTCATGGCGCCACGCCGCGACGATCGTGGAGGAATGCGTCGGCGTCCCGTCCGATGCCGTTGCCCGGTTCGAGGAGGAGCTGATCGATACGGCCGAGCACTCCACGGTGGCGAAGCTGACCCGGCAGGCGCGCGGACTGCGGCAGATCTTGCACCGGGAAGCGGCCCCGGAACGTAAATCACGTGCGGAAGCCGAGCGGCGTGTGGTGCTGGAACCTGCCGCTGATGGGATGGCCTGGTTGAGCGCTTACCTGCCCGCCGAGCAGGCCTGCGGGATCTACAACCGGATCGACGCCGGAGCCCGCTTCCTCCAGGACCCGGACGAGGACCGCACCCTCACACAACTGCGTGCCGATGTGTTTACCGACCTGCTCACGCATACCTGCGCCAGCGACCCCAGCACCGGGGCGGGCTTCCGTGGCGTGGGTGCCACGGTCCACATCACTGTCCCGGCCCTGGCCGTCCTGAACCAATTACCCGGTGCCGGTAGCGAAGGGCCCGGCTCCGAGACCGCCTACGGGGCTGACCATACTGGGAGTGGTGGCGAATCGGCCTCCGCTGACCAGCGCCTGTACGCGGTCCTGGAAGGCTACGGTCCGATCGACACTGACACCGCAGCCCGTCTCGCCGCCCACGCGCCGTCCTTCACCCGCATCCTGACCCACCCGGAAACAGGAGCGGCGCTATCCATCGGCCGGACCGCGTACCGGCCACCCAAACACCTTCAGGACTGGGTCCGTGTCCGCGACAAAACCTGCCGACACCCCGGCTGCAACCGGGCAGCAACCGCCACCGAGATCGACCACACCATCCCCTGGCACCAGGGAGGGTCAACCACCCACACCAACCTTGCCTGTCTGTGCAGCAAACACCACACGCTCAAAACCAACGAACACTGGCATTACAGGCAACCCGAACCCGGAACCATCATCACCTCCTCGCCAGCCGGCAAAACCTACACCACCCAACCGCCACCCTTCTGAGCCGAGAGCGGTGCCGGCGGTGCCGACCTGTTTCCGGACGGCCTCGGGTGCTTAGGCGCCTGGGGTGCTTGTACAGGGGCCGGTTTCCCAACTTCAGAACGAACGGCTTCAGTGCGAATGGCGCGGCCTGTCGAGTGCGCGGGGCGTCGCGTCGTCGTGCCCGGATTTACACCCCTCTGGCACTCGCCTTGACCGAGTGCTAACCGTTTGCATAAAGTCAGACTTGGCACTCTCGCTATGAGGGTGCTAATCCTTCGAGGATGCGCCAACCGGCACCGCGACGACGGTCAGCGCCTGCTCGATACCCCGATTCATTCAAACCAAGTGAAGGAGAGGTCCGAGTGTCGGTCTCTATCAAGCCTCTTGAAGATCGTATTGTTGTCCGCCCGCTGGAAGGCGAGCAGACCACCGCTTCCGGTCTGGTCATCCCGGACACCGCCAAGGAAAAGCCCCAGGAGGGCGAGGTCGTCGCAGTAGGCCCCGGCCGCGTTGACGACAACGGCAACCGCGTTCCGGTCGACGTTGCTGAAGGCGACGTCGTCATCTACTCCAAGTACGGCGGAACCGAGGTCAAGCACGGCGGCCAGGAGTTCCTGGTTCTCTCCGCTCGCGACGTTCTGGCGATCGTCGTCAAGTAGTTGTGCAGAAGAACCCCGGTCGAATCAGGCCGGGGTTCTTTCCTGTAAGTACACATCCCTGCACACGCCTGAAAGGAACGTAACAAACAATGGCAAAGCAGTTGGAGTTTAACGACGCCGCTCGCCGCTCGCTGGAAGCCGGCGTCGACAAGCTGGCCGACACCGTCAAGGTGACGCTCGGCCCCCGCGGACGCAACGTCGTCCTCGACAAGAAGTGGGGCGCCCCCACCATCACGAACGACGGCGTGACCATCGCCCGTGAGGTTGAGCTGGACGACCCGTACGAAAACCTCGGCGCTCAGCTCGCCAAGGAAGTTGCCACCAAGACCAACGACGTCGCCGGTGACGGTACGACGACGGCCACTGTCCTCGCACAGGCACTGGTCAAGGAAGGCCTGCGCAACGTTGCAGCCGGTGCAGCACCGGGTGCATTGAAGCGCGGCATTGAAGTTTCCATCGAAGCCGTTGCGGAGCGCCTGCTGGAGAACGCCCGCGAGGTCGTCGGGAAGCAGACCGCAAACGTTGCCGCCATCTCGGCCCAGAGCCAGGAAGTCGGCGACCTGCTCGCCGAAGCGTTCGAGAAGGTCGGCAAGGACGGCGTCATCACGATCGAGGAATCCTCGACCACGCAGACCGAGCTGGTCCTCACCGAAGGTATGCAGTTCGACAAGGGCTTCCTGAGCCCCTACTTCGTCACCGACGCCGAGCGTCAGGAAGCCGTCCTCGAAGACGCACTGATCCTGATCAACTCCGGCAAAATCTCCGCTCTGCAGGAATTCCTGCCGTTGCTGGAGAAGGCGCTGCAGGCCGGTAAGCCGCTGTTCATCATCGCCGAAGACATCGAAGGCGAAGCACTGTCCACCCTCGTGGTCAACAAGATCCGCGGAACTCTGAACGTGGTTGCGGTCAAGGCTCCCGGTTTCGGTGACCGCCGCAAGGCCATGCTCCAGGACATCGCCACTCTCACCGGTGCGCAGGTTGTTTCCCCGGATCTCGGGCTGAAGCTGGACCAGGTCGGCCTCGAGGTGATGGGATCGGCACGCCGTATCACCGTTACCAAGGACAACACCACCATCGTTGACGGTGCCGGCAGCGAGCAGGATGTTGCCGATCGTGTTTCGCAGATCCGCGCCGAGGTTGAGCGCACCGATTCTGACTGGGACCGTGAGAAGCTCCAGGAGCGTCTCGCGAAGCTGGCCGGCGGCGTCGGCGTCATCAAGGTCGGAGCAGCCACCGAGGTTGAGCTCAAGGAAAAGAAGCACCGCATCGAGGACGCAGTGTCCTCAACCCGCGCCGCCCTTGAAGAGGGCATCGTGGCAGGCGGCGGTTCTGCCCTGATCCACGCGTCGAAGGTCCTCGACGAGGACCCGAACGTTCTCAAGCTTGAGGGCGATGCGGCAACCGCCGTCGGTCTCGTCCGCCGCGCTCTCGTCCAGCCGCTGCGCTGGATCGCCGAGAACGCGGGCTTCGAAGGTTACGTTGTCATCGACAAGGTCAGCCAGCTCGAGGTCGGCCACGGCTTCAATGCCGTCTCCGGAGAGTACGAGAACCTGGTCGACGCCGGCATCATTGACCCGGTCAAGGTCACCCGCTCCGCACTGCGCAACGCAGCGTCAATCGCCGCGCTGGTCCTCACCACCGAAACACTGGTGGTCGAGAAGCCGGCCGACGACGAAGAGCACGGTCACGGCCACAGCCACTAGCTGCAACTGCAACTGTGCCCCTGCGACGCCCCGGTCCCTCGGACCGGGGCGTCGTTGTCTTCATCACCGACGCCAGCGTCAGTGAATTTGATCACTCGATAGGGCGCCGAAAAGCCGGTGACACCCGGGATCACCAACTTTGCGTGCTGTGCCCGGCGGGCACAGGCTTGATGAAAGCGCGGTGGTCGAATCGCCCGGAATAGGGAGCGCCGTCCGTTCGTTACGATAGAACCCGCACAACCGGCGGATCGAAGCCGGTGGTCCCGTCCTCCACATCCCCCTGAAAGAGGCGCCGCGTTGAGCGAACAGTCGACTCCCCATGATCCCTTTGGCTTCGTCGGCCTGACCTACGACGACGTCCTTCTGCTGCCCGGCCACACCGACGTCATCCCGTCGGAAGCCGACACCAGCTCTCGGGTGTCCAAGCGCATCATCGTTCAGACCCCGCTGCTGTCCTCCGCCATGGACACGGTGACCGAAGCCCGCATGGCCGTGGCAATGGCGCGTCAGGGTGGCCTCGGTGTCATCCACCGCAACCTTTCGATCGCCGACCAGGCCGAGCAGGTTGACCGCGTGAAGCGCAGCGAGTCGGGCATGATCACCAACCCGGTCACCATCGGCCCCGACGCAACCCTCCGCGAGCTCGATGACCTGTGCGGTCACTACCGCGTGTCCGGACTCCCAGTGGTCGACGGCCAGGGCAAGCTTCTCGGCATCGTCACCAACCGCGACACCCGCTTCGTGTCCGAATCGGAATTCCCCCACCGTCTGGTCCGTGAAGTGATGACCCCGATGCCGCTGGTTACCGGCCACGTCGGCATCAGTGGCGAGGACGCTATCGGCCTCCTTGGCAAGAACAAGATCGAGAAACTGCCGCTGGTCGACGACGACGGCGTCCTCCGGGGCCTCATCACCGTCAAGGACTTCACCAAGGCGGAGCAGTATCCGCTGTCAACCAAGGACGACGAAGGCCGCCTCCGCGTCGGAGCAGCCATCGGCTTCTTCGGTGACGGTTGGGAGCGCGCCATGGCACTGGTCGACGCCGGTGTGGATGCGCTCTTCGTGGACACCGCCAACGGCCACAGCGCCGGCGTGCTGGAGATGATCGCCCGGCTGAAGGCAGAGAAGTCCGCCGCGCATGTCGACATCATCGGCGGCCAGGCTGCCACCCGCGAAGGCGCCCAGGCACTGATCGACGCCGGTGCCGACGGCATCAAGGTGGGCGTGGGTCCCGGATCCATCTGCACCACCCGTGTTGTGGCGGGTGTCGGCGTTCCTCAGGTCACGGCCATTTACGAGTCGGCGAAGGCCGCCATTCCTGCCGGTGTACCCCTGATCGCCGACGGCGGTCTCCAATACTCGGGCGACATCGGGAAGGCACTGGTCGCCGGTGCTGACACCGTGATGCTCGGCTCCCTCCTCGCGGGTTCGGCCGAGGCACCGGGTGAGCTGATCTTCGTCAACGGCAAGCAGTACAAGACCTACCGCGGCATGGGCTCCCTGGGTGCAATGCAGACCCGCGGCAAGAACACCTCGTACTCCAAGGACCGCTACTCGCAGGGCGATGTGATCGGCGATGACAAGCTCATTCCCGAAGGCGTCGAAGGCCGCGTGGCCTACCGCGGGCCGCTGTCGTCGGTTGCGCACCAGTTGGTTGGCGGCCTCCGTCAGACCATGTTCTACACGGGCGCACGCACCATTCCTGAGCTGAAGGCCAAGGGCAAGTTCGTGCGGATCACTTCGGCTGGTCTGAAGGAGTCACACCCGCACGACATCCAGATGACGGTGGAAGCACCTAACTACGGCTCCAAGTAGCCCCCGAGCACGCAAAAGCGCCGGTGCCGTGCAGCATCGTGGGATTAGTTCCACGAACCTGCACGGCACCGGCGCTTTTGTCTTCCCTGGAGCGCTTGACGTGCTCCTATAGCGGTCCGAACTGCAGGCTGCCGCCCTGGCCTTCGTGCGTCAGGGCCAATTCCTCCAACGACTGCCTCAGCTCGGGTTCACTTTCGATCCGGGTGCGGAAGAGACGCGTTGCATTCTCGATGTGCCATGCGGGAATGAGGAGGGTCCCGGCAAAGAATGCGATGACGAAGAATACGCCGATAACGGCGCCGGCAACGGAACCCGGACTGAGGCTCGCTTCCCCGGAGAGTCCGAGCGCCACCATGATCCCGCACGAGCCGAGGGCCACCAGAGCAACTCCCGTCCAGGCACCACTCACCCTACGCGGAGCCCTCGACGACGCCGGGTGGCTGGACGAAGGGACCTTCCTGCTCCGCCGACGGGCCTGAAGTACCGCTGCAATGGCGCCGGTGATCAGGGCACCCGCAACGGCGTAGGGAACAGCGTCCGGTGCGGCGAAGGCAGATATCACTGCAATCAGAGCCAGCCATGCGCACCAGAAGTACATCATGAGGCAGGTTGCCCGGCTCTGTGCATCATTGAGCGCCATGCGCCTCAGGATGCTTGTGGTGCCCTGCCCGGAGGAACTGAGTTGGGGTGACATCCAATACTCAAGGGGACGCGAATACTGGTTCACGCCGAGCCTTCCGTAGGGCGATCCAGATCCAGTGCTTCCTCGAACAGTTTCAGCGCATCGGATTCGCTGACTTCGCGCTGGGTGGCTTCGTCACCTTCACCTGTAGCCAGATGCCATGCGCCCGATTCATCGACCAGCAGGTTCGCTGTCCTGGGTTCGACGCCCAGGCCATGGTGCTTGATCTGTGCGGCCACCGGACGGGGTTGAGGGCGACCGTTCGCCTCCGAACCAGGGCCTGAGTTGCGCAGGTAGTGCGCTGCTGCGTCGACCCCGAACTTCAGGACAGGATGATCGTTCTTCAGCGGGGTGAATCCGTGCGTGCCGTTTCCGTTCACGTTCGCCACGAAGACACCTCCCGCGGAGGCGACGACGAACATCACGTGATTGCCGTTGGGGGTCAGCAGGGCGATCTCGAGCCACTCGCCGGCGGTAGCCATGACGGCCGCAATGAATTCCGCTGGTCCCGAAACGACGAGGTCATCACCGTTCATCTGGGCCAAACCCCGCACCAGGAGCGTCGTCATGCCGGCTTTGGTCAGCTGCTCGTTGTCCGCCAGGGGAGTGAGTCGGAAGATGTCGCGACTCAGCGTGATCGACTCGCCTTCATTGAAGGCCAGGAGGGCGAGGATTTCGTGTTCCGTCAGCTGCAGTGAGTCCGTGGTGGTCAATGCTCTCTCCGGGATCGATGGGTTTTGGCAGGGTTCTCTTCACGACGCTACTATCCGAAGGCCCAGTTCCATGCATCTTCGGCTCCCTCTGCGAGGGCGTCTGCGCCATCGGAGATGACGTCGCCCGCATCGGATGCAAAGTCGGTAATTCGTTCCGTGACCGGAACGTCCCCGGACAGAAACTGCGCACCGGCCCAAACAAGCGAGGCCGCTGCGAAGAAGGGAGCAGCGGGGGTGGGTGTGAGGCTGCCCGCAGCGAGGATGGTGGTGATGGCGCCATCCGCGACTACATGGCCGTCTCCCGACTGGATGCCCTGATAGGCCTGTCCCAGACCGGTCAGGATACTCAGTCCGCCGGCGAACTTGCCCGCGAGGTTCAAGGCGTTGAGAGTCTGGGTTCCGCGCAGGTATCCCACGCCGGCCGCGGTGCCAAAGTCGTCCGTCAGCAGACCGGCACGGTACATCGCGTTCAGGAGGCGCTCCGAGGAGAAGCCGCCGGCAGAGGTGACCCAGTTCGCGATCTGGAACGGCGGCCATGCGCCCAGATCGCCCACCGCGTTCCCGAACAGGTCGAGAAGATTCTCATTCCCGGAGCCTTCGGTACTGCCGCCGTCCGCGCTCGCGCGTGTCCCGTCAAAGCCGCCGGCACCGCCGCCCTCGTCACTCGCCGCTTCCTGATCGTCCGCCTGGCCCATCAGTGCACGGGACTGCGTTTCGAGCATCGCCGCAGCCTGATGCAGTTGCACCCGGAAGCTGGAATGCCACTGCGAACGGAAGCGATCCGCGTCGCCGCCCTGCCACGGGACACCGTTCAGCGCCGCCGTGATGGTTTGATCGGCGGAGGTGATCGTGTGGCCGAAATTCCCCATGGACTGGGCGAGGCTGCGCAACTGTTCCGGGTTCGCGCCGAGCGTCTCACTTGTCATGTTCTGACTGTAAGCACCAATGCCAATCCGCGGCGATGGGCAGGTCTCCCCGCTGGGATAACCTAGACCGGTGACTTACGAGATTGAGATCGGCCGAAGCAAGCGCGGACGCAGGGCGTATTCCCTCGATGACATTGCAGTGGTCCCGTCCCGCCGGACCCGTGACCCGCTGGACGTCTCGGTGCAGTGGCAGATCGACGCCTATCAGTTCGAGATGCCGGTCATCGCGGCGCCGATGGACTCCGTGATGTCGCCGTCCACCGCCATCACCATGGGCGAGCTCGGCGGCCTTGGCGTACTCAACCTCGAGGGCCTCTGGACCCGCTATGAGGATCCGGAGCCCGTGCTGGAAGAGATCGCCTCGCTCTCCACGGAAAGCTTCAGCCCCGCTGCAACCCGCCGCATGCAGGAATTGTATGAGGCGCCCATCCAGGCCGAACTGATCACCAGTCGCCTGGCCGAGATCCGCGAAGCCGGCGTCACGGTCGCAGGGTCCCTGACCCCGCAGCGTACGCAGGAGTTCTACAAGACGGTCCTGGCTGCCGGTGTCGACATCTTCGTCATCCGCGGCACCACAGTGTCCGCCGAACACGTCTCCAAGAATGATGAACCGCTCAACCTCAAGCAGTTCATCTACGAACTCGATGTCCCGGTGATCGTCGGCGGGGCCGCCGGTTACACACCGGCGCTGCACCTCATGCGCACCGGTGCAGCAGGCGTGCTGGTCGGCTTCGGCGGAGGAGCGACGACGACGACGCGGCGCGCCCTGGGCATCCACTCGCCCCTTGCCTCGGCCATCTCCGACGTCGCAGCCGCCCGCCGCGACTACCTTGACGAATCAGGCGGCCGGTACGTCCACGTCATCGCAGACGGTGGAATGGGAGCAAGCGGCGACATCATCAAGGCCATCGCAGTTGGCGCGGACGCCGTCATGCTCGGCTCTGCATTGGCGCGGGCCGAGGAAGCCCCCGGAAAGGGTTGGCACTGGGGGCAGGAAGCGCATCACAGCGAACTTCCCCGGGGCGATCGGGTCAACGTCGGCACCGTCGGGCCGCTCAAGGAAGTGCTATGGGGACCCTCGCATCACACTGACGGCTCGTCGAACATGATCGGTGCGCTGCGCCGCGCAATGGCCACCACCGGGTATTCAGACCTCAAGGAGTTCCAGCGGGTGGAGGTCGTGCTGTCGCCCTACCTTTCGAACGGCTAATTGCCTAAAGTTGGGGAACCAATCCGCAACAACGAAGGTGGATAACGGCCATGACCAGAGGTGCACTCAGCCCGCAGCAGCGCGAAGAATCTCTCGCCGCACTGAAGTCCACGACCCAACCCGGCAAGGAACTGGACATCCTGATCGTGGGAGGCGGCGTCGTCGGCGTCGGCTCCGCCCTCGATGCAGTGACGCGGGGCCTCGATGTAGGGATTGTCGAGGCCCGGGACTGGGCAGCAGGCACATCCTCTCGGTCTTCAAAGCTGATCCATGGCGGGTTACGCTACCTCGAAATGCTCGATTTCGCCCTGGTGCAGGAGGCGCTGAAGGAACGCGGGCTGCTGATCCAGCGAATCGCACCGCACCTGGTCCGCCCCGTGCCTTTCCTGTACCCGTTGACCAAGCGTTTCATCGAGCGTCCGTACGTCGGGGCGGGCATCATCCTCTACGACACCATGGGCATGACGTCCGGCAACTCGCGCGGTGTCCCCATGCACAAGCACCTCACCCGCAGGGGAACGCTTCGGGCCGCGCCAAGCCTCAAGGATGACGCCATGGTCGGCTCCATCCGCTACTACGATGCCCAGGTCGACGACGCACGCTACGTGGTCAACATGATGCGCACCGCCGCGTCGTACGGAGCGAAGGCCGCGAACCGGGTCTCGGTCGAAAACTTCCTTCGGGAAGGCGAGCGCGTGGTCGGAGCACGCGTCAAGGACCAGGAGACCGGCGAGGAATTCGACATCCGCGCGAAGCAGATAGTCAATGCGACGGGCGTCTGGACCGACGAGACACAGGCCATGGTCACCGACCGCGGTCAACTGAAGGTCCGGGCGTCCAAGGGCATCCACCTCGTGGTGCCGCGGGATCGCTTTCAGTCGACCGTCGGACTCATCCTCCGCACCGAGAAATCGGTCCTGTTCGTCATCCCCTGGGGACGGCACTGGATCATCGGCACCACTGACACCGACTGGGACCTGGACAAGGCGCATCCGGCAGCATCGTCGTCGGACATCGACTACATCCTCGAACATGTCAACCGGGTGCTGAAGCGGCCGCTGACGCGGGAAGACGTCGAAGGTGTCTATGCGGGCCTGCGTCCGCTCCTCGCAGGGGAGAACGACTCCACTGCCAAGCTTTCCCGCGAACACGTGGTCGCGCACCCGGTGCCGGGCCTGGTGGTGGTAGCCGGCGGCAAGTGGACCACGTACCGGGTCATGGCGAAGGACGCAGTGGATGAAGCATCGCGCGCCCTCGACGAGCGGGTCCCTGACAGTTGCACCGAGACAGTTCCCCTGCTGGGGGCTGAGGGGTACAAGGCAGCCTGGAACAAGCGGGCACGGATGGCCGAAGAAGCCGGTGTCCACGTAGCGCGCGTCGAGCATCTACTGCAGCGGTACGGAACTGACGCTCACCATGTGCTCTCACTCATCAGGGAGAACCCGACACTCGCCGAGCCGCTGCCTGGAGCCGATGACTATCTCGGCGCCGAGGTGGTCTTCGCGACCACCTATGAGGACGCCCGCCACGTCGACGATGTCCTGACCCGCCGAACCCGCATCTCGATCGAATCCTGGGACCGCGGCGTATCAGCGGCCCCCGTTGTCGCCGACCTCATGGCGCCCCACCTGAACTGGAGTGAAGCGCAAATCGACCGCGAGGTTAAGCACTACCTCGCACGGGTCGAAGCCGAGAGGCTGAGCCAGCAGCAGCCCGACGACGTCTCAGCCGACAGCGCACGCATGGGAGTCGAAGACATCGTGCCGCTAAGCTAGTACCCGGATCGGCGCGCCGGTCAGGCACTGGCGTCGGGCGCATCCGTCCTGACGTAAAGTTCCCGAATTTCCCGTGAGAGGCCGGTTGTGACACCCCTCGACCTGCATGACGCCGAATTGACCACACCGGAGATGGTGATCCTCGACATGGTGGCGGAGGATAAGGCCGACGCCGCTGCCCAGTTGGCTGCCCGCTTGCATGCGTGCGGGCGGATTTCAGACCTTGAGGCCTTCCTCGCGCAGGTCAACTCGCGCGAGCACCAGATGGCCACGGGACTGCCCGGCGGCATCGGCATGCCGCACGCCAGAAGCGATTACGTGAACCAGACCTCGATCGCAGTGGGTGTCACCCGCTACGGACACAGCCTTGATTTCGGAGCGATCGACGGACCGGCAACCCTGATCCTCCTGATCGCCACACCGGCAGGGTCCTTCTCGGAGCATCTGGAGGTGCTCGCCACGCTGGCGCGGTCCCTGTTCAAGGAGAACTTCCGCGAATCGCTCCGCAGGGCGCACGACGCCGAAGTGATCAGTGAGCTCATCAACTCCTCCCTGGTGTTCTTCGACCACTGATCAATCCGGAACTATGGCGCCTATTCAGTTCGCCAGGAACGCCACAAAGCGGCATACGATCCCCCGAGCGCCAACAGCTCGTCATGGGAACCGAGTTCCGTAATGTTGCCGTTTTCCACCACAGCCACCCGGTCGGCGTCGTGAGCGGTGTGGAGACGGTGGGCAATGGCGACGACGGTACGTCCTTCCAGCACCGCGCTGAGCGATCGCTCGAGGTCGCGGGCAGCCTGCGGGTCAATCAAGGACGTTGCCTCATCAAGTACCAGTGTGTGCGGGTCCGCCAGGACCAACCGTGCCAGTGCAACTTCCTGCGCCTGCGCCGGCGTTAGCTCGTAGGCACCGGATCCCACCTCCGTCTCCAGCCCTTCAGGCAAGGCGCGCGCCCAGGTCAGGGCGCCGACGTCGTCGAGGGCCTTTTCAATCTCGGGCGTTGAGGCGTCGGCCTTCCCGAGCCGGATGTTGTCGGCCAGCGAGCCGACGAACACGTGGTGCTCCTGGGTGACCAGCGCAACCTCGCGGCGCAGTGCATCCAGGGGTCGATCCACCAACGGCACTCCACCCACTGTCACGGACCCTGCCGTGGGCGGATGGACACCGGCGATCAGCCGCCCCAGCGTCGATTTACCGGCTCCTGACGGACCCACCATTGCCAGCCGTTCGCCGCGCCGCAGTGTGAGGTCAACGCCGTGCAGAACGTCGTGTCCGGGCCGGTAGGCGTAGCGTGCGCCTGAGACCGTGATGTCCTCTGATTCCGGTTGCTCGCCGGTGGCCGTCCGGTCTGCTGGCACGTTCTTGATGCCGATGATCCGCGCCAATGACGCTGCACCCACCTGGATTTCATCCGTCCACATGATCAACAGATCCACCGGGTCGATGAGGCGAACCGCAAACAGCGCCACGGTTGCCACGGCACCCGGACTCACCACATCATTCGCAGCCAGCCAGCTGCCCCACAGAAGGACACCTGCCACCGGAAGCCAGAAGGCCGTGTCCGCAGCAGGGAAGAGCACCGACCGCAGCCACAGGGTGTATCGCTCCGCTGCGAAACTGCCCGAAAGCGCCTCGTCCATCCTGTCCCGGCGCAGGGCTCCGAGACCGAGCGCATCGACCGTCCGGGCGCCCTCGATCGTTTCCGTGATCGACCCGTTGACTACGGCATAGCTCTCCCGCTCGGCCTTGTAGCCGGCGGAACTGCGCTTGAGGTACCACCTCGTCGCCGGGTAGAGCAGTGGAACGCCGACCAAGAGTGCGAGCGACAGCAGGGGAGAGGTCAGGATCGCGGCGGCCAGCGTGATGAAGATGGTCACCACCGAAACCACGACCTGCGGAACGCCGAAACGGACGGTGTGCGAGACCGAGTCGACGTCGTTGGTGGTTCGCGAGACAAGGTCACCGGTGCCGGCCTTCTCCACGGTGGACAGCGGCAGCGAGGTGACCTGCGCCATGAAGTCCTCCCGCAGTTCTGCGAAGACCCTCTCCCCGAAAATCATGCCGGCACGGACTGCGAGCAT
This sequence comes from Arthrobacter sp., assembly GCF_031179385.1. GTDB lineage: Bacteria > Actinomycetota > Actinomycetes > Actinomycetales > Micrococcaceae > Arthrobacter_D. Next base: position 6,166 of record NZ_JAPSHV010000050.1, on the reverse strand, counting down.
GCGCAGGAGCGCCTGAACCACCAGGAAACCCAGCATCAGCAACGACATCGATGCGATGAATCCCGAGGTGGTTCCGGCAACCACGGCATCCACCACTTCGCCGAGGATGAACGGCCCAACCAGTCCCGCGGCTGCCGAACCGACATACAGGAGGACAACCTTGGCGAGCCCGCCGCGGTGCTGACGGATGAGGCGCAGGGACTCAGCTTTCACCTCACGGGCGTCGGCGACCGGCAGTTTGTCGGACGCCTCACTGCCCTGATCGGCCATTGGTTCCAATACCTGGGTGTCACTCACTGCGGATCACCACATTCCGGTAGGCGGGGTTCGAGGACATCAGCTCCTGATGTGTTCCTTCAGCTCGGCGGCGGCCATCCTCAAGGAAGACAACGTGGTCCATGGCTCCGAGCATCAACGGGCTGGCAGTGACGACGACGGTGGTTGCGCCACCGGCGCGGCGCGCCCCTCCCAGGCGCTCAGCGATCCGCGATTCGGTGTGTGCATCGACCGCGCTCGTCGGTTCGATCAGCACGAGCGTCTCGGCATCGGTCAGTAGCGCCCTGGCGAGGACCAGGCGCTGTCGCTGTCCGCCGGAGAAGCCTCGACCGCGTTCCGTGACCATGGAGTCCAGGCCTGCATCCAGTCCGTCAAGGATGTCCAGCGCACTTGCCGCCTCCAGGGCCGCGAGGATTTCCGCGTCGCTGTGCCGCCCATGGGGATCGAGTTGGCTGCGCAAGGTTCCGGTGAACAGTTGCGGGTTCGCTTCGCTCACGACAATCCGGCGACGTACCTCATCGAGGGGAATCTCGTGCAGCGCTGCGTCACCCCAACGGACCAGTGCTTCCCTCAGCACGGCGTCGTCGAAACGGCCCAGCCGCACTGCAAGGTCAGCTGAAGCCGCGGGGTCGGCTGAAACCAGCGCGGTCAGCCTTCCCGGAGTGAGCACAACATCGCTCGAGGTGTCTACAAGGGGAGCGGGCCCGGAGGGAGCGGGGGCTGCGGCGTCGTCAGTGACGTTCGCGTCCACCGAAAGCACGGTGATGATCTTCCGGGCGCCCACAAGCGCGCGGATGGAGTGCGAAACCCCGTCAGCTGCGCTCCTGATGGGCGTCATCAGGAATATCGAGTAGCCGAACAATGCGACCAACTGTCCCGGCTCAATTGCACCCTCCAGGACCAGGGTGGCACCTACCCAGGTGAACACCACACTGAAGGCGCCGGCGATGAATACCTGCGAGGCTTCGAGGGTGGCCAGCGAGCCGGCAACCCTGATGCCGGCGTCGCGGGTTTCTGCGGACCGCGTCCGGTATCTGCCAACAAAGATGTGTTCGCCTCCGATTCCTCGCAGTACGCGGAGACCGGCAACCGTATCCGCACCAACGGCGGTCATCTTTCCTGAGGCCTCGCGCTGTTCGCGCTGCCGTGCCTGCAGCGGACGCACCACGAAGAGCAGCAGCGCGCAGCACACCGGAACTCCGATGAGCACAACAACGGCCAGCGTCACCGAGCTCAAAGCGATCAGCGCACAAACCACAAGCCAGGACACTAGCGCTCCTGCGAGCCGGGCGGCTACATAGAAGATTTCGCCGAGCCGCATCGCATCCGATGCCGCCGTCGACACCACCTCCCCGGTGGAAAGCCGCTGCGGAAGCGCATCCCCGGTGCGGGTGATCTTGTACCCCACGAGACGGATCGACTTGAAGGCGGCCTGCATCCAATTGCTGATTGCAGCGCGGTGCGCGAGCATGCCGGCGAAGGCCTGGCCGATCGTAAGCGCTACCAGGATGCCCGCCCACAGGAACAACGCGTCCCAGTTCCGCCCGATGATGCCCTGATCGATGGCGCGGCCCAATGCGAACGGGACCACCGCCTGCGCCACCATCAGGAGCGTTTCCAGTACGACGGCGCCGGCCAGCGTGCCCTTCTGCCTGGACGCAAGCCACACCAGATAGCGGGAGGGTGACCGGAGATTGGGGGGACCCGGGTCTGGGTAGGGATATGAGCGCACGACAGTCCATCGTAGCGACTAATCCTCCGAAGTGATAGATAATTCCCAATCACTTCTGGGAAGTGATATCCATCTCGCTTCGCGGGCTGCAATTCGTTCCGTTTGGACGGCAGCGAGTACCGTTAAGAAGTGTTGAAAACCGCGCTCAAGCCGCGATGGATCCTCTCCCTGGTCCTCGCCATGGCTATCGCCGCGCTTTTCGTACTGCTGAGCCAGTGGCAGTTTTCGCGGTCGCAGGACTCCGCTCCGCCGCCCCCGAGCACCACCGAGGTCGTCCGGCCCCTTACCGAGGTTTTCCAGCCCGGCGTGCCCATGACTGCCGGCATTGCAGACCAGATGGTCCGCATGGAAGGCACTTTCCTGCCGGACACCCGGGTGCTGGTGCAGACCAGGTTGCAGGGAGACCGCGACGGTTTGTGGGTGGTCTCTGCGTTCGAAGTAGACGGTTCCGGAGAGCCGGCCGCCGTGATTCCGGTGGTCCATGGCTGGATCCCCGATCCGGACTCGTCCTCCCAGGTTCCGGAAAGCGTCGGCGCGGGCATTGTCGAGGGACGGTTACTTCCTTCAGAGGCACCGGTGGTCCAGCGTCCTGTTCCCGGTCAGGTTCCTACACTCTCTGTCGCGCAACTCATCAATGTGTGGGACGTACCCGTCATGTATTCCGGCTTCGTGGTGTCTTTCGAAACCGCCCTGAACGGCAGCACCGCCCAGCCGGAGGCGCCTCTAGAGGCCGTCCGTGTCGGACCGCAGCCGCAGGAGACGCCGATCAACTGGCTGAACATCTTTTACGCCGTGGAGTGGTTCGTCTTCGCAGGCTTCGCCTTCTTCCTGTGGTGGCGGCTTGTCGCTGACGATCACCGGCGCACGCTGGAAGAGGAACTCGACCGGCACAGCGGCATCGACGACGCCTTTCCCAACGAATCCAGCCAGAACGAACCCACCACCGACGAGGTAAGAACGTGACCGAATCTGCACCCGCGAAGAGTCCGGCCGGCAAGCGCCGTTTCGGAGGAACCCACGCGCAAATCCTCTCAGCGCTCAGCTTCTATAAAGTACTCGCCTACGCCACCGGCGTCATGCTGCTGCTGGTCGTCGTGGAGATGGTGGCCAAGTACGGGTTTGGGGCAGAGATCATCGCCGGAGGATCAGCCGGAGCCCTTGGACTCGTCGAGGAAGCCCAGGTTGACGGCGCGGGCGGCTTCAACCTGTCGACGGCGGTCCTCATCGTCCACGGCTGGCTGTACGTGGTGTACCTCATCGCCGATTTCAGGCTCTGGCAGTTCATGCGCTGGCCGTTCTCCCAGTTCGTCATCATTGCCCTCGGCGGCGTGGTCCCGCTGCTGTCGTTCATCGTCGAGAAGCGCGTCCACCGCCGTGTCGAAGAAGAACTCGCCGCCCACCCCGAAGCAAAGACGAGGTACTGACAAGATGATGTGCAGCCTTACGCCCACTACCACTATTGTTGACGCGTGACTACCCCCGCTTCCGCTCCTGAACATCCGCCCGTACTCGTTGTCGATTACGGCGCGCAGTACGCCCAGTTGATTGCGCGCCGCGTTCGGGAAGCGGATGTCTACTCGGAGATCGTCCCGCACACTCTCAGCACTGAGGAGATGCTGGCACGCAATCCTGTGGCCATCATTCTCTCCGGGGGCCCGTCCAGCGTGTACGCAGAAGATGCTCCCCGCGTGGACCCTGAACTGTTTGACGCCGGTGTGCCTGTCCTCGGTATTTGCTACGGCTTCCAGGCCATGGCGTCTGCGCTCGGCGGTACGGTCGCGAAGACCGGCCTGCGCGAATACGGTTCCACCGACGTCACAGTCGCCAATGGTGCGCGGTCCATCCTCGAGGGGACTCCTGACCACCAGAACGCCTGGATGAGCCACGGTGATTCGGTGCATGAAGCGCCCGCGGGCTTCGAGGTTCTGGCCAGCACGGCAGGAGCGCCGGTCGCGGCATTCGCACATGAAGGCAAGCAGCTGTACGGCGTGCAGTGGCACCCTGAGGTCAAGCACTCCGCCCACGGTCAGCAGGTACTGGAAAACTTCCTGTTCAAAGGAGCGCGCCTTCATCCCAACTGGACCACCGGCGACATCGTCGAGGAACAGGTCGAGCGAATCCGCCAGCAAGTGGGCGATGCCCGGGTGATCTGCGGACTTTCCGGTGGCGTGGACTCGGCTGTTGCGGCGGCTCTGGTTCAGCGCGCGGTCGGCGATCAGCTGACCTGTGTGTTCGTTGACCACGGGCTGCTCCGTGAAGGTGAAGCAGAGCAGGTGGAGCGCGACTTCGTCGCCGCCACCGGCGTCAACCTCTACGTCGCGAACGAGCAGAAACGCTTCCTCGACGCCCTTGAGGGTGTGGAGGATCCGGAAACCAAGCGCAAAATCATCGGACGCGAGTTCATTCGCGCATTCGAAGAGGCTGAGCGCGCCATCATCGCCGACGCTGAGGCGCACGGGGAGAAGATCCGATTCCTCGTTCAGGGCACGCTGTATCCGGATGTCGTCGAATCCGGCGGCGGTGAGGGGGCGGCCAACATCAAGAGCCATCACAACGTCGGCGGGCTCCCGGAAGACCTGCAGTTCGAGCTCGTGGAGCCGCTGCGCACTCTTTTCAAGGACGAGGTCCGTGCCGTCGGCGCGCAGCTCGGCCTCCCGGCGGAGATTGTGGGACGCCAGCCGTTCCCGGGCCCGGGCCTTGGAATTCGCATCGTGGGGTCCGTCAACCAGGAGCGCCTTGAGCTGCTCCGTAAGGCTGACGCCATCGCGCGTGCCGAGCTCACTGCCGCGGGTCTCGATAACGAAGTCTGGCAGATGCCGGTCGTTCTCCTCGCCGACGTACGAAGCGTCGGTGTCCAGGGCGACGGCCGGACCTATGGGCACCCGATTGTGCTCCGTCCGGTGTCCAGCGAGGATGCGATGACCGCGGACTGGTCGCGGCTGCCGTATGAGCTGCTTGCCCGGATCTCCAACCGGATCACCAACGAGGTCGACGGCGTCAACCGCGTTGTCCTCGACGTGACGAGCAAGCCGCCGGGCACCATCGAGTGGGAGTAAGGCCGGCGCCCGCAACGGGCGTCGGTGAGGCACATGGACCGGCAGGTAAATTCCCGCCGGTCCGCGTTGCTTGCAGGGTCTGCGAGGCAGCGTCGGATAGCTTGTAAGACATGCCTATCTGGTCAAGATCAGGCCGTGAGGCCGTAGGGAAGAGGACAACCGTGCCGGAGCTGGATGCCGGGGACTCCGCTGAGGACTTCCTCATTCCGTGGCTGCGCAGGCTCGGTCCCCACGCAGGGACGGACACGCTGCTGCACTTCACGCCGTCGCGCTCCAACAGCATCGACCTCACCCATGCCCATCCGTCCGGTCTGGCGCAGCTCCTGGCCGGCCGGCGTACGCGGTTGTCAACGCTCCTTCGTGATTCAGACCAGTACGCCGCCGCCATGAAGGCTGCGCGGCTGCTGCGCGCCAAAGTGTATGAACTTGCCACTGAGCGCGGTATCGACGTCGGTTACCTGGCCGCCGGTACTGCCTCCTGGCGCACAGTGGACGACGACGGCCGCACAGACTCGCTGACCGCGCCGGTCCTCCTGACCTCCGTTGCGCTGACGGTGCACAGCTCCCAGGACGACTACGAGCTTCAGCTCACGGAAAAGGCCCGGCTCAACCCGGCGCTGGTGCGTACGCTGCACAAGGATCACGGCATCGACTTCGATCCCGACGCCGTTGCTCAGCTCGCCTACAGCACCGCGCGTTTCGATCCCCATCCGGTGCTGGATCGGCTCCGCGCACTGACCGACAACGTCCGCGGCATGACCGTCGAGCACCACATCCTCGTGTCGACCTTTGCGGACCTCGCCGACGTCGGAGCTGATACCGCAGTCCGTCCGGACCATCCACTCCTCGCCGCACTCATGGATGCGGCCCGTGAGGGTATCGACACTCCGTCCGGTGCTGAGGCGCCGTCCCGGGATACCCCGCTCGATGAGCGGCACCCATCCACCGAATTCCTGATCCTTGACGCAGATCCCGGACAGCAGCGCGTCCTCGACGCTGTCGCCGCAGGGGGTTCCGTGGTCGTCTCCGCTCCTCCCGGGACGGGGCAGACCCAGACAGCCCTGAACACAGCTGCGGCATTGGCGGAGCAGGGCAAGAGCGT
>NZ_JAPSHV010000154.1 GCF_031179385.1 Arthrobacter sp. | reverse complement strand
TCGTTCCTCAACCAGCTCAACGGCCTGAAGGGGCGGGAACTGCTCTTCCTGTGCCGCTCCGGCGTCCGCTCGGTTGCGGCTGCGCAGAGCGCCGCCGCCGCGGGCCACACCGCGTACAACGTGATCCACGGGTTCGAAGCCGACGGCGGCTGGCAGGCATGCGGCCTGGCGACCACTGCCCACTCCGGTTCCGATGCTGCCGTCCCGGCAGCTGGGCAGGGCAACCCCGGTGAGTGAGCCCACGCCGTCGTCGTTCTCTCCGGCGGTCAACCGCGAGCCGGTCGCCGGAAACGGCGGCTATCCCCGCATTCAACAGACAGACGACGACGTCGCTGCCTGGTCGCCGGATACTCTCGCCGTTCGCGGCGGGCTGGCCCGGTCCAACTTCGAGGAAACGTCCGAGGCGCTCTTTCTCAACTCGGGGTTCGTCTACTCATCCGCTGCGGCGGCCGAAGCTGCGTTCACCGGTGACGTGGACCGCTTCGTCTACTCGCGGTACGGCAACCCGACGGTCGCCATGTTCCAGGAACGCCTGCGCCTGCTCGAGGGAGCGGAAGCGTGCTTCGCCACGGCCAGCGGCATGTCCGCTGTCTTCACTGCACTCGGCGCGCTTTTGGCTGCCGGGGACCGGGTGGTCGCATCCCGCAGCCTGTTCGGGTCCTGCTTCGTCATCCTGAATGAGATCCTTCCGCGGTGGGGCGTGGAGACCGTCTTCGTCGACGGGTGGGATCTCAACCAGTGGGCGGACGCGCTGAGCGTTCCAACCACTGCGGTCTTCTTCGAGTCACCGTCCAATCCGATGCAGGAGATCGTCGACATCCGGTCGGTGGTGAAACTGGCGCATGCCGCGGGCGCGCAGGTCGTTGTCGACAATGTCTTCGCCACCCCGCTGCTCCAGCGCTGCACGGAGCTGGGCGCCGACGTCGTCGTCTACTCCGGAACCAAGCACATGGACGGCCAGGGCAGGGTGCTCGGCGGTGCCATCCTGGGGCGGAAGGAGTTCATCGAGGGGCCGGTGAAAACACTCATGCGGCACACCGGGCCGGCGCTGTCCTCCTTCAACGCCTGGACTCTCCTGAAGGGTCTGGAAACACTGTCGCTCCGGGTCAACCACGCATCATCCTCGGCGCTTACCCTCGCCCGCTGGCTGGAAGCCCAGCCGGCAGTCAACTGGGTTCGGTACCCGCTGCTCGAATCGCACCCGCAGTTCGACCTGGCGGCAGGGCAGATGACTGCGGGCGGCACCGTCGTGACCTTCGAACTCGACGCGCCCGAGGGTAGGGCGAAGGAGCGGGCGTTCGCGCTGCTGGATGCGTTGAACATCATCGATATCTCGAACAATCTCGGCGATTCGAAGACCCTGATCACCCACCCTGCCACCACCACTCACCGGGCAATGGGGCCGCAGGGCCGCGCCGCCATCGACCTGTCGGACGGCGTCATCCGGCTCTCGGTGGGCCTCGAGGATGTCAGCGACCTGCAGACGGATCTGGGCAAGGCGCTCGCCTCCTGACCTGCCCGTAATCGCCCGAAGCTGGGATTCACCTGTGAGTTCTCCTCCGCATTGAACCTCGGGGGTGCTTCCTGCGTCTTCCCAGCAGAGGGGTCGAGTGGCCACTCCCATCCCCCGGGTGTCCAGGGGGTGATCACGGGAGGAATCAACATGAGTAAAGCATTACGCGTCCTTTTCGCCGTCATCGCGGTTTGCCTGTTGGCGCTGACCGGTTGTGGCGGCTCCGACACGCAGACCGAGGACATCCCCGCAGGTGAAGAGACTGCTGCAGAAGCACCACCCACTGAGGAACCCACGGAGACCGAGACCACAGAGGCGGAGACCACGGAGGAAGCTACAGAGGAGGCATCCGAGGAACCGTCCGGTGAGGCAGCCGGTGGCGGAACCGTCGGAACTCCCCTCGGCGTCGCCGAGACGGACCTCGGTGAAATTGTGGTCGACGCCGAAGGCATGGTGGTCTACTACTTCACCAATGACGAGCCGGACTCCGGCGTCAGCGCCTGCGAAGGTGGCTGCCTTGAAGCCTGGCCGCCGGTGCTCAGCGACAGCGAGACTCCGGAGGTCGAAGGCGTCACGGGCGAAGTCGGCACCATTGAAACGCCCGACGGCGAGCTGCAGGTGACCATTAACGGAATGCCGATCTACTACTTCGCCGAAGATGAAGCACCGGGCGACACCAACGGTCAGGGCGTGAACGAGGTGTGGTACGTCGTCGCACCTGACGGCACCATGATTCAGTGACCTACCCGCCAGGGACTACATCGCGGGCAAGGAGCGCACTCTTCAGGGAGCGCAAGGCATAGTGCAGCCGGGATTTCACGGTCCCCTCCGGTATGGAGAGGGACCGTGAAATCTCGGCCACGGTTTCACCGCGGAAGTAGAAGTGCAGCACCACATCCCGGTGTTCCGGGGAGAGCTCGTTGAGCGCGTCCGTCAGCAGCCAGGAGGTCAGGAGCTGTTCGACCTCGTCGCGGGAAGGAGTATCCGGGACCTCGTCCACGTCAAGTTCGTGGCGGCTGAACCCGCTGCGGAATGAGTCAACGAGAATGTTGCGGGCCACCACGAAAAGCCACGCGCGGATCTCCAGTTCAGTGTGCCCCCGCATCACCGGATGCTCCCAGGCACGCAACAGAGTCAACTGGACGACTTCATCGGCCAGGAAGGCGTCCGGTGTGAGACGGTGAACGAACCGCCGGAGAGGGCGCAGATGGTTGTCCCTGATGACGCTGAGCCAGTCCGGCTGCCCTTCGGCCATGTTCGTTCCCCACACTCGACATCCCAAGCCATTCCACCGCAGTTCTTACCCATTCATGCGGTGCAAGGTTGGGAAAAACCTGCGGCCTCCTTCATCATGCCCCTCGATGGCCTATTCCGACAGGGTGCTGGACCGCAGTCCGTCAGCCCAGTATGAAGTTCCAGGTCCCCGCCAGCACGGACGCGCTGACAGCCAGCCCGGCGATCGCCACACCAACCAGGACCACCACGATGTCGACGCGGCTGAAGGTGCTCTCCCTGGCCCAGGTGCGTGGTCCCGCACCGAAACCACGTGCCTCCATGGCCATGGCGAGCCGGGTTGCCCGTCGGATCGCCTGCACCATGAGCCCGAAGGCCTGACCGAGAAAGTTTCCGAGGCGTGCCGCCGGATTGCCCTCGTGGCCCACTCCCCGGGCGTGCCGGGCCAGCCCGAGGGTCCGCCACTCGTCGAAGAGCAGCCCAACGAGCCGCATCCCCGCCAGCGCTCCCAGCACGAACCGGTGCGGAGCCCTCAGTCGTTGCGCGAGCGCATCCGCGAGGTCGGTCGGGTCCGTACTGGTCAGCAGGAACAGGCCCGGAAGCGCGATTGCGAGCCCGCGCAGCCCGATGGCTAAACCAGCGTTGACCGAGTCCTCAGTGAACAGCACGGGCCCCAGCTCGAACAGGACACGCCCGGTCTTCTCCGCGAGAAGCGCGGTCCCGTAGGCACCGACGACGGCCGCGAGGACGAACGGCCAGGTCCGCAGCAGCAGCCGCCGGATGCTGATGCCAAGCAGCGGCAGAAGGAGCAGTTCAGAAGCGAGAACCACGCCGGCGCTGACCCAGTCCACGCTGAGCATGACGACGACGGTGATCACCACGGCGGCGAACAGCTTCGAGAGCGGATTGGCCCGAGGAAGGAACCGGCCAGTGATCTCCGGAGTCAGGACGTCCACACTCACGCCGCTACCTCCAGCGTTGCGGAATGTCCGTCGACGCTCACGATGCGGCTCCCGAGCGCCGTGGTGTACTCGCGGTCATGGGTCACCGATACCACGCAGGTACCCGCATGGATGAGCTCGGCGAGGAGGCCGATCAGCTCAGCCCAGGTGTTCGCGTCCTGACCGAAGGTGGGCTCATCCAGAATCAGGATGTCCGGGTCTGTGGCGAGCATGGTCGCCACCGACAGCCGCCGCTTCTCACCTCCGGACAGCGTGAAGGGATTGGCCTTCAGCAGTCCCGTGAGCCTGAGCCGTTCCGCGATGGGGTCGATCCGGCGTCGTATGTCCGCTTCGCTCTGCCGGGCAACCCGGCGGGGTCCGAACTCGAGTTCCTCAAGCACAGTGTTGGTCAGGAACTGGTGCTCGGGCTCCTGGAACACCGTGCCGATCCGGCTGACCAATTCCGCGGACTTCCAGTTCTGCGGCGTGGACCCGACTCCGCGGGCGAGCGGGTCCAGTGCTGTCAGCTTGCCGGCGCGCGGCTTCAGCAGCCCTGCGAGCGTGAGGGCGAGCGTGGACTTGCCGGCTCCGTTGGGTCCGAGCACGCTGACCGCCTCGCCCTGACCAAGGATGAGGTCAACACCGCTGAGCACCGCAGGTCCCCGTTTGGTGCGTGTGACAGATAACCCGGCAGCCTGCAGGAGGTCCTCGCCGGCACCCTGCCGAACGGCGGGAGTAGCGGGCCGGTGACCGGGTACCCATACCCCGGCTTCGATGAGCCGCGTGCGCACGGCGTTTCGCTGAAGCACGGCGTCCGGTTCGCCGTCCGCGAGAATACCGCCGTCGGAATCCAGTACGATCACGCGGTCCACCACGTCGGCCCATACCTCGACCCGGTGCTCCACCACGACGAGCGTGGCAGCGGTCCGGTCCAGCACCCGTACGACGGCGTCCCTCACCTCGATCACCCCTGCGGGGTCAAGATTGGCGGTTGGCTCGTCAAGAAGCAGCAATCCGGGCTGCATGGCGAGGACGGCAGCCAGAGCAAGTCGTTGCTTCTGACCCCCGGAGAGTGCAGTGGTGGGGTGGTTGAGCGGGACATCAAGACCGACGTCGTCAAGCGCCCGCCTCACGCGCGGCCAGATCTCGGCACGCGGCACGGCCAGGTTCTCGGCGCCGAACGCTACCTCGTCACCGACGCGCGCAAGGACCAGTTGGGTATCCGGGTCCTGCAGGACCAGTCCGGAACGTCCGCGAGCAGCGGCGGGGCTGACGCCGTCGACCGCGAGCGAGCCGGTCTGCTCTCCCTCGTCATGCTCGCCCAGCACTCCGGCGAGTCCGTGGAGCAGAGTCGATTTTCCTGCACCGGAGGCGCCGAGGAGCAATACGCGCTGCCCGGCGTCGATGGCCAGGTCGATGTCGCGCACCGCCCACCGCG
>NZ_JAPSHV010000153.1 GCF_031179385.1 Arthrobacter sp. | reverse complement strand
TGACATGCACGACGTCGGACGCTTGAGCACGCGCATCGAACAATGCGGCCTTGAGGGCGCGGGTGGCACCAAGGCCCTCGGGGTCCGGCGCGGTGATGTGGTAGGCGTCGGCGGTGACGGAGGTTCCTGCCAGTTCTCCGTAGATTCGGGCGCCGCGTGCCAGGGCATGTTCCTCTGCTTCAAGGAGCAGGGCTCCCGCACCCTCACCCATCACGAAGCCGTCGCGATCGACGTCGTAGGGGCGCGAGGCATGTTCAGGATCGTCGTTGCGGCGTGACAGGGCCTGCATGGACGCAAAGGCAGCGATCGGCATCGGGTGAATCGCAGCTTCGGCGCCGCCGCACATGACTACGTCGGCTTTACCGGACCGGATCAGTTCGAGTCCCTGGTGAAGGGCTTCGGTGCCGGACGCGCAGGCCGATACGGGGGTATGGGCACCGGCGCGGGCGCCAAGGTCCAGACTGACCGCGGCCGCCGGGCCGTTCGGCATCAGCATGGGAACGGTCATGGGCAAAACACGACGGGGGCCCTTGGCCTTGAGGGTGTCCCAGGCATCGAGCAACGTCCAGACGCCGCCGATACCGGTGGCGAAGGCGACAGCTAAGCGATCGTGGTCCACATCCTGTATGCCCGAGTCGCGCCACGCCTCACGGGCAGCAACGACTGCGAACTGGGTTGAAGGGTCCATCCGCTTGGCCTCAACCCGTGTGAGGACTTCACTCGCAGGAGTCGAAACCTGGGCAGCGAAGGTGACGGGGAGCTCGAACTCGGCAACCCAGTCGGCCTCGATGGTGCGGGCGCCTGAGACGCCCTTTAGTGCGTTCGCCCACATGGTGGGAACATCGCCGCCGATGGGTGTGGTGGCGCCCAAGCCGGTGATGACTACTTTGCGTGCCATGGTTCACTCTCTGATGCGTCGTTGTTTCCGTGTGGAAGGTGCCTGAAGATGCGGCGATGGCGAAGTCGAGTGCCATCGCCGCACACGACTAGGACTGAGCGTTGGCGATGAAGTCCACAGCGTCACCGACGGTCTTGAGGTTCTTGACTTCCTCGTCGGGAATGCGCACACCGAACTTCTCCTCGGCGTTGACGACGATGGTCATCATGGAGATGGAGTCAATGTCGAGGTCGTCGGTGAAGGACTTGTCCAGCTCTACGGATTCGGGAGCGAGGCCCGTCTCTTCATTCACGATTTCAGCCAGTCCTGCGAGGATCTCTTCGTTGCTAGCCATGATGGCTCCTTTTCTATGTGTTCCGGTGCATACCGGATCGGTTCGATCGGGCCGCGGTTACGGCTCGAAGCGGAAAACTACGGGAGGACGACCACCTGGGCGCCGAACACCAGACCGGCGCCGAAGCCGATCTGCAGTGCAAGGCCTCCGCTGAGCTCCGGCTTCTCGGAGATGAGGCGGTGCATGGCGAGCGGGATCGATGCGGCCGAAGTGTTGCCGGCGTCGACGATATCCCGGGCAACGGCCACCTGATCGGGCAGGCCGAGCTGCTTCACCATCTCGTCGATGATCCGGATATTCGCCTGATGAGGAATGAATGCCACGAGATCTTCAGCGCGGACGCCTGCTGCATCGAGTGCTTGCTGGGCGACTTTGGCCATTTCCCAAACAGCCCAGCGGAACACGGTGGGGCCATCCTGGAGCATCGTCGGCCAGATTGCCGACTCCGCGGCTGAGGACAGTGCATCGGCGCCCTGGGACAATGCAGCCAACGACAGGTCACGCACGTCAAGGAGCGAATGCGTCATCCGGATGGATTCATGCTTGCTGCCGTCGGAACCCCAGACAGATGGCCCGATTCCGGGGGAGTCGGACGGTCCGATGACGACGGCGCCGGCGCCGTCACCGAGTAGGAACGAGATGGTGCGCTCGGTGTTGTCGATGAAGTCAGAGAGTTTCTCGACGCCGACTACGAGGACATAATCCGCGGTGCCCGCATGCACGAGGGCATCCGCCTGAGCGATGCCGTAGCAGTACCCTGCGCAGGCTGCCGAAATGTCGTACGCAGGTGCAGGAGTAGCACCGAGACGGTCGGCAAGCTGCGCAGCTGCAGAGGGGGTGGCATAGGGGTGCGTCACGGTGGAGACGAGCACAGCGCCCAGTTGCGAGGCCTCGATGCCGGCGTCCTTGAGAGCAGCTCGTGCTGCGGCTTCGCCCATGTCGATGACGCTGGTGTCCTTGTCGGCGCGGTGCCGCGTGGCAATGCCCGTGCGCTGCCGGATCCACTCGTCGGAGGAATCGATCCACTGACAGATGTCCTCATTGGTGACGATGACATCGGGGCGGAAGACACCCAGACCGTGGATGCGCGTGTGCTCACGCAGTGTGGACTGTTTGAGGGTGGGAGTAGTCACGCGTTTCCTTCTGCGATGGGGGCGTTGGCCGGTGGCGCGGTCCGGGAGTGCTCTTCGATGAAGTCCCGAGCGGCGCCCAGGTCATCAGGTGCTTTTACTGCCAGGCTGGCCGTTCCACGCATCCCGCGCTTTGCCAGCCCTGTCAGGGTACCCGCTGGAGGCAATTCCAGCACTCCGGATACGCCCATGTCCTGCAGACGCTGCATGCACAGGTCCCACCGGACCGGACGGGAAACCTGTGCAATGAGGCTGTCGAGATTCAGTTCGCCGGAAGCTACTGGTTCGCCGTCGTAGTTCGAAAGCAACGTCGCAAGGGGCTCTACCGGAGCCAGGGACGGACGAAGCGCTTCAAGCGCCTCTACAGCCGGCGCCATGTGGTGAGTGTGAAAGGCGCCGGCAACCTTCAGCTGTATGACGCGTGCCTTCTGGGGCGGATCCGCGGCGAGTGCCGAAAGCTGCTCAAGCGTGCCCGCTGCAACCACCTGCCCGCCGCCGTTCGCATTCGCCGCAGTCAATCCGTGCCGCTCAAGGGTGGCCGCGACGTCGTCGGGGTCCCCGCCCAGCACCGCGCTCATCCCGGTAGGAGTGACTGAAGCGGCCGCGGCCATTGACTGTGCCCTGGTGCGCACGAGTGTGACGGCATCCTGCTCGGTCAGGGCTCCGGCAATCGCTGATGCCGTCAGTTCACCGACAGAGTGGCCGGCGACGACGGTCGCTGAAGTGAGCGGTGTGTCACCGAGGAGCACGCGGGCGGCCACTAGCCCGGCGGCAACGATCAGCGGTTGCGCTACGGCAGTGTCGCGGATGGTTTCTTCGTCAGAGACCGTTCCGTGCCGCACCAGGTCGACGCCGGCGGCATCGCTGAGAGCCTCAAGGTGCTCGCGCACGCCCGGAAGGTCGAGCCATGGAGTCAGGAATCCGGGGGACTGGGACCCTTGTCCAGGGCAGAGAATTGCAAGCACGTATCAAGCTTTCCAAATGGGCGGTAAGAAGCAGGGTGTTTCGGTGCACGAAGCTCCCGAAGCCACTTTGTAGGAAGTCTACAACGAGGCGGTGCGATCCGACCTAGTCGAAGACCGCTCTGTTGCGCTCTTGGGAGGCGGCGCGAGACGTCCGATAACGAGGGCTGTCTGCAGCACGAAGGCCTCCCGGGGGAGGAGCGGGTCCCATCCGGTGATGTCGCACACGCGTCGCAAACGGTAGCGGACCGTGTTGGCATGGACGAACAATTCCCGGGACGTGGCTTCGAGCGAATGACCCAGCGCCAGGTAGGCGGACAGGGTTTCTTCCAGCCCGTTCTGCGCGCTGGCAAGGGGACGGTAGATGTTGCGCAGGAGCGCTTTCCGCGCGGTGTCGTCTCCGGAGATGACCCGTTCGGGCCATAGGTCATCGGCAGCGACAGGGCGCGGGGCAGAAGGCCACGCCCGGGCGGCGGTGAGCCCGGCGAAGGCGGCCTGGGCGGAACCGCTGGCCGCTACCAGCGAGGCCGATTCGGGCCCGTAGACTACCGGGCCGGGGCCGAACAGTTCACTGAGCTTCACGTAGGAGCTGTCGCGGTCCTGCACCCCTCCGAGGACGAGAATGAGCCGATCGCCCTGGATTCCCACGAGTGTGTCTTCAGCCAGACGGCTGGTCGTACGGCGGAGCTCGTTGAGGAACATCGCGTTCGGCTCGGCAGGAGAGCTGCCCACCATGACGGTGATGGGCGCCTGCGACTTCCAGCCTACGGCCGCGATTCGAGATCGAAGCGCATCTGAACTTTCCCCTCGCAGGATCGCATCCACCACCAGGGCTTCCAGCCTGGTGTCCCAGGAACCGCGGGTTTCGGCGGCTCTGGCATAGACATCGGCTGCGGCGAACGCTACCTCGCGCGAGTACCTGAGCACCGCCTCGCGGAGGAGCCCCTGGTCAGCATCCGAGGCGAGGTCGGGCACCTGATCCTCTACCACCTGCACGACGACGCGGATCAGCTGGAGCGCCTTCTGGAGGCTGATGGAGCGCGTAAGTTCCGTCGGTGCCGTACCGAAGACATCGCTGAGCACCCACGCCGGAGAAACAGGTTTCTGGTACCAGTTGACGAAAGAGGCGATGCCCTTCTGTGCTACCAGGCCAAGCGCGGACCGTTCGTCGGGCCTGAGATTGCGGTACCAGGGCAGGGAAGAATCAAGCTGCTTCAGCGTGGCCGTCGAGATAGCGCCAATTTGGGTCCGCAGCCGGTCCACCGTCGTCGGATCCGGAGCGGGCAGGGACGTCCCGCGCGGGGGAGTGGGCAATGCCATGAATCGAGCATACGGCTCCGGCCCCGTGGGCTCCATTTTGTGCAAAGGCTACAAAGAGGCCGTTAAACGCCGAGCAGGACCCGCAGCTCCCCCGAGGGAGCAGACGAGTCCTGCCAGGGTTAAATCGGGGGTTAGGAGTCTCCGCCTGCGTTGCCCGTTGTTCCGGCGTTTACGTCCAGGAGTGAGTACTTCTCGATGGCCTGGCGTGGTGCTTCCGGGTCGACTTCGCCCCGCTTGGCCAGAAGCTCAAGGGTGCGTACGACGACGGAGTGGGAATCGATCTTGAAGAAGCGCCGTGCAGCGGCACGCGTGTCGGAGAAGCCGAAACCGTCGGCACCGAGCGTGGCGAATTCCTGGGGGAGGAACTGGCGGATCTGGTCGGGTACGGCCTTCATGTAGTCGGTGACTGCCACGATGGGTCCCGGAGCGTTGCCCAGTTGCTGCGTGACGAACGGTACACGCGTCTCGGCGCCGGGGTTGAGGAAGCCTTCCTCCTCGGCGGCGAGGGCGTCACGTCGGAGTTCATTCC
>NZ_JAPSHV010000152.1 GCF_031179385.1 Arthrobacter sp. | reverse complement strand
TTGTACAGGAGGTAGCGGAAGTTCGACGGTCCACCCGCATAGCAGGCCTGGGGGCAGAAGGCGCGAAGTGACATGTAGTCGCCCTCCTGGACCTCCACCCAGTCCTGGTTCAGCCGGTACACGGCCTTGCCCTCGAGCACATAGAGCCCGTGCTCCATAACGTGCGTTTCAGCGAAGGGAATAACGGCACCGGGTTCGAAGGTGACGACGTTGACATGCATGTCGTACGCCATGTCATCCGTGGGCAGCATGCGGGTGGTGCGCCACTTGTTTTCCGTCCCGGGCATGGCGCCGGGCTCAATGTCCTGCTCGTTACCGACGCGGGCCTTGGGCGTGTGCCCTGCAAGCGGCTGGTACGCCTTCCGGATCCACTGGAACTTCGCGGGCTCCGGTGCCGAGTTGGATACTTCCCATTCGGCTCCTGGGGGGATGAAGGCAAACCCGCCGGGCGTCAGATCGTGGAGTTCGCCCCCGAGCTTGACGGTCAAAGCCCCCTCAAGAAGGAACACGAAGGATTCGACGCCGGCTTCGGGCTCGGGGTTGGTCGAGCCGCCGCCCTGTGACACCTCAACGAGGTACTGGGCGAACGTCGTCGCCCCGCCGGCAACCGGCCGGTTCAGGATCCAAGTGCGGGTTCCGGTCCAGTCGGGGAGTTCGCTGACCACAATGTCGCGAAGAACCCCGCGCGGGATCACGGTGTAGGCCTCGGTGACGACGGCGCGTCCTGTCAGCAGGTCCGTCTGCGGCGGCAGGACGGATTCGGGTGCGAAGTAATTGCTCAAAGTTCGGTCCTTAGATGTTTTCAGCTGTTTCAGGAAGTTTCCGCGGGTGCGCGAGCGCTTCCAGGTCAGGCAGGGAAATCCCAGCAAGTTCATTGACTTCTGCCTCGGTCACAGCGCCGCACAGCACGCCGCGGTGGACGAACCGCGCCAAGGCGCGGGCCGTTGCAGGTTCGTCGAGGATCGAGCTCTCGATCCTGTGCACGTAGTTGCGAAGCCGCGTAGCCGCGGCGGAAAGCCCTTCGCGGTAGAACGCGTACGTGGCGATGAAGCGGCTCGGCAGCTGCGCAGGGTGCAGATCCCAGCCCTGGTAGTAACCGCGCTCCAGCGAGCGCCTGACCAACCGGGCGTGCAGCGCCCACGCCGCAGACACCTGGTCGTCGCTACCGACCGGAAGGATGTTCGTGGACCCGTCCGACAACCGGACCCCCGTACCGGCAACCGCCACCTGCATGACCTGCTTCGCGTAGTCCGCGGCGGGATGCTCCATCGACTGGTACGCGGCGGCGATCTGCAGGGAATCACTGTAGTCGTACGTGCCGTAGTGCAGTGCGGACACCCGGCCCTCCGCCCGGTGGAGCAGTTGCGCAACGGGCACTGTGCCATCAGCGGCCAGGATGAGCTGCGGCGTTTCCATCTGCACCTCGAACCGAAGCCTGCCCGAAGGCAGCCCGTGCACCGCCTCGAGCCGCTGGCACGCGAACACCATGGCCTCTACCTGCGCCACCGTGGAGACCTTGGGAAGCGTCAGCACCAGTCCCTCAGGCAGCGGTCCCTCTGCAAGCAGTCCGCCGACAAAGAGGTCCAGCGTCCTCAGCGCACGACGGCGGGTCGGCTCCTCGAAGCACTTGAAACGGATTCCGATGAACGGGGGCGCGATGCCGTCCCGTACCGCCCGTGCCACCGCGATGGCGGCACGTGCGGCGTCGGCATCCTCTTCATCGTCGGGCCGGTTGCCGTATCCATCCTCGAAGTCGAGGCGCAGGTCCTCGATCGGCTCTGTGGTGAGCTTCGCGCCCACCAGCGTGCCGACGTCGTCGTTCACGCCAAGCGCCGCGCACAGCGCGCCCATCCCGCCGGCACGTTCGACGGCGGCAAGTGCCTCCCGCCCCCAGTCACCGGGGAGCGACGGCTGGTAGCGGTCTGCGGGAACGTACACGGTGTGGACGGGCTGGCGCGTTCCGCTGTCGCCCGGGTACCCGGTGCGGAGGAGCCTGTCGGTGTCCGTCAGCTTCGAGTCGATTGCGGCGTAGTCGTCGAAACCGAGCGCGAACTCCATTCAGCTCACCAACTCATACGCGGGAAGGGTGAGAAAGTCGGTGTAGTCCTCAGAAACACAGATGTCCGCGATCAGCCGGCTGGCCGGTTCGTAGAACTTCTCGAACGCCTCATCCCCGACCTCGCCGTGCAGCCGCTCGGTTTCCTCGGCGAGGATGGTGTTCACAAGCTCCGGCGTGACCGTATTGCCGGTATCCGCGAGCACCACCTTGTTCCGGATCTGCTGCCACACCTGTGAACGGGAGATCTCTGCCGTCGCCGCGTCTTCCATGAGGTTGTGAATGGCCACGGCACCGTTCCCGGAGAGCCAGACGGCGACGTACGCGACGGCGACATAGAGGTTGGCGCGCAGGCCCACCTCGGTCACATCTCCGTCGGCGGACTCGACGTCGAGCAACTGCTCCGCGGTCACCTCAACGTCGGGGCGCTGCCGGTCAAGCTGGTTCGGTTTGTCGCCGAGGACGGCGTCGAACACCTCCTGACAGACGGGCACCAGATCGGGGTGGGCAACCCAGGAGCCGTCGAAGCCGTCGTTGGCCTCGCGGGTCTTGTCCGCTCGTACCTTTTCGATGGCCTGGGCCGTCACTTCGGGCTCACGGCGATTCGGGATGAACGCCGCCATGCCGCCCATCGCGAAGGCACCGCGACGGTGGCAGGTCTTGACCAGAAGTTCGGTGTACGCACGCATGAACGGTGCGGTCATCACCACGGAGGCGCGGTCGGGAAGGATGAAGGATTCACCGCCGTCGCGGAAGTACTTGATGATGCTGAAGAGGTAATCCCAGCGGCCGGCGTTCAGGCCGGAAGCATGCTCGCTCAGTTCGTAGAGGATCTCGTCCATCTCGAAGGCGGCGGGGATCGTCTCGATCAGGACGGTGGCCCTGACCGAGCCCTGCGGCACTCCCACGTAGTCCTGGGCAAACACAAAAACGTCGTTCCACAACCGGGCCTCGAGATGGCTCTCCAGCTTGGGCAGGTAGTAGTACGGGCCGCTTCCGGTCTCCAGCAGGTGCTTCGCATTGTGGAAAAAGTGCAGCCCGAAGTCGACCAGGGCACCAACGGCCGGCTGCCCGTCGATGATGATGTTCTTCTCCGGCAGGTGCCAGCCGCGCGGACGGGCGACGACGACGGCGAGCGGCGCGTCCGTCCGAAGGGCATACTCCTTGCCCTCGGGGGAGGTGAAGCTCAGCGAACCGCGGGCGGCCCCGTAGAGGTTTAGCTGGGAATCAAGAACGTTGTGCCAGGTGGGAGCGCTTGCATCCTCAAGGTCCGCCAGCCATACCTTCGCACCGGAGTTGAGGGCGTTGATGGCCATCTTCGCCGGTGACGCCGGTCCAGTCATCTCCACGCGGCGGTCCTGCAGTTGCGCGGGCGCCTCGGCTACGGTCCAGTTACCGTTCCGGATCTCGGCGGTCTCCGGAAGGAAGTCGAGCCTGCCGGTCTGCGCCACTTCTTCCCGCCTCACCGCGCGGGCGGCCAACCGCTCGTCGCGGGTTGCCCGGAAGGTCTGGTGAAGTTTCTCCAGGAACTGGAGTGCCTCGGGGGTGAGGATCGTTTCCGAGCCGGCGACCGGCGTCGTACCTGTGAGCTCAATGGACATGTCCTGCTCCTACTCTGCTGATGCTGTGGCGGGCTGCTGGGATGCCGTCGCAGCGTGGGCTGCGGCGGCAACCGCTGCAGCGACGTCGCTCGCCACGTGCGGATCAAAGACGCTGGGAATGATGAAGCTGGCGTTGAGTTCATCATCGTCCACGCGAGCGGCGATTGCATCAGCTGCCGCGACCAACATTTCAGGCGTGATGTCGGAGGCGCCGGCGTCGAGCAATCCGCGGAAGAAGCCCGGGAAGGCGAGGACGTTGTTGATCTGGTTCGGGAAGTCGCTGCGGCCGGTGGCCACCACGGCAGCGTGACGGGCGGCAACGATCGGATCGATCTCGGGATCCGGGTTTGCCATGGCGAAGACGATTGCCTGGTCCGCCATCGACGCGACCTGTTCCTCGCCGAGAATGTTGGGGCCGCTCACGCCGATGAAGACGTCCGCACCAACCAGTGCCTCATGCAGCGATCCCGCGAAGGCGTCGTGGTTGGTGTTCTCGGCGATCCAGCGGCGATGCTCGTCAGTGTGGGTCTGCCCGCTGTGGATCGCACCCTTGCGGTCGCACGCGACGATGTTTTTCGCGCCCTGCGCCTGCAGTAGCTGGATGATCGCGGAGCCGGCGGCGCCGACACCCGAGACGACAATCCGCACGTTCTCGATCTGCTTGTCGACGACGCGGAGAGCGTTGGTCAGGGCTGCCAGGGTGACGATCGCGGTGCCGTGCTGGTCATCGTGGAATACCGGGATATCCAGTTCCTCCCGGAGCCGGGTCTCGATCTCGAAGCAACGGGGTGCAGCGATGTCCTCGAGGTTGACTCCCCCGTAGACCGGTGCGAGGGCCTTGACGATGCTGATGATCTCCTCGGTGTCCTGCGTATCGAGGCAGACGGGCCAGGCATCGACGTTGGCGAACTGCTTGAACAGCGCGGCCTTGCCCTCCATGACGGGCAGCGCGGCGGCCGGCCCGATGTTCCCCAGCCCAAGTACGGCCGAGCCGTCGGTGACCACCGCGATGGTGTTGCGCTTGACCGTGAGGCGGCGGGCGTCGTCGGGGTTTTCAGCGATCGCAAGACAGACGCGTGCGACGCCGGGAGTGTAGGCCCGGGAAAGATCGTCGCGGTTGCGCAGCGGAACCTTGGGGACGACCTCCAGCTTCCCGCCGAGGTGCATCAGGAACGTACGGTCGCTCAGCTTCTTCACGTTGACGCCGTCGAGGGCGTTCAACGCGTCGCGGACGCGTTCGCCGTGCGCGGCGTCCGTGGTGTTGCAGCTGACGTCGACGACGATGCTGTCGTGATGGGACTCGGTAACGTCGAGAGCCGTGATGGACGCACCTGCGGAGCCGACGGCAGCCGCCAGCTCCGCGGTAGTGGTAAAGCTCGAAGGCGCCTGGACGCGCAGGGTGATGGAGTAACCGGGGCTAGGACTCGCCATTGAAGATCCTTCTGGTTATGGCCGTTCCCGGCCGCTTCATTGTTTCCGTAATATGGATATTATTATCTGTCTGATGGAAACACAAGCTGG
>NZ_JAPSHV010000151.1 GCF_031179385.1 Arthrobacter sp. | reverse complement strand
GCAGCCGGTCCCTTCCGTTCCCCGGCAGAAGTCCACTCCGGTTCCGGGTAAGCCTGCGCGGCCCCGCCCGACGCCGGCTGCCATGGCCCCCCGTTCCAGTGGCGCAGCAGCGCCCACGGTTGTCGCGGCTCCCCCGATCCACTCCACCCCGCTGACCGAGGCGGAGAAGTTCGCCCGCGTGGAGGAAGACGGGCATGTCTTCCTCATCGTGGACGGCGAGGAGTTCGCCGTCGGCCAGTACCCGGACGCGTCCCGCGAGGAAGCCCTCGGCTACTTCGTACGCAAGTACGACGACGTCGCCGGCCAGGTCACGCTGCTTGAGCAGCGCGTGCATGCCAAGGCTCCCACTACGGATATGCGCAAGACTGCGGCCCACCTTGCCGAGCAGGTGGCCGAGCGGAAGATGGTGGGCGATGTCCGCGCACTCGAGTCCCGTCTCGAAGCCCTCCTCACTCTCATCGCCGACCTCGAATCTGCGGAGAAGGCGGAGCAGGACGCTGCCCGAGCCCGCGAGCTGCAGGCGCGCGAGGCGATTGTCGCCGAGGCCGAGGAGATCGCCGGCAGGGACCCTTCCTCCGTGCAGTGGAAGGCGAGCAGCAACCGCATGAACGAACTGTTCGAGCAGTGGAAGACCGCCCAGAAGTCGGGAATGCGGCTCGGACGCGGCACTGAGGACGCACTCTGGAAGCGGTTCCGCTCGGCCCGCACCATCTTTGACCGGCACCGTCGGGCCTATTTCTCCCAGCTCGACAATGAGAACGCCGAGGCGAAGCGCGCCAAGGAAGCACTCATCAAGCGGGCCGAGGAACTCTCCAGTTCCACCGACTGGGGCCACACAGCTGCCGAGTACCGCCGCCTCATGGACGAATGGAAAACCTCCAAGCGCGCAAGCCGCAAGGACGACGACGCCCTGTGGTCCCGCTTCCGTGCTGCTCAGGACACCTTCTTTGCTGCACGTAAGGCGGCGAACGAGGCAATTGATGAGGAGTACGGCGCGAACCTGGCAGTGAAGGAAGCCCTGCTGGCCGAAGCGCGCCAGCTCCTGCCGGTCAAGGATCCGGCAGCGGCTCGCAAGGCCCTGCAGTCCATCCGGGACCGCTGGGAGGACGCCGGAAAGGTCCCGCGCGCTGATATGGGACGCGTCGAGGCGCGCCTGCGCGAGGTCGAGGATGCGGTGCAGGCTGCCGAGCAGGAGCACTGGCAGCGGACCAATCCGGAGACCAAGGCCCGCACCAACAGTGCGCTCAGTCAGCTGGAGAGCACCATCGCCTCCCTTGAGGACGACCTGGCAGCCGCGGAAAAGAATGGAGACGCGCGCCGGATCTCCGAGGCCCGAGAGGCGCTCGCTGCCCGCCGGCAGTGGCTGGACATGCTGCAGAGGTCGGCACAGGACTTCTCCTAGGGGACCCTCCTGCAGCCGCTCGCGCGTTAGATAGAAGTCCCGGTCAGCCGTTTTCCACAGCGGCTCGACCGGGACTTTTCCTTTGCTTCCGGATTGGGAAAGCTTGATGCATGTCAATCACCCAAGGGTCCTCCGTGCAGGGGCGCACGGCAGCCCGCCGGGATCTCGCCATCAACTCCACCGGAGGCGTGCTCTTCCACGGCGGCGCACTGTTCACCCATGTGGAACTGCAGGCCATGCGGCTGGACGGGCTGATGACCCACGTGTGCGGCAAGTCCTACGTGCGCACGGATCAACCTTCCACCCCGGCCATCCGCGCGCAATCCGCGATCAACGCTGTGCCCAGGACCCTGCACCGGCGGGTCGCGTTGGCGAGACAGAGCGCTGCCTGGGTCTACGGGTGCGCGCCGGCCCCGGAGATTGTCAGCCTCGTCACCGACCACCGGCGGCGGACCACTGCCCTGCCCGTGTTCTGCGAGGCAGTAATGCACCAGGTAACGCTCGGGCCGTGCGATCTGTCCACCATCGGAGGCGTTGAGGTGACGTCTCCCCTTCGCACTGCCCTCGATGTGGCAGTACACGGCTCCGAGCAGTGGGCAGTGGACACCCTGAAGAGAATCGCCGCAGCGCCTGAACTGCGTTGCCCCCTGCACCTTGTCACTCTCTCGCTGGAGGCGTCTCCGCGGGTTCCAGGCAAGGCGCGCGCACTGAGCCGGCTCCGCGAAGCAATGCGGGTGGAGCGCTAGATGCGGCGCTGTGACCCGGTTGTCCGGTAGACGTCGAACACTCCGTCGATCCGACGAACCGCACTCAGGATGTGGCTCAGGTACTTCGGGTCGCCCATCTCGAAGGCGAACCGTGACATCGCCACCCGGTCGGTCGAGGTATTAACACTCGCAGCGAGAATGTTCACGTGGTTCTCGGACAATACCCGGGTCACGTCGGAGAGCAGGCTCTTTCGATCCAGCGCCTCCACCTGAATCTCCACGAGGAACACGCTGGACTGTGTGGGCGCCCACTCGACGTCAACAATGCGGTCGGGCTGATCACGCAACTCCTGAACATTACGGCAGTCGCTGCGGTGCACGGAGACGCCGGACCCGCGCGTGACGAATCCGACGATCGGGTCGGGAGGCACAGGCGTGCAGCAGCGGGCCAGTTTGACCCAAACGTCGCCTACGCCCACAACGGTCACTCCGGAGTCCGAGAACTTGGGGCGGCGGGGCTGGGTGGCAACGGTGGCCTCGGCGATGTCGTCCTCGGCCCCCTGATGGCCGCCCATCAGCGTCACCAGGTGTTCTATGACATTCTGGGCTGACGTGTGGCCGTCACCGACGGCTGCGTAGAGCGCAGAAATGTCCGCGTGCCGCAGTTCCTGTGCTACGGCAAGGAGCGCGTCGTGGGTCATCATGCGCTGAAGGGGGAGGTTCTGCTTCCGCATGGTGCGGGTGAGCTGATCTTTGCCCTTCTCGATCGCTTCCTCGCGGCGTTCCTTGGTGAACCACTGCCGGATCTTGTTACGTGCTCGCGGACTCTTGACGAAGCCCTGCCAGTCCTGGCTCGGTCCGGCGCCCTCGGCCTTCGAGGTGAAGATCTCCACCCAGTCGCCGTGATTGAGTTCGCTGTTGAGCGGAACAAGCTTGCCGTTGACACGGGCGCCAATGGTCCGGTGGCCGACCTCCGTGTGCACTGCGTAGGCGAAATCCACAGGGGTTGACCCAGCGGGCAGCGCCATGACCTCGCCCTTGGGAGTGAAGACGAACACTTCACGGGCGTTGATCTCGAACCGCAATGAATCGAGGAACTCGTCAGGGTCGGAAGTCTCCTGCTGCCAGTCCACGAGGCTGCGAAGCCAACCCATGTCGCTGTTGTCCGGGGCACCACTGGTGCCGGCGCCGCCCTGGTTCTTGTACTTCCAGTGCGCCGCCACACCGTACTCGGCACGCCGGTGCATGTCGTGGGTGCGGATCTGGATTTCAACGGGCCGTCCGCCGGGTCCGATAACCGTGGTGTGCAGCGACTGGTACATGTTGAACTTGGGCATCGCGATGTAATCCTTGAAGCGGCCCGGGAGCGGATTCCACCGTGCGTGCAGCTGGCCAAGGGTCGCATAACAGTCGCGAACCGAGTCAACGAGGACTCGCACGCCCATCAGGTCATGAATGTCGTCGAAGTCCTTACCCCTGACGATCATCTTTTGGTAGATCGAGTAGTAGTGCTTCGGGCGTCCGGTGATGGTGGCCTTGATCTTGACTGACCGCAGGTCCTCACCGATCTGGTCGCGGACCAGGTTCAGGTGCTTCTCCCGTTCCGGGGTGCGGTCGCCGACCATCCGGACGATTTCCTCGTAAACCTTCGGGTGCAGCGCCGCAAAGGAAAGATCTTCCAGTTCCCACTTGATGGTGTTCATGCCGAGGCGATGTGCAAGCGGAGCGAAGATTTCGAGCGTTTCCCTCGCCTTACGGGCGGAAGATTCCGGTGAGACGAACCGCCAGGTCCGGGCGTTGTGCAGCCGGTCAGCGAGCTTGATGACGAGGACCCGGATGTCCTTCGCCATCGCCACGACCATCTTGCGGACGGTTTCGGCCTGCGCTGCGTCACCGAAGGACACCTTGTCCAGCTTGGTGACGCCGTCCACCAGCATGGCAACTTCCTGGCCGAAGTCCCGGCGGATGTCGTCGAGGGTGCAGTTGGTGTCTTCCACCGTGTCATGCAGGAGTGCTGCGGCGAGCGTGGTGCCCGTCATGC
Organism: Arthrobacter sp.; assembly: GCF_031179385.1. GTDB lineage: Bacteria > Actinomycetota > Actinomycetes > Actinomycetales > Micrococcaceae > Arthrobacter_D. The sequence continues at coordinate 1,095 of NZ_JAPSHV010000151.1, read as the reverse complement.
CCAGCTCGGCCAGAATGGTGGCAACGGCCACCGGGTGGGTGATGTACGGATCACCGCTCTTGCGCTTCTGCCCTTCGTGGCTGCGTTCAGCGACCTCATAGGCGCGTTTGATGAACTCCAGGTCCTCTTTGGGATTGTTCGCGCGCACCGTGCGCAGGAGTGGTTCAAGAATGGGGGAATAACCGGTGCTTCCGCGGCCGGCCAAGCGCGCGAGGCGTGCACGGGTGCGCTCCCTGCGACCAGGAGAGCTGGGCGGCTCCACGGGAACGGCCGACCCCGGCCCTGGGCGTGCCTGCACGGGCGTCACGGCGCGGATGGGTTGGGGGCGCGATTCGACGCCGGACCCTGTGGACGGTCCGGTACCGGACGGGCGTCCGGGACCACTGGCTTCAGCCACCCAATACCCTACTTCCGTTGAAGTTTTCGCCAACCCCGCCGCCGCGGGTAAGGCTACAACATGCCACACCCTGGTTGACTATCCAAGTTTATCCACCGCGCGAGACTTCCCGTGCACGTTTCGCCTCACGGAGTAAGGATCGGATCCTGCCTGGCTGCACGCTGGTGCCGGGCTCGAGCCGCTGCCGAACCGGGAACGGGAAAGCGGCCCGATATCCAGGGGTACCGGGCCGCTTTCCGGGCCTTGATCTTCCGTCAGGGCTTCCGCTAGGCGGGTACCGTGGGCGACGGTTCGCTTGCTTCAAGCGAGCGACGGTGCAGCACGCGCTTTTCCTGTTTGCGGATCTCCGGCTCATTCATCCGCAGCATCGCGTACATCGGAGCCGCCACGAATACCGTGGTCAGCGTACCGATGATGATGCCGACGAAGAGGGCCAGCGACAGGTCCCGCAGCGTACCCGCGCCCAGCAGCATTGCCCCGATGAACAGGATGGCGGCCACCGGCAGGACGGCCACGACCGACGTATTGATGGACCGGACCAGGGTTTGATTGACCGCGAGGTTCACCTGCTCGCTGAAGGTCCGCTTGCTGGACACCTCCAGATCCGCGGTGTTCTCGCGGATCTTGTCGAAGACCACGACTGTGTCATAGAGCGAATAACTCAGGATGGTGAGGAACCCGATGACGGCGGACGGCGT
>NZ_JAPSHV010000150.1 GCF_031179385.1 Arthrobacter sp. | reverse complement strand
TCGGCATTCAGGGCGTGGACGTCCTCCTTCGGAGCAGTGCGCGTGCAGGCCGTGTGAAGGCCCCATAACGGATCGGGGCTGGTAACAGGCCAGTCGCTGCCCATCGCGAGGTGCGCCCCGGCGTCGCGCAGTGAAGCAAAGGGGAAGTGGTAACGGGCGCGGTCTTCCCCGATGAGGGGGAATTTCCGCTCGAGAATTTCCTGGTCGTTCCGTGCCCACAGCGGCTGCAGGTTCGCCGTCACCCCGAGCTCGGCGAACCGGCCGAAGTCGGCGGGGTCAACGACGTCGAGGTGGGCTATCTGATGTCGCTGCCCTGGACCGTTCCGGCGTCGGGCGTGGGCCACTGCGTCCAGGCATTCGCGTACCGCGCGGTCACCGACGCCGTGGAAGTGGATGTTCAGACCGGCCGCATCGAGCTCAGCCGTTATCTGCCCGAGGTGCTCGGGGCTGATCACCGAGTCACCCCGTGACTCTGGGTGCACGCCCCGGTATGGCTCGATGAGTGCAGCCGTGCAGTTCTCGCAGATGCCGTCCTGCATAATCTTCACGCTGCGCACGATGAAGCCGGCGTTACCGGCGGCCCTGATGCGTTCGAGCATCTCCGGAACGTACTCAGGCCCGGCGGTCGGCGGCCACCACATGGACCCGGTTACCCGTGCCCGCAGGGAGCCGTCGTTGATCGTTTCGATGTATGCCGGAAGGGAGTCGGGAAGGGTCAGGTAGGCGCCAAGGATTGCGTCATGCCACGCGGTGATTCCGAGCGAGAACAGGTGGTGCTGGGCGGCCAGCAGACCCTCGCGGAGGTCCTGGGGGCTATGCGGAGGGATGAGCCGGGAGACAAGTTCCCCGGCGGCATCCAGGAGTACGCCGGTCGGGTCGCCGTGTTTGTCCCGGATGATGCGGCCAGCCGCGGGATCCGGCGTATCGCTCCTGATTCCGGCCCGGCGGAGCGCCTCGGTGTTGACCCAGACCCCGTGAGCGTCGTGGCTCGTGAACACCGCCGGCTTGTGCGGCACCAGCTCGTCGAGCAGGTCCCGGGTGGGCAGCCCACCGGGGAAGACGTCGCCGAACCAGCCTGACCCCACGACCCATTCGCCGTCGTGGTTTGAAGCGTAATTGCTGATCAAGCCGGCATACCCGTCCAGGGAATGTGCCTGGTCAAGGTTGCAGCCGAGCAGCGCCAGTCCGCCGGCCTGGGCGTGGATGTGGGCGTCGTGGAAGCCGGGAAGCACGGCCGCGCCGGCGGCGTCGAGGTGTTCCGTCCCGGACCCCGCTAGCGGGAGGATCTCCTCGTCGCTGCCGACGGCGGTGATCCTCCCGCTCGTGACGGCCACCGCCGTCGAACTGCTGCGCTCGGGCAGCCAGAGCTGGGCACCGGTGATGATGAGATTCGGAGCGCTCATTTCACCCCGGCAGTGGTGATGGCGGAACGCTTCCAGAGACCGTAGGCCACGGCCGGTACGGCAAAGCCGACAATCCAGGCGACGTCCACGAACCCGAGTGGTTCCGCGAGAGGGCCGGTGTACATGGTGGTCACCATGAACGGGAACTGCACGAGGATGCCCAGCAGGTAGCTCACCAGGCCGATGGTGTCCCAGCGGCCGTAGATGCCGCCATCGCGGCGGAACATGTCGTCCACGGCGTAGTGGCCCTTGCGCAGGATGAAGTAGTCCACCAGGTTGATCGCCGACCAGGGGATGAGGACGTACAGCAGGACCGTGACGAAGTTGCCGAAGATGACCAGGAAGTCGTCCTTGCCGAGCAGGGCTCCGAGCATCGCGAGGAGAGCGTAGGCCACCGTCATCGAGACCCGCTTGACCGTGTCGATCCGGACCTTGGATGAGAGCGTCTCGAACACGGTGAGGGAACACATGACGCCGGAGTAGATGTTGGAGGAGTTCATCACCGCCGAGGCGATGCCGAAGGCGAAAAGGACGATCGGCCCGAACCCTCCTAGCAGTCCGCCGAGCGCTGACATGGCGTCGCCGTCGGTCGTGGTGAGGCCAACGAATGCGCCGAGGATCATGACCAGCACGGTGCCGATGACAAGTCCAAGGTAGGTTGCCCAGAACGCCTGGCGTGAGCCGCCCTCTTTCGGCATGTAACGCGAGTAGTCGGACACATAGGGCGCGTAGGCGAGCTGCCAGGTGACGCCGATAGCGAGCATGCCGAAGAATCCCGCGACGGTGAAGCCGAGGTCGCTCTGCACCGCGAACGTCGCGGGATTGGAAGCTGCGATCACGATCGAGATCACCACCAGGACGCCGACGACGACGGAGAACACGCCCATCAGCTTGCGCACCAGATCGTAACCGAAGATGGCGACGGCGAGAGCGATGACCGCGCAGACGATGATTCCGGCGTTGATCGAGTCACTTTGGAAGACCGCGGCGAAGCTCTGGGCGGCGACCACGAGGTTGGAAGCGAAGAAGCCGAGGAACATGATGAGCGCGATGAGCGCGAGGATGCTTCCACCGAAGTAGCCGAACTGGCCGCGGGCCTGCAGCATCTGGGGGATCCCGAGCTGCGGTCCCTGGGAAGCGTGCAGAGCAGCCCCCAGTCCGCCGATGACGTTGCCGATCACCACTGCCGTGATGGTCCAGCCCAGTGACAGTCCGAACAGGGTCGGTCCCAGTGCGCCGGTTACGACGGTCAACGGCAGCATGTTGATGCCGAGCCAGACGAAGAACAGCCCGCGGGTGGTGCCATGCCGCTCGTCCAGCGGAATGGGACGGATATGGCGGCGTTCGAATGTGATCAGCTTCGCGGTTCTGTCGGAACCGGTTGGGTTCTTGAGGGTGTCCTCGATCATGACTGCACTCCTTCGTGCGGTGAGTTGCGGACGGTTGGGCGGTTGAAAGAGTGCATCGGGAGCGAGTCTCTTGTCCCGGCTTCAGACGCCGGACGTGAAGGCCTCACTCTCAAGTACCTCGTGTGTGCTTCCAGCGTCACGGACTTTCTTGGCCCGGATGTAGCCGACGACGCCGAGGGCCAGGATGCAGCCGAGCGTGCCGAGGGCGAATGCCTCAAAGGTGAACTGGGAGACTCCCCAGATTTCTTCGAAGTTGTAGTCCAGTCCGAAGAGAACATCGAGCGTGCCGGGGAAGATGGCTACCCAGGAGCCGATGAGGATCCAGCCGAAGCAGATGGCGCCGAGAACCTTGAAGCCGGTGTCGGAGACCGGGACCTTGAACGGCCGGTCGGTATGCGGGTACTTGGTGCGGAGCCGCACGGCGGCGGGAATGGCGAACAGGTAGCTGAGCAGGAAGGTGGAGATGGAGATGCTCAGGACGACGCCGAACAGCGCGCTGCTGGTCCCGGTCAGCTGCATCGCCGCGAGCATGAACAGCGTGGCCACCACGCCGGAGAGGGTGTTCACGCGAATGGGGGTGCCCAGCTTGGGATGGAACTTGCCGAAGAAGCCTCCGAAGAAGGATCCGTCAGCGGCGGCCATGGCTTGCATGCGGTCGCTGATGATCATCCAGGCAGCGCCCTGGGAGACCAGGACGAAGCAGAAGACCATCGCGGAGATTGCCAGCATGACCTCGGCTGCTCCACCGAAGACGGTGTAGACCGTGGCAATTGCACCGAACAGTCCGCCGATACCGGTGATTTCGTCGACCGGGACCACCAGGAGGATGGCCAGGATCGGCAGCAGGTAGCTGGCGGCGGCGATGACCGAGGAGCGGGCTACGGAGATGGGAACGTCCTTGGCGGGGTTCTTCATCTCGCCGGCGGCGCTGTTCCCGGACTCAAACCCGAGGAAGGAGAACAGAAGCAGCGGGGTTACGCCGAGGAAGCCCGCGAGGGTGGGCGAGAAGAAGCCGAGGTCCAGGCCGTTGAAGCCATGCTGCAGCCCGTAAACCAGGGTGACGATGATGAAGAAGGTCAGGAAGAGGACCTTGAGGATCGCCCCGAGCGAGGGCAGCCACTTGCCGTGCTTCAGGCTGATGATCGCCGAGGTGACGGTAATCCAGATGAAGGCCAGCTTGAAGAGGTAGTCGCCGAAGCTGCCGGCTTCAATGTGCCCGACGTATTCCGACCAGGTCTCGACCGCCACGAACGCCATGGCGCCGCCAACCCACACCGGCTGCGTCACCCAGGTGAACAGCGAGGTGATGGCGGCGACCACGCGTCCGAAGGCCATCTTGGTCCAGACGTAGACGCCGCCCTCCTCGGTGAACGCTCCGCCGGTCTCCGCGAAGATGAGGCCGTACGGGATCATGAAGGTCACGGCGAGGATGAGCGTCCAGGTGAACGTCTCTCCACCGAACCCGGAAACCTGGCCCAGGATTTCCACGGAGATGACCGCAGCGACAACCAGGAGCAGGATGTCGAAGCGGCCGAGGGATTTCTGCAGATGCTGGCTTTGTTCCTCCGCGAGGCGGGTTTTGCCTACTGGCTGGTCCATGATCGGTCCTTTGTTTGCTTAAGTCTGCAACGTCGCAGACGTGCGTGAACGGTTCGAAGCCTCAGATGTGGGACGGGGAGGCGTCAGGTGCTGCCAGAAGCGTAGGCCTGTGAACTGCATCACGTACACCATTGAATACCGATGATCCTTATCACTTCATCTGATGAATCAACTCAGCCGAACTGGATCCACGTGGTCTTCGGCGCGGTGTAGTTGTCAAAGGCGTGGAGGGATAGATCCCGTCCGAATCCTGACTGCTTGAAACCGCCGAATGGGGTGGTGTTCCCGAGGGCGTCGACGGTATTCACAGACACCGTGCCGGCCAGCAGGTCACCGGCTACCCGGTGCGCCCGCGAGAGGTTCGACGTCCAGACCGACGCCGCCAGTCCATAGTCAGTGGCGTTCGCAAGGGATACCGCTTCCGCCTCGGTCTCGAAGGCATGCAGTACCGCCACCGGTCCGAAGATCTCCTCCCGGTGCACGTCGTGATCGCCAGGCAGGCCGCCCAGCAGCGTCGGCTCCAGGTAGGCATTGGAGCCACGGACCTCCCGGCGCTCGCCACCGAAAAGCACCTCACCGTCGGTGCGTCCGCGCACAATCCAGCCTTCGACGTCGTCCGCGTGGGCGCGGCTGATCAGCGAGCCATTCCCCTCAAGGCCGGCGAGCGGATCTGCCGTGCGGTAGTCCTCTGCCGCCTGGGCGAGGAGGGACGCGAACTCGTCGTGGATCTCCCGCTGAACCAGGATGCGCGAGTTCGCCGAGCACACCTGCCCCTGGTTGTAGAAGGCACCGAACGCGGCTTTGGCGGCAGCCGTCGCGAGATCCGCGGTATCGGCGAAGATGATGTTGGAGCTCTTGCCGCCCGCCTCCAGGCTCAG
>NZ_JAPSHV010000005.1:61073-65778 GCF_031179385.1 Arthrobacter sp. | reverse complement strand
ACCCCTGCACTGACTACTATTCACCACCCCATCGTTGAGATGGGACACCGAATGGCTGAGAACCTTCTCTCGTTGATCGAGGGCGGTCCGGCCGAGCGAGCAACCCTGCTGCCTACCTCCCTGGTGGTCCGCGGTTCCGCCTGAGTTCTGAAGGAAGACTATGCGCCAACACCTGTTGCCCGTTCCGCCGTGCGCCGAACCCGGCGTCAACCCCCTGGCTGCTACCGGGGACAGGCTCCGCTGGGGCGTCGTTGCTCCGGGTCAGATAGCCCGCCGCGTCACAGCCGACCTCGCACTGCTTGAGGATTCCGTGTTGCAAGCAGTGAGTTCGCGCAGCGAAGCCAACGCAGCGGGATTCGCGAACGATTTCGGCTTCGAGTCCAGCTACCATGACGCCCAAGGTCTCACCGGGTACGAGCGGCTGTTCGCCGACCCGGACGTCGACGTCGTTTACATCGCGGCCCCTCATGCCCAGCACCGGGAGGTGGCAGAAGCGGCGCTGACTGCCGGCAAGCACGTTTTGTGCGAGAAGCCGTTGACTTTGAACGCTGCAGAGGCCCGCGTATTGGCAGAGGTTGCCCGCACCAACGGCGTCTTCCTGATGGAAGCGGTTTGGACGCGATTTCTCCCGAGCATCAACCGGGCGTGGGACATCATTGCCTCGGGGGAACTCGGAGAGATTCAGTGGGTTCAGGCGGACTTGGGTTTCGTTGCCGCCTATGACCGCCGGTCCCGTCTCTGGGATCCGTCCGCGGGCGGGGGAGCCCTGCTGGACCTGGCGGTCTATCCTCTCACCTGGGCTTTCGGCGCCCTGGGTTTCCCCGCCGAGGTGCTGGCCCAGGCGACTCTCACAGACGACGGCGTGGACATGCGAAATGCACTGACGCTTTCCTATGAAACCGGTGCGACCGCGCAGCTGATCACCTCGATTGTCGCGTCCTGTCCCGGAACCGCGACAGTAAGCGGAACCGCGGGATGGCTGACCGCCTCGACGCCTCAGTGCAACCCGTCCGAGCTCACCATTACAACGAACGACGGCGTTTCACGGGTCGAAGCCTTCGCTCAGATCGGAAGCAATTACGTGTACCAGCTTCGTGAGGTTACACGATGCATTCAGGAGGGAATGGTTGAGAGTCCCACCATGCCGTGGGCGGACTCGATTGCCACCATGGACCTGCTCGATTCTGTCCGGACCCAGGTGGGCATCCAGTACCCCAATGACCAACCGCTCCGTTCAACGGGACGGCGATCTGTGGGGTTGGCACCAACGAGGTAACGCGCGCTCTGTTCAGCAGGGCAGCGGGATGATCCCTTCCGGGCGCGGATCCGTAGCGAGCCTGGCATGCGTTTCGACGTCATAGCGCTCGACGCCGTAGCGGAGTTTGGCCCGCTCGATGCCTTCAGCCCGAAAGCCGGCCCGTGCTGCAACTCTGCAGGACGCGGGATTGTTGACGCGGTGGCCCAGTTCCAACCGGAACAGGCCCTCTGAAAATGCCCATTCCGATGCGGCGGCGAGGCCCCGGGTAATGAGGCCGCGGCCGCGGAACTCGGCGCTCAGCCAATAGGAAACCCAGGCGGTCCCGTGCTCGAACTCCATCGAGGTGATTCCAATGTCGCCCACCGCAGCACCCCCTACGGCGACGGCGAAATGGCGAGCGGATGCGCTCTCCAGTCCGAGCTGGTTCTCGATGTGTTGGCGGCACACTTCGAGGTTTGAGAGGTTCCGTTGTCCCAGTTGAATGCGGAGGTCGTCGCTTGCAGCTTCGGCGCGGCGAAGGGACTCGGCATCGTCGACGGTCCATCGTCGGAGAACTGCGTCCTCGGTGTTCTGCACGGTCAAGCACTCCTCACATCGGTGATTCTGGAGCCCGATCCCAGCGAGTGGGGCGGCCCGGCCGGCACCTCTTCACAACGATAGCAAGCTTGCTTATGATCGTAGGCACAGGTCCCACTCATCTTGCCGGACCTGTGCTGTCCACAAACCATTACGCAGGAGAAGGGACTGATGATGACAACCGCACGCGACATCATGACCGGCGGTGCAGAGTGCATCGGCGAGAACGAAACCCTGGAAGAAGCGGCCCGGAAGATGAAGGACCTGGATGTCGGGTCACTGCCCATCTGTGGGGAGGACAACCGGCTCAAGGGTGTCCTTACGGACCGGGACATCGTGGTCAAGTGCCTTGCCGGCGGGTCCGACCCGCGCGAGGTCAAAGCCGGCGAGCTCGCCGAGGGAAAGCCCGTGACGATCGGTGCGGATGACAGCATCGAGGAAGCCATCAAGACCATGGCCGACCACCAGGTCCGACGGCTACCCGTGATCGACGGACACGACCTCGTCGGCATGCTGAGCCAGGCCGATATTGCCCGGAACTACCCCGAGGACCGGGTAGGTGAACTCGTCGAGTTGATCTCCTACTGAACCATTCCTCCAAGGGGAAGCGGAGGAGCACTTGAGGGTCAAGGAGGATGCGCAATGCCCACCGATGCCAAGGACATATTCACCGCCAATGACGCCGACCGGCTCGAACAGCAGCAGGAGGTCACTGACGAAACACCCGACGATGACGGCGACGGACTTCTGGGAGCAACGCCCCGGGAGGCAAACGAAGCCGACGTCGTTGAACAGGCTCGTTCAGTGACGGGCGACGACGATTACCCGCGCGGACCGATTGACGAAGAGCCCGCCTGAGAGTCCCATTCTTCCGTTCGCCCGCCCTGGGCGGGCGGACGCAGGATCACCTGCGGCCGACGTCGTACTGCAGTGCTACTGTGCCGTTCCCAAAGCGGCGGCTGGACTTCAGCCGGAGCTCCAGGGTGAGGTCCGGCGGGAAGATGCTGAGTCCTCCGCCGATGATCACGGGATTCAACAGCAGATAGAACTCGTCAACGAGGCCCGCACGGAAGGCAGACGCGGCGAGCGTCGGTCCGGCAATACCGATGTCGGACGAGGAGGATTGTTTCAGGTCCTCCACCGCGGCGGGATCGAACGTCCGTTCAATCCGGGTCCTGGACGTCGAAGCTGACTCGAGGCTTGTGGAGTAGACAATCTTGTCCGCAGCCTGCCAGATGTTCGCGAATTCGACGGACTGCGGCGTGTCGGCAACGGACCCAGGATCAGATTCCCACACCGTCATCAACTCGTAGATTCGGCGCCCGTAGAGGTAGGTGCCGACCGATCGCTCCTGCTCGTTCAGGTATTCGAGGACCTCTTCGTCAGGCTCGGCCCAGTCGAAGTTGCCGGAACTGTCCGCGACGTAACCGTCGAGGGAACCGATCATGGAGTAGATTAGCCGCGCCATACGGGACATTCGACACCACCCGCGGGCGAAAGGAAAGGCTCGGCAGAAATAAAGCGTGCGAACCTACCGGCGGGTAACTATTGACGATATGATGAAGTGCTCAAACGCCCCGGCAACCGCCGACGGGCTTCGTAGGGATTGTTCTCGACATCTGTCCAGCCGGTTCCTTGCACGCGAAGGACTCTGATCCTTGGAAACTTTTCCGGGAGCGCACAGACCGCTGTATGAAGTGAAAGCCAACCTGTTCAAAGGTATGGCGCATCCGGTGCGCGTGCGCGTTCTCGAGATCCTTTCGGCTGCACCCGACGTATCGGTAACTGACCTCATCCTGGATATGAACGTTGAGGCCTCGCGTCTTTCACAGCACCTTTCCGTCTTGAAAACACATCACCTCGTTGTGTCGGAGCGCCGTGGCAGCCAGGTGTTCTACAGTCTCGCCTACCCACGGGTCGCCGAACTTCTCGCCACTGCGAAGATGCTGCTGGGAGAGGTTCTGGAGTCGACCCAGCAGCAGTTGCTCGCCAGCGAATGGACTGCCCCCCAGGAGCCTGCGGCCGATACTCGGGGGCCGTCAACAATTACGAGGCAGTAGCGCGCCGCTTCACATGGCGCACGAGCGGCCGTCGGGTAGCGGGCTCCGAATGATCGCGGATGTGCCCCATCGCAGCATTCTCGCGTACCGCGGTGATGGCCGTCACAGCCTCCCGCTTCCGGTCGTAGCCTGAGGACGTTACCAGCACGCACCCATCCTCGTCGATGAGTCGAAAGCGGTATAGCGCGTCATCGCCCCTGAAGATTTCAAAGTTCCCTGCCAAATTTCCTCCCCCGAGGTGCCGGCGCCACGTCGCGCCTGAGGACTTTATGTTTTCATCAAACCGGAACGAAGGGAAGGTGTGTGACGCGCTTTACAAGGAAAACCTAGGAAATGGGGAGACCTGGGTGAGCCCAGCCGTGCCGGTTCAACCACTTGCCGCACAGGACGGTCCACTCATCCGGGCCGGCTTCGCCCTCTCCCAGGCCGAGCCCATGGGCGCCATGCGGGAAGACATGCACCTCCACCGGCACATTGTTCCGCACGAGTGCGCGGGCATAGGCGAAGGTGTTCTCCACGGGAACGGGCTCGTCGTCGGCGGTGTGCCAGAGAAATGCCGGCGGCGTTGTGCTGGTGACGTTCAGGTCCGCCGACATTCGTTGGAGGAGGTCCGACGACGGCGACCCGCCCAGTAGATTGTCGATGCTTCCCTGATGGACTGCATCGATGAACGACACCACCGGGTAGCAGAGGACCGAAAGGTCAGGAATTGCTCCGGTGACGTCCAGATGTGGATCCCCGCATGGGGTGTCGGTAGAGAGGGTTGCCGCGAGATGCCCACCTGCAGAGAACCCCAGGACTCCGACACGGT
>NZ_JAPSHV010000005.1:8795-60973 GCF_031179385.1 Arthrobacter sp. | reverse complement strand
TAGCAGAGGACCGAAAGGTCAGGAATTGCTCCGGTGACGTCCAGATGTGGATCCCCGCATGGGGTGTCGGTAGAGAGGGTTGCCGCGAGATGCCCACCTGCAGAGAACCCCAGGACTCCGACACGGTCAGCGTCGACGGCTATCCCGTGCTCCCCGCCGCGGATCCACAGCATCGCCTCCTTCGCGTCGGACAACGGTGCCGGGTGCTGATGAGGTGCAACCCGGTACCGGAGCACGAAAGCGTGCACGCCAAGCCCGGCGAGCCATTCAGCGACGGGTTCCCCTTCGTGGGCTGAGGTTTGCCCGTATCCGCCTCCCGGCAGAACAAGTATGGCCGGTCGGGGAGTTTCCTCGCCGTCCCGGGCGGGAATGAACGTCAGGTTCGAAGGGACTGAAATTGGCATGGTTTCACCGTACCCACTCAAGCTGACGGTCAGGCATTACGCGCAATGAACGACACCAGTGCCGGCGCGAGTGACGCGCCGATCTCCTGAGGGCTCCGCCTGGTGCCTTTGACCGCAAAGGAGTGGTCGGCGTCGGGCACTGATTGCAGGGTTGCCCTTCCCTCGAGTTTCGAGATCACGGCGTCCAAAAGGTCCTTCCGGGCGAAGGAGTCATTGCTGCCCTGAAGGAACAGCATGGGAGCTCCGACGCTGTACAGATGCTCATCGCGAATTTTCTCCGGTTTCCCCGGCGGGTGAAGGGGATATCCGAGGAACGCGAGGCCTGCTGCCTCCATACCCTCGGACACGGCCATGGATGCCATGCGCCCGCCGAAGGACTTCCCGCAGGCCCACACCGGTTCGCCGTCGGAGCGCTCTTCGGCGCTGGCCATCACTTCGCGCCAGGCGGCGATCGCTTTCGGAGGCCGGTCCGGGAACCGCTTGCCCTGATCCATGTAGGGGAAGTTGAAGCGCATCGTGGCCAGTCCCGCAGCGTTCAGGGCATCACTGAAGCCGATCAGGAAGGGGTGATCCATGCCGGCGCCGGCCCCGTGTGCGATCGCGACGGTCGCGGTGGCCCCGTCCGGCCGGAAGTACGCGCAGGTGAAATCAGCGCCGTCAACCTGTAGCGTGAAGCGCTCTGAGGAAGCCATCTGCCCATCATGCCGTAGGTTCGGCTTCTGTTCGACGCATACTTGAGCCATGGCAGCGCCGATAACCCGGGACCACCTGGTGCAGCTCCGGCTGGCCAGTCACTTTTCCGCCACAAACGACGACGGTTCCGCACCGGGCGCTGTGGATGTGGTCAGCAGACTGCTCGCTGTGCAGGCACAGGAGTTCGGGCAGGCGCTGTGGGCAGTCGGTTTGCGCGTGCCCGGATCCAGTCGGGAGGACATCCTTGCCGTTCTTGACAGCGCCGAGGTAGTGCGTTCTTATCCGATCCGAGGAACCCTGCACTTCGTGCGTCCAGCCGACCTTCGCTGGATGTTGAGCCTGACCGGTGAGCGGATGCTGAGGTCGGCGACGAGGCGCCTGGGTGAGCTGGAGTTGGACCAGCGGACCCTTGAGGGCGCCGGAGACGTAGCGCGTGAGGCGCTCGCAGGGGGCCTCGAACTTCCGCGCGATGAGTTCCTTGAAACCCTGGACCGGGCCGGTATCTCCCCGGCCGGTCAACGCGGATATCACATCATTTGGTACCTCGCGCATACCCAGGTCGTCTGTTGGGGACCTCCCGCCGGAAGCCAGCAAGCCCTGGTGCTCCTCGACGAATGGGCGCCGTCCGAGGGCCTGAAACCGGATCGGGACGAGGCGCTTCGACGGTTTGTCCTCGGCTACTTCACAGGCCATGGTCCTGCAACGCTGCACGACTTCGTCTGGTGGTCCAAGCTCACCGTCGCTGACGCCAAGCAGGGGCTGGCGCTCGCCCGCAGCGAGTTGACGGAGTACGTCTACGACGGCGCGACCTACTGGGCCGCCGCCGAACTGGTGCCGGAATCAAGCCCCCAGCGGGGGCTCCTGCTGCCTGGCTATGACGAATACATTCTCGGTTATCAGGACAGGGCTTTGACGCTTCCCCGCGAATACGCAGCGCGCGTCATGCTGGCCAAGAACGGGGTCTTCAAGCCCACCCTTGTTCTGGAGGGGGAGGCTGTTGGCACGTGGCGTCGAAGCCCCGGCAACTCGACCGCTGATATCTCGCCCTTCCTGGAGAGCGACATCAGTGACACTCATGTGTTCGACGTCGCCATTGCGGCCTACGAGCGCTTCCTCACCTCCTGATACGGTGCCACCGTGCGAAAGCGGTAAGCCCATGGCCGACTTCTATCAACGCGTCGTCGGACCAGGACGCGTGGTGAACCGGCGTCTGTATTCGGTAGGAGTGGTGGAGAAGGCCGCTCCGAAGTTCTGCCGGAAGGTCACGGCATTGCCGAAGCCGCAGTCGGCCGCGATCTGGTCTATGGACAAGTCCGAGGTCTCCAGGAGTCTCCTGGCGGCATCGAGCCGATGGCTGCGAATCCAGCCTGCCGGTGTTGCCCCGGTCTTCGCGCGGAACGCGCGGACGAAGGTTCGGCGGCTCATGTGTGCCTGGTCAGCCAGGCGCTCGACTGTAAGCGGTTCACGAAGATTGGCCAGCGACCATTCAAGTACGCGTGCGATGGGATCGTCACCGGCCCGCTCCGGGACAGGGTGCTCGATGTACTGCGCCTGTCCACCCTCGCGGTGTGGAGCGACGACCAGACTGCGCGCCACCTGATTGGCAGCGTCCGCTCCCAATCGGTCCCGCACGATATGCAGGCATGCGTCCAGCCCCGATGCGGTTCCCGCTGACGTGAGGACGTCGCCGTGGTCGATGTACAGCACGGATTGGTCGAGGGAGATATCCGGGTGCCGGTCAGCCAGGGTCGTGAATGCCTGCCAATGGGTAACGGCACGGCGTCCGGCGAGAAGGCCCGCGTCGGCGACGGCGATCGCTCCGAGGCACAGTCCGAGGACTGCGGTGTTGCGCTCATGAGCGCTCTGCAGCGCTGAACGCAGACCACCGCTGAGCGGGCGGCCGTCGTCGAACCAGGAGGGCACCACCACTACGTCAGCGTCCTCGGCGACCTCGGGTCCCTGCACGCCTCCCAATTCGTAACCCTCGGCAGTGCGGACCGAGCCGGGGTGATCCGAGAAAAGCACTGTGGTCCAGTCGGCGAGCCCCTGCCGGGTGACCTCATCGAACACCATCTGCGGGACGGCGAGATGGAACATCGTCACACCATGGAAGGCGTAAACAGCGATACGCATGTAGGGCTCCATTCTTTGGCCTAAATCCATCGTACATGTGCCGTTGTGCCACTGTCGGCCCCCGGCGCTTGCCGGGACGATTGATTCATGGCCATCAGGCCGGTTACCTCTACCCGGGAGATTGTGAACTATGGCTACTCCGCGCCGCGCCCTCGTCCTCGTTGATGTTCAGCAGCAGTATTTCGGCGGCATCTTTGAGATCCAGTACCCTCCGCATGAAGAATCTCTGCCGCGAGTCGCAGCGGCAATCGACACCGCCACCGCGGCGGGCATGCCAATCGCGGTCATTCAGCACACCGCCGGTGAGGGTGCTCCCGTCTTCGCGCCCGGTTCTCCTGAATTCGAACTGCACCCCGAAGTCGAGAGCCGGCGGACGGGTGAGTGGAAGAGCGTCGTGAAGCAGTACGGCTCTGTGTACGCCGGTACCGACCTGACCGACTGGCTCCGCCAGAACGACGTCGACACCGTCACCCTTGTCGGATACATGACGAATAACTGCATCCTGGGCTCGGCCGTTGAGGCTGAAGCGATTGGGTTCACCACCGAAGTGCTTTCTGACGCCACCGGGGCGATCAACCTAGCCAATGACGCCGGCTTCGTCGATGCGAAGACGGTGCACACCACCCTGCTCACCCTGTTGAATTCGAACTGGGCTCAGGTGGGCACCACCGATGCCTGGATCAGTGCCGTCAACGCGCAGGAAGCGCTGCAGGGAAGCGACCTGGGTAGTTCTGCCATGGCTGGGGCTGAGCGCGCTTCGTGAACCATGCACACTTCTCGGGCACCGCACCTTTCGCGCTGTCCGTCCTCGACAATGCCCTCACCGGTGTGGGCTACTCCGCGGGGGAGACACTCGCCGATGTAGTTGCGTTGGCGAAGCTGGCGGACGAGCGGGGTTACCGACGGTTCTGGATGTCTGAGCACCACGCCATGCCCGGAGCTTCCATTTCGTCACCACAGCTCATGGTGGCGCGCCTCATCGGAGAAACGCAGCGAATAAGACTGGGAGCGGGCGGGATCATGCTTCCCAACCATGTACCGCTGGTCATCGCAGAGCAGGTTGGCATGCTGAGCGCGCTTGCACCCGGGCGGATCGACCTCGGCTTGGGGCGAGCGCCCGGTACGGACGCGGGAACAGCCGCCGCGCTGCGCCGCCACCACGCGGCCAACGATGCGTTCCCTGAACAGATTGCCGAGCTCCTTGGATTTCTGAACAACGACTTCCCGCAGGACCACCCCTACCGGAATGTTCCGGCGGTGCCTGGACCATGGCAGGCCGAGCAGAACCGGCTCCCCGGCGAGACGACTACCGCTGACCTCTGGCTCCTTGGATCCTCAGTCTATTCAGCACGGTTGGCTGCCGAACTCGGTCGACCCTATGCCTTCGCACTTCAATTCGGGCGCGCCGATGTACTCAACGCCCTGCGCATCTACCGGGAGAACTTCCGCCCGTCGAGGTGCCTCGCTGAACCCTATAGCTTGGTCAGCGTCGGAGTGATTGCTGACGAAGACCCAGTCGAGGCGCGCCGCCAATCTGCGACGTTGGCCATGGCGATGCTCAGGATGTTCCAGCGCAAGACCTTTTCCGTGCTTCCCCCTGAGGAAGTCGAACTTTTCCGCGCCAGCACGCAGGAACAAGCGATCCTCGATGAGTACACCGATCAGACGCTGCACGGGACACCGGAGCAGGTGGCAAAAAGCCTCGAGGAGCTCCACGCTCACACTCGCGTCGACGAAATCATGCTTGTCGTTCAGGGGCACTCCCGCCGTGCCCAATCACGCACTCTGGAACTGGTGGCCGACCACTACAGCATGAGTACCACCGGGGCGACCAGCCTGTAACCGCATCACCCCGCACCGAGGTTCGTGATGCGCACCAGACGCCAGCCCTCCCATCGCGGGTCGCTGCAGATATCGAAAACAAGGATGGGGGACGCCGGTCCCGTCTGCGCCCGGAAGCGCCAGTACTGCAGCGTCATGACGCTGCCTTGCCCCATTTTTCCGGCCTGGCCCGGTTCCCACCAACTCCGGGAACTGGTCCAGTGCATGGGCTCCCCGAGCACCTGCCAGATGCTCGCCCGCCAGCGAAGCGCCAGGGGTGCGCCCCTGGAGGTGAAACGTACGTCAGCCTCCTCATTGAGGGACCGCGAACCCGGCTGGACCTCTTCGATGTGCTGCGCCGTCATAACCCTTCACCTTCTTCAGTGCCGGGTTTAAAACTAGAACAGATTTTCGATTAAGTCATCCGGGTGAGCCCGCTCAGCCCTCCTGCTCACGGCGGTTCAGCTCGAGGTTGACTTCCTCAAGCCGTGCTTCGGTTTCGGGCTCTGGGAAGCCCTCCGCGTATTCGGCCTCAAGCTCCCGGTGGATCCGGCTGTTGAGCACTTCCACCTCGACGTCGTCCAGGACCGTTAGGTCTTCGGGGAAGGGGTCTTCCGGGGAAATCTTGTGGTTGGTTTCCATGGATCACTTTCGGGGCTGAGCGGTGTTCTTCTCCGAAGTGTAGCCATGCTGTGTTTCTTGCGCGAGAGCGTATGACGGAACCCGCAATTCTCGAGCCCATGTGTAGGAGCTGAGGCCTGCTGGAGGGTGTCCTATCGGGTCGAACCGGGGGTCCCGGTGTTGATCGTCACACACCCTCAGCCGTAGAGTGCCGGAGCGGGTCCAGGGACCGCGCAGCCGGCTGTAATGCAGGCCCCACTGGAGTTCGCCGTCGTAGGAGCGAAGCTCGGAAAGGGTCCTGAGGTCCGGGCCAGGACCCTCCCGGCGCACTGCCAGCAAGACTGGCCCGCCGCTTCCGCGGAATGGCATCAGTGAGGTGAACGGTCCGTCCACTACCGAGCGACGCGGAAGGATCATGAAGCGCCCGGGCACCCCGCCTCCGGTCGTGGACAGCAACACATCGGCCTCACCGATACGCAAAGCCAGGCCGACGACGTCGGGCAGGGCATCCGGCAGTCCCACTGAGCGGGAGACGCGCGCAAGAACCTGCTCCTCATCGGAATTGTCCAGCCATTCCTCGCCGCTGAAGACCCGCGAATGGGTAAGGGTGCCCTCGAGCAACACGCCGTGGGAGTGAATCGGCCGGTGCGGCCTGAACACCTTCATCCCGGCGAAGACCGCTTTCAACCCGTGTCCTCCCGCCCTTGATAGCACGGGCAGGGCTTTCACGAGTGCACCTCTTTCAGCAGCTTCTTCTCTTCAACGAGCGGTACGGATAATGACTTGTAGCCGTGCTCCTCGAACAGTACGGTGACGACGTCGTTTTCGTAGCCCATGACCACGCCCTCGCCCCACTCCCCGTGGCGCACGGTGCTCTGCAGCGCGAAGGGCTGGTTTTCAGCCTCTTCGTGGTGATCGGCGGAGCGGCCGGTGTCGCAGTTATCGCAGGCATCGCACAGGCCTTCGCGCTCCTCGCCGAAGTAGCCGAGCAGGAACCGGCGACGGCACCCCCGGTACTCGGCGTACTGCCGCGCCATCTCCACCCGTGAGCGGTCCACCTCCTGCCGCCGCTTGCGATGCTCGACGACGTCGGCAATCACCTGGTCCGCGTCATCTGCTGCGGCCCGGTACTTCCCGCTGCGCTCTCGGACAGCCCCCACCTCAAGCAGTTGATTCAGCAGTCCCGACAGCTTCCGCTGAGTCAGTCCGGTTGCTTCCCGGATGCCCGCGGCATCAAGAGAGCCATCGGCCGACCGGAGCGCAGCGAGCAGTTCGCGGAGGCCATCCTCCTGCACGCTCTTGGCTGCGAAGAACCGCCGGATCCCGAGATCCTCCTGGCGATAATGCAGCACGACGTCGGCAGGATCCCCGTCTCGCCCCGCCCGACCCACTTCCTGGTAGTAGCTGTCGAGAGAATCTGGAATGTCGGAATGGATGACGAACCGTACGTCGGGCTTGTCGATGCCCATGCCGAACGCGGTGGTAGCCACCACGACGTCCAGTTCACCGGCGTGGAATGCGTCATGCAATGCCGTTCGCTCAGATTTCTTCCGTCCTGAGTGGTACGCATCAGCACGCAGGCCCGCATCCCTCAGCTCCTGTGCGTATTCGTCCGTCTGCCGGCGCGTGGCGGTGTACAGCAGTCCCTGGCCTTCACGCGAGGTCACCTGCTCAAGGACTGCGTGCTTCTTGTCCCGCTCCGACTCGTGCTGGTGAACGCTGAGGTGCAGGTTCGGTCGATCGAAACCTTCCGCGATGACGAGTGCGTCGTCGAGCTTCAGCCTTTCGAGGATTTCCTGCCGAACAGGGGGTGAGGCTGTTGCGGTCAGTGCGATAACCGGCCGCTTGAGTCGCCGCACGAGGGAACCCAGCTGAAGGTAATCCGGCCGGAAGTCGTGACCCCAGGCGGAGACGCAGTGGGCTTCGTCGATGACGAGGAATGACACGTCCAGGGCCTTGAGCCGCTCGCTTACCTCTTCCCGTGCCAGTTGCTCCGGCGCGAGGAACAGGAACTTGGCGCGACGCTCTTCGTCGGAGTCCTCGGCGGCTGCCCATGCTTCGTCGACCTCGGCGTCGGACGCTGTCGAGTTCAGCACGTACGCGCGAACTTCGCCGAGCGCCTCGTTGATGGCTTCCACCTGGTCCCGCTGCAGCGAGATCAACGGCGAAACGACGACGGCGACTCCCGGAACTGACATGGCCGCCACCTGATAGATGGCCGATTTGCCATAGCCGGTGGGGAGGACGCAGAGGAGATTCCTGCCGTCGTCGGCCGCGTTCAGTGCCTTGCGTTGTCCCGGAAGAAGGGAGTCCCAGCCGAAGAGTTCCCGCGCGGTCTGATCGAGTTTCGGATTCATTGTGCAACCGCCGTAATGAGAGCAAGAAGGATTGAGTAGATGATGAGGCCACCAAGGAACCAGGGGAAGCTTGATCCGCGGTTCGACGGCAACTCCTCCCGGAAAACGTTCAGGAGTACCGATCCGCCGAGCAACGCTGTGAGGATGGCAACCACCACTGTGCTTGTCGGCGCAAAGACCGCCGACAACAGCCAACCAATAAGCAGCGCGCCCGCAAGAACGAGCCGGCCGCTCGACGCGAACCTGTGCGGGTAGTGCTCCTCAAGATGGCGGTCCGTGAGCACGAAGTGGAGACCCATCGCGATGGCAAAAAGGATCGCGAACAGATAACCAGTCTCGACGCGCAGAGCCATCGTGTAGGTGATGAGCGTGTTGTAGAAGGCAAAAGCACCGAGGTGAACCCAGTAGGCTCCTGCGGAATCGCGGCGTCTGCGTCTCCGTCGGGTGGTCGCGAGGCGGTCCAGACCGTAGAAGACAGTAAAGCCGGTGAGAGCCACGACGAAGATCCCCAGGTCGAAAAGCGGGGTGACCTCAATGGTGTCTTCGAGCAGGTCGCCGACCGCCTCGTTGCCCTCGGCGATTTCCGGCAGCAGGTGTAGGAAGACGTAGGCAACCGCGAGTCCTCCCGCAAACGAACCAGTTACACCCTCGGGTACGAGGGGCAGCTTGCGGATCCGTGGAGCGGCCAGGTGCAATCCGGCCAGCACCAGAGCGATGACCAGGGATCCCGTCAAAGCAAGGCCCACAGCTACCGCGTCTCAGCCCGCTGGCCGGCGTTGGTCCGCTTTGAGACGACGGTGCTGATGACGTAGAGGACAACACCTACACCGATCAGAATCGCTGCGCGCAGCCAGATCTCCGCCGACTGCTGGGTGAGGAGCACCAGGCAGGAAGCGACACCCAGGTAGGGGATCACCGTCGGGATGCGGAAATGCTGGTGCTCCACCCGGTCCCGGCGGAGCACCAGGACCGCGACGTTCGTGCTGATGAACACGAAGAGCAGGAGCAGGACGACTGTCTCGGCCAGCGAAGCAAGGTCACCTGTGAGGGTCAGTGCCATGGCGATCGCCGTCGTCGCAATGATGGCCACCCACGGAGTGCGGCGGTTGGGTAGCACCTTACCGAGTACCGAGGGCAGGAGCCCTTCCTCGGCCATGCCGAAGGTCAGCCGGCTCGCCATGATCATGGTCAGCAGTGCGCCGTTGGCGACAGCGACGAGGGCGATCAAACTGAACAGCCACGGCGGGATGCCGAAGCCTGTGGCGTTGACAACGTCGAGGAGGGGCGCGGTGGACCCTGCGAGGTCCTCGGCGGGCAGCGCGGCCGCGGATACCAGGCCGATCAGCAGGTACACGGCGCCTGCGGTGGCGAGGGCTCCGAACAGGGCTTTCGGATACACGCGGGCCGGATTGCGTACTTCCTCCGCGACATTCGCCGACACCTCGAAGCCCACGAAGGAGTAGTAGGCAATGAGGGACGCTCCCAGGACGGCAACTGCCGGATTGGCGTTGGCCGGGAACTGTGAGATTTGCTCGGGATTGCCATTGCCCTGGCCGAGGAAGACAGCCACCAGGACGATGACCAGCACCAGTCCGGAAACCTCGATGACAGTCATCACCACGTTGGAGCGGACTGACTCCTTGATGCCGCGGGCATTCAGCAACGCCAGCAGGACAAGGAAAACGACGGCGGCCCAGGCCGGCGGCACGGCAATGAAGGCGGAGAGGTAATCACCCGTGAAGGCGAGGGCCAGGCCGGCAGCACTGGTCACCCCGGCTGCGAGCATGCAGAACCCCACCAGGAATGAGATGAACGGGGTCTTGTATGCCCGCTGGGCGAAGACCGCAGCACCGCCTGCCTTCGGGTATTTGGTCACGAGCTCCGCGTAGGAACCCGCGGTGAGGAGCGCCAGTGCCAGTGCAACAACCAGTGGCACCCAGATGGCCCCACCAACCTCAGCCGCGATGACACCGACCAGCGCGTAGACGCCGGCGCCGAGTACGTCACCAAGGATGAACAGGTAGAGCAGCTTGCCGGAGATTCCTTGCCGGAGCTTTGAAGGGGCGGCGGTTTCGGTGGTCATCGTGTGCGTCCTACTCGGTAGTGATCCTGCAGTTTCTAGTGTGCTCGGCTCAGGTGGGTTCTGATCCGGCCGGTGGCATGTCCGGATTCAACGGCTCCATCCTCGGGTCTTCCGCCGTCCACACCTGCAGGACCGCCCAGGTCACGGCGGCTATCGGCACGGACAGGACGGCGCCGATGATGCCGGCGAGGATGGTTCCGGCGGTCAGGGCCAGCAGGATCACCAGTGCATGAAGCCGCAGCGACTTGCCCATGACGATCGGCTGCAGTAGGTCACCTTCCAACTGGTTGACGGCGATGACGACGCCGACCACTATGAGGGCGACAATCGGGCCGTTGGCCACCAGCGCGACGAGCGCTGCCAGAACGCCGGCGATGGTGGCGCCCACCAGTGGGATGAAGGCACCGATGAAGACGATCATCGCGAGCGGAATGGCCAGAGGTACACCGAGGATCAGCAGCGCGATGCCGATAGCAACGGTGTCCACCAGGGCGACGATCGCTGTTCCTCGGACATAGCTACCGAGTACCTCGAGGGTACGGGCTCCCGAACGACGCAGTTTCTGTTCGCGCTCGCCCTTGAAGGGGCGGAGGAAGAATTCCCAGATCTTCTTGCCGTCTTTCAGGAAGAAGAAGAGGATCACCGCGGTCAGGGTGGCACCGGTAAGGAATTCCGCCACAACGGAGACACCCGAGATCGCACCCGACCGGAACTGCGCGCTGGTCGCGTAGTCGATGATCGCGGTACGTGCCTCGCCGAGTTGCTCCGGGGAGATCGGGAACGGCCCGCTCGTCAGGAAGGCCTGAAGCTCATCCAGGCCTTCGGTGGCGGCGGCGATCAGTTCATCAGCCTGGCTGCGGACCGAAAGCACGATGATCGTAATGATCCCTGAGAGAACGACCAGCAGGGCCAGGAACGCTATGGCTGTGGCGAGTGCGCCGGGCACCCCTCGGCGACGCAGGAGATTCACGAACGGGCCGATGGCTGCCGCGAGAATCAGCGCGATGATGACGGGAATCACCAGCAGGCGGATTTGCAGCAGCCCGTAGATTGCGACCACCGCCAGAGTGAGAATCAGCAGGATCTGGGCGGCCCGGGAACCGGTGCGTCCGAGGCCGTCAGCCCACGGGCTCGAGCGGGTGCTGTGTAGGTGGGAACCTGCCATGTGTTGCCCTTCCCGAGGAATAAACCTGTATGCCGTCAAACTAATTGCTAAGCATACTGTGTATTTTCCGGGCGGCTGGAGACAGGTTAGTCCGAGCGTCAGTAGTCGATGCGGTCGGGGAGGTCAGCCCAGGCGCGGAACGGTTCGGCGCTCGCTGAGTCAGGAAGCTCCATTTGCCGCACCTGCATGGAGCGTTCTGCAACGGGTGCTTCGAAGAATTCGTAGAACACGGCGTCGTCGAATCCTGCCTTGGCTGCATCATGCCGATCGGCCGCGAAGGAAATGCTGTCGACGCGCGCCCAGAGTGCGGCCGCCAGGCATAGAGGGCACGGCTCGCAACTGGTGTAGAGAGTGCAGCCCGTCAGGTCGAACGTACCGAGGGATGAACACGCGTTCCTGATCGCCATCACTTCGGCGTGGGCGGTTGGATCATTGTTTGCCGTCACCCGGTTGGCGCCCTCGAAAGCACGCCCGTCCGGGGTGACGATGAGGGCACCGAAGGGGCCACCCCCGTCGTACACATTCTGGGTTGCGAGGGCTATGGCGCGGGCGAGGAACTGCTCCTCCACAGTGCTCATGCTGGAACCCTACACCTGGCTGTTGACCTTGACGCGACGTCAACCTATACGGTGGACAAACAAGGCAGGAGGGCACATGGACCGCTCGATCCAGGACGTAGCGAGACTGGTGGGAACCACGAGCCGCACGCTTCGCCACTATGACCGGCTGGGGCTGTTGCCCCCGTCGCGGGTGGGCAGCAACGGCTACCGCTATTACGACGACGACGCCCTGGTGCGTCTACAGCGGATCCTCCTGCTGCGCGGCCTGGGGTTGGGACTACCTGCTATCACGGAAGTGCTGAACCGGGAAGCTGAGCCTGCTCGCGCCCTCCGGAAGCACCTGGAGCTGCTGAGACAGGAACAGGAGCGGCTGGCGCGGCAGATCGCGTCGGTTTCACTGACCATCGACCAACTGGAAGGAGGTGAACAACTCATGGCAGAAAACATGTTCGACGGTTTCGACCACACCCGGTACAAGGACGAAGTTGAGGAACGGTGGGGCGCCGAGGCGTATGCGACCGGAGATCGCTGGTGGCGGGGCATGAGCGAGGCTGAACGCACGCAGTACAAGGCGCGTACGGCGCAGCTCGGCGCTGACTGGACTGCCGCCGCGGAACAAGGGATTGCGCCTGACAGCGACGCTGCGCAGGAACTGGCACGCCGGCACTTCGAGTGGCTGTCCGGTGTCCCGGGCCTGCCCTCGTCTGACGGTCGGCCGTCGAAGGAGTACTTCGTGGGCCTCGGCGACATGTACGTCGCTGACGATCGCTTCGCAGCGAACTACGGCGGCCGGAAGGGCGCGGAGTTTGTGCGTGACGCACTGAAGGTCTTCGCCGACCGCCGGCTGTAGCGGCTGCCGACGGACGACGACGGTGCTCACCCGGGCACCGCCGTCGTACCTGCCGTGGATAGTGTTCAGGTATGACGATTTCCGCTGGGGCTGACCGCTCCTGGTCCGATGAAGCGATCCGACGCATCGAAGCTGAAGGCAACCGGTCAGCCGACACGCACCTGCTGGCGCTGCCCGTGCCCGAGAGCTGGGGTATCGACGTCTACCTGAAGGACGAGTCGACCCATCGGACCGGAAGCCTGAAGCACCGGCTTGCGCGCTCGCTGTTCCTCTTCGGGCTGGTGAACGGCTGGATCCGGGAAGGAGCCACGATCGTCGAGGCGTCGAGCGGTTCCACCGCCGTGTCCGAGGCCTATTTTGCACAGCTGCTGGGGCTGCCGTTCATCGCAGTGATGACCCGCTCCACAAGTCCCGAGAAGATCACCCTGATCGAGCAGTACGGCGGGACCTGCCACTTCGTCGAGAATGCCTCGGAAGTTTACGACGCTGCAGAGCACATCGCCGCCGAAACGGGCGGACACTACATGGACCAGTTCACCTACGCCGAACGGGCCACGGACTGGCGCGGCAACAACAACATCGCCGAATCGATCTTCCGGCAGATGGAGCACGAGCGGTTCCCCGTCCCGGACTGGGTGGTGGTAGGGGCAGGGACCGGTGGGACCAGTGCCACCATCGGCAGGTACCTCCGGTATAACCGGTACCCCACGCGGCTCGCTGTCGTAGATCCCGAGAACTCGGCGTTTTATCCCACCTGGGCGGGTGGGGCCGCAGCCGTCGGGAAGCCCTCGCGCATCGAGGGAATCGGCCGACCGAGGCCCGAGCCGAGCTTCGTCCCCTCCGTCATCGACGCGATGATCCAGGTGCCCGATGCCGCATCGGTTGCCGCATCACGCCACCTGCTGGCATTCGCTGGAATCTCCGCCGGTCCCTCCACCGGCACCAACCTGTGGGGAGTGTGGCAGCTTGTTGCGCAGCTGAAGGCTGCCGGCCGGCGTGGGAGCATCGTGTCGCTCCTCTGCGACTCCGGCGATCGGTACGCCTGCTCCTACAACGACGATGGTTGGTTGGCCGAGCGCGGGCTGAACCCCGCCCCTGCGCTCGCCGTGCTGCGCCGATTCTTCGAGACGGGGGAGTGGCGCTCAGACTGACCGTTGTGGATGGCGCCGGTTGCCGATAGTTTCTGGGTAGCCGCGATGCCTCTGAAGGCAATGAGGAGTCCAAGATGAGCCAGCTACTCAGGGTCCAGAACTTCAACGTTTCCAGTGACGGCTTCGGCGCGGGCGAAAACCAAAGCCTGGAGCGACCGTTCGGCCACGCGGACCCCGGAGAAATGTTCGCGTGGGCAGGCGCTACGGCGAGCTGGCCGAACCGGACCGACCCCGGCGGAACGCGCGGCCTCGACGACTACTTCACGCGTGACTTCAAGAACAACATCGGGGCCGAAATCATGGGCCGCAACAAGTTCAGTCCCCACCGCGGCCCCTGGGAGAACGAGGACTGGCGGGGATGGTGGGGTGACGAGCCGCCCTTCCACACTCCGGTGTTCGTGATGACCCACTACGAGCGGCCATCCTTCACCCTCTCGGACACCACGTTCCACTTCATCAACGTCGATCCTGTCGCTGCACTGGGGAAGGCGAAAGAGGCCGCAAACGGCAAGGACGTCCGATTGGGTGGAGGAGCAACGACGATTCGGGAGTTTCTCGATGCGGACCTCGTGGACACGCTGCATGTCGCAGTGTCACCGATGAAGCTCGAATCGGGATCGCGCCTCTGGGAATCACCTGAGGAGCTTCTCGACCGTTTCCACCTCGACGTCGTGCCCAGCTCCAGCGGCGTGACGCATCACCTGTTCTGGCGGCGCTAGTCAGTCGCCTCCGCCCAGCACGTCCACATGCACGTGATCGAGATGGCGCAGGATTTCGTTGCTGGGATCAGGGGCGTCGTAATCGTGCCACTGCGCTCTGGTGAGGTGCGCGCTCCAAAACCGGTCGTCGAAGATGACGTACTGAATGTCGAGGTCCTCGGCGTGAGCGACGAGCCAGTGGGCCAGCATCCAGCCGTCGCGCCGATTGTCCTCCGACACGGGACGGAAGAAGATGTCGATGGCTCGTCCGTCATAGTGCGTCGACGCCGCTCCGTGCCCCTGACTGACGCCACCCGGGGCGTACCCGCCGAGACTCTGTTTGCCGAACACCCCAGTCATCGCCTCGAGCACCTGCTCGGCGCGTGGGGTGAGACCGCTGGCACCCAGCTGCTGTTCCTCCAGGCCGCCGGACGCTGAACCGCGGCATGCCAGGCCGGGTCCGGCGTCTTCGGCGGGCCCGTCGGTCAGCCGCTGTATCACGGCGTCGTCGATATCGGAGGTGTCCGGCGCTTCCAACCCGCGAGCCAGGAGCGCGGCGGCGGTCGTAGCCCGCTTGGCCTCGTCACGGTCGAGTCCAACCTCCCCTTCCGCAGTGTGGACGGTGCATTCCGGAAGCCCCAGTGACAAGCTCCCCCCGCTGCGCAAACCGGACACCACGAGCACTGCAGCCGACGCGAGTACCGCGAGCAGCAGGAGCATCACGAACAACCCGACGCGGCGTCGTCGGCCGCCATTCAGGTTGTCGTTGATCATCAGGAGTGGTCCTTCCAGCAGTAAGAGCGGAGGGGACTGGTGAAAGTTAAAACGACAGCTGGTGCGGTGAGTTCCCGGGTGGGCCCTGTGCCGCCCTCCACACAGGGTTCGCACGCCGCCCCCGCACACAGGGTTCCCACCAAGAAAGTTCCTGCCGCTGTACCCTGAAATACTCAGGGCACTACAGGAGCGGTGATGTCAACGGACGAGAATTCTCGGGCACGGGAGGCCGCGGACGTCGCGGAAGAGGTGTCGGACCATAAGGCGCTCGACGTCGTCGCCCGCTTCGGATTCGCTGTTCTCGCTATAGTGCATGTGCTCATCGGAATCATCGCTTTGCAGATCGCGTTCGGGGGAAACGGCGAGGCGGAGCCTACGGGTGCGCTGGAACGCCTGGCTGGGGGGACCCTCGGCCCGTGGACCATGTGGGCGTGTGCCGTCGGCTGTTTCGGGCTGGCTGTCTGGCAGTTCAGCGAGGCTACCCTGCGGGCCCGTCACCTTCCGACCGGGGAACAGATCTCGAAGACAATCTCCTCAGGGTCGCTGAGCATCATCTACGGCAGTATGGCTTTCACCTTCGCGAGATTCGCGTTCGGCGGCAAGGCTGACTCGAGTGAATCTACGCGTGACTTCACTGCGGCGATGATGGGTTCACCCTTCGGGGTCTTCGTGATCCTCGCGGTGGGCGGGACCGTGTTCGGCATTGGGGTGTACTTCGTTTTCAAGGGGATCCTGCGCAAGTTCCGGCCTGAGCTCCGTCACTTCGAGGACACGCGGCGGGGTGCTCTCATCGAGATACTCGGCGTGATCGGCCACGTTGCAAAGGGCCTCGCTCTCATCCTCGTGGGAGTTTTGTTCGTGGCCGCGGTGGTCACCCATGATCCGGAACGGTCCACCGGGCTGGACGGCAGCCTGAAGGCGTTGACCGATCACCCGTTCGGCATGCCGCTGCTCATCTCGATCGCCGTCGGCCTGATTTGTTACGGTGCTTTCGCGCTGGTGCGCTCGAAGTTCGGGCGGATGTGACGGGAGCGCTACTGCTAGTTACCGCTGGAAACTCCGGCGCCGCGAACCCGCTCTTCGACTTCTTCTGCTGACAGGTGTGTTCCAACCGTGCTGAAAGATCCTAGCGGCGCGACCGAATTGACGATGGTCCCGGGGTAGACATGCACGAGGTTGTGGCCCTGGCCGCCATCCCACCCGCGGGCGCCGCCGTCGGGCACGTGCAGATCCTGGGTGTAGCAGGTTGCCGATGCCACGGAGACCGGGATGCCGGCGAACATCGACGAGGTCGAGACATGAAGGTGTCCGGCAAGGATGAGCCGTACGTCCGACCCTTCAATGACCCGGCGCAGACGGTCCTGGTTCCGCAGCTCCGTCAGCACCGCAAGGTTCTGGATCATCGGGATGGGAGGATGATGCATCGCAAGAATGGTGCCCTCCGGTGCGGGTGTCGCCAGTTCTGCCGCTAGCCAAGCGAGTTGTTCGGAATCGAGCGACCCATAGTGGTACCCGGGCACCGAGGTGTCCAGAGTGATGATCCGCAGTCCACCCAGCAGGTAGCTCCGGTACAACGGGGTGGCCGCAGGTGCTTCCCCCAGAAGACAGGCGCGGAGATTTTCACGGCGATCATGATTGCCCATCAGCCAGATGAGCTGTGCGCCGGTCTCTCGGGCCACCGGTTCGACGACGCTGCGCAGCTTCCGGTACGCCGCCGGCTCACCCCTGTCGGTCAGGTCCCCCGTGAGGATGAGGGCGTCCGGCCGGAGATTCGAAGCCCGGATGCTCCCAAGCAATTGCCGGAGCCGGGCCTCGCTGTCCACGGCTCCGTACAGTGGCTCGCCCCTGCCCAGGATGTGGGTGTCGCTGAGGTGAAGGAGCAGGTGTCCGGGCGGCGGGTACTCGGAGGAGAGATAAGTATCCGCAGCTCTGTTGCCGGCAGCCATGGCAGCTAAGCAGTCGCCTCGGCGGCATCGGCTTCTGAATTGGCGTTCGCAGCCGTGAAGACCAGTTTCTCCATGAGCCCCGCAATACGGTCCCAGTGGTGGTGCTTCATAAGCCGCTTCAACTCGGTAGCCCGTGCCTTCCTGCCGGCCTGTCCCTGAAGGTCGACACAGGCCGCCGCAAAACCACGCGCATCATTCCTGAGCTCTACCACGCCCTCGAAATCGGCCACTACGTCGGGTACCCGCGTTGATACAACCGGAAGACCGGCCGCGAGGTACTCAAGCGTCTTCGTCGGGCTGATCGATCTGGTCGATTCGTTCAAGGCAAATGGCATCAGCGCCACATCCAGGTCAGCCATCAGGCGGGGAAGATCCTCGTAGGCCTGCTGACCCAGATAGCTGATGTTCGGCGCTTGCGGGAGATCCGCGGCGTCGATCTTGCAAATGGGACCGATCATACGGATCTCCCAGTCCGGAAGCCGTTCGGCGAGCTCTGCCACCAGGGCGAGATCAAGTCGTTCGTCGAGGACTCCGACGTACCCGGCAGTTCGTGTGCTGCGGTCCGTGCCGGCCGCGCGGCCGGCCGCGGCGTAGTGCTCCGCAGCTACCCCGCTTGGCACGAGATGTGCGTCCTCTCTGCCCTGTTTGACGACGGACCGGTGGAGCGATCTCCCTCCAGCGAAAACGACGTCGGCTTTCCTCAGGGCCTGCCGCTGGCGCACCAGAAGCTCAGGAGCGGCATCCTTGAAGGCCGCAAGGTCATCCATGATGTCGTACACCAAAGTGGTGGGTTTGAGAGCGAGGGCGGCCTCAAGTGCAAGCGGCGTATAGATCCAGACGACCCGCTCACCCTCGGGCTCGCCGATCAGCTTCGGGAGTTGTTCCACGTAGTCGGGCATCACTTCATCGAAGAAGCCGACGTGCCTGCCCTGCTCGGGGATCTCGAGCCAGACGCGTGTGAGACCGTCGACCTCGTTGCTGTTGAGCCGATTCTCGGTGGTCCCACCCGCAGGAGTGAGCGGCTCCTCCACGAACCATGTCTTGCGCGCCGGCGCTTTGCCGAGCCTCGACACGAGTTGCTGCGGCCGCTGCCAGACCCAATCCCAGCGGAGGTGTGACAGGACAATGAGTTCACTTTGCATCGACGATCCTCAATTCCATACGTGTGGTTGTTCGGGGGAGGCTGGATCCAATATCGGTAGAGGGCGGCTCCTGCCAATTCCAGTGCGACATCTGCGGTAGATAGCCCTTGAGCCAGGCGTCCACGGGTTGCTGGAACCGGTAGGCGGGAAGGTCAAGCGCTCGTGCACCGCCGGCGGCCAGCGCATACGAGGTCGCCATGACGGAGCTCCGCCGCTCGAGGTTCTCGTCCAGCCAGTAGACCCCCACGGGGTCAATATGGCCGTCACAGCGGAACAGCAGGGAATCCCAGTCGGTGGAGTCGATGACTGGGAACCAACACAGGCCTTCGAGGGGAACGCCCCGTTCCTGCGCGATCTCGCACTGTTCAAGGACGTACTTGAACCAGGTTGCGCGGTCAGAGGTGTGGCCACGGACGTTCGTCTCAGTGATCATGCAGGGAAGCCCGTAGCGCTCCCAGTACTGCCCGATTTGATCCGCCAGGGGAAGAGGCGTCGGCGTGGGGGTCGATCCTCCCTCTATGGAGAAGTTCCACTGACAGTGAGCGTAGTAGTCCAGCCCGAGGACATCCACGAAGCCGGGGACCAGGCCCTTCAGGCGCTCGCCGCCCACCGGCTCAAGATCGCGTGCGAGCTGGCCGCCGTCGTCGTAGTCTCTGCCGAGGAAGGCATCCAGCACCAGGAAGCGGCGCTCGTTCGCCATGTCAGCGTAGGACTGGCCCGCTGCGTCCGACCCCGTGTGGAACTCGCAGGTGTCTACCCAAACGTGGCGAGCGTGAGGCAGCAGCGTGCGGTAAAGGCGGCTGGCCTCGGCTACCGCGGGCAGCACGTTCACGATCAGATCGACGAAGCCCTGCAGGCCGGAGTGATAGGGAGGCCAAATAGCCTCATGGCCGCTGAGGAACAGGGTGGAGAAGGGTTCATTGAAGAGGGTGTATTCCTCGATCCACGGGTAGCGTCGAGCAAAAGCCTCCGCGTAGCGAAGGTAGGCGTCGCCGAACCGTGCATCGGCGAACCCGTCGGAAAGCCAGCGGGGGTAGCTCGTGTGATGGACGAGGTCAACGATGGGGCGGAAGCCCTCGTCCCGCAGGAAGCCGAGAACCTCATCGGTCGTCGACCAGTCATAACTGCCCTCGGTCTCCTCGACGCGATGCCACCTGACCGGGTATCGCAACCGCACAATGCCGGAGTTGCTCAGTAATCGCAGGTCCTCCCGCCACCGGAGGTCATGTTGGGTGGTTTCGAAGATGTCCCGATCGTGAGCCGGCAGGAACGTGCTTTCGAACCCGCCGATCACTTCGATGGGTCGGTTACAACGTGGCCCGGTCATGGCGGTCTCCCAACTCCTGGTAGACGACGTCGAGCAGTTCGGCTGCGCGCAGGTTCAGCCTGCGTGACTCGTCGAGGTCGGCGTCGAGGCGTGCTACTTCAGCTTTCAGCGCCTGCACTTCCAGCTGGAGGTCCGCCAGCTGGTCCATGACGTCACGGTGCGATGTCCGCTTTCCTACCCGGATCCTCTTCACCTGTTCTCCTTCCGTACGACGACGCGTCTGTGTGTCGGGCCTGCATCTGCCTCGTTCTGTGCAGCTTCTTCCTCGTCCTCGATGCTCAGCTCGTAACGATGGAGCTGTTCCTGGAAGCGATCCCAGTCGACAGGCTGGCAGCCGCTCCACCGGACTGGTTCGCCGGTGCTGCCGGTCCTGATTTCGAACAGTGCGCGACTGCCGCTGTTGTTGAGGAGATGTTTGACCAACATCAGGGTGGTGTCCCAGCCGAGCGGACTCAGCGCGTCGAAAAGGTGATTCCCGTAGACATGTACCGGGTTCGTGAATGCAGTGCACAGCTTCCGCACGTGGAGGGCGGAGCGCGCTGAGTTC
Organism: Arthrobacter sp.; assembly: GCF_031179385.1. Lineage (GTDB taxonomy): Bacteria > Actinomycetota > Actinomycetes > Actinomycetales > Micrococcaceae > Arthrobacter_D. The sequence continues at coordinate 40,701 of NZ_JAPSHV010000005.1, read as the reverse complement.
AGGTTGGCCGTTTCGAAGTGAGAGGACCCTGTAGCCGGGTCTTGTTGAGCCCGCGCGTACTGGATGGCTGGGCGGCTGTAATCAATTGCCAGAACTCCGAACCCAGAGGCTGCAAGGAAGCGAGCATCAGCGCCTAATCCGCACCCGAGTTCCAGGACGGTGGAGCCCTCTCCGAAAACCTGGAGAGCCTTCCGGGCAACGTCTGACTCGGTGTCGGCTGGGCCCGCGGCGATGTCCACCCTGTGGTGATCCTCCCAATTCTCCCGGTCGACATCGAAGTGGTTCAGCCACCAGTAGAACCGGCGGAATGCAGGAGGCGGGGTGACGAAGGTGAAGGTCGGATCAGGCGTCTCCCAGGTGGGCCCATAGATTGCTTCGAGGAGTTGTCCGGGCTCCGCTGGACCGGGGAGCAGGCGCCCGTTAACGGGAAGCGGCTTCAGGGGGAGAATGGTTACGCGCTCGGCACGCTCCCGTGCGTGGAAGGTGCCGTAGAACCATCCGGAACACACGAAGTAACTGAAAATGTCGATGTAAAAGCGGTCAGTGATGCTTCCGCCCGGAAACATCAACTGGAGGTGTCCGCTCGAATGGCGCACCACTTCATACCCGTGGGTTAGCAGTGTTCGTTCTATCGTGAAGCTTTCCAGGGCAACGTCGGACGGATTGCCGTGCGTGCTCAGGTAGGCGAGGTCGGCGTCGTCGTCGTTTGCCATGATTCTGCCGTTGCGGACAGGTCCCAGCAAGGTGCCGCCGGTGACGAAGAGGTCGATCCCCAGTTCGCGGCGGAGGACGCTGATCAGGTGCTCGACCTCGTCGAGGACCTCCTCGACCAGGGCAGCATCCCTTCCTTCGAAGGAGCGGGCAACGCGCCCCCACTTGTTGACCACCTGGGGGAAGCCCGTGCCTGGTTCTGTCAGGTGCAGTTCGTCGGTTGTGCCGTCAAAGGAGACGAGCTGCTCTTCCACCACTCGAATACCATTGCGCTCGACGGCGAGGGCTGCGCGTCCGGCCAGCCGTTCAGCCAGTGCAGGTGGCCACTCCACAGACCAGCTGGGCGCCGCCGCAGCTTCGCTCGGCGCCTTGAAGGTCCAGATTCGCCGGCCACCAAGCAGGAGGGAAAGGGGTTCGCCGGCAGGGACGGTCACCTTAGAGACGGTCAGCCGCAGCGTGTCCGCCGTCAAGGACCCGTTCAAAGGACCGATTCCAATTCCGTGAGCAGGGGGTCTGTCTGCGGTAGGCGGACATCGAAGATCTGGCCGGTGGAGTCGGAAGCCAGCACCTGAACACTTGAGGAAGCAACGGTGGCCGCCTGCACCAGCGTGTTCTGGTCCTCCATCCCGAAAGCCTTCTCCCGCATTGGTGTGGCCGTGCGGCTGGGACTGATGCAGTTGACGCGGATGTGATCGCCACTCCATTCATCAGCCAATGCCTGGGTCAGGTTTACCAGTGCAGCCTTGGTAGCGGAGTAGACGGTGTACTTGGCGCGGCCACGGGTGTAGGAGCTGGAGGAGAAGAGCAGGAGCGAGCCCTGCGACTCCCGGAGGTAGGAGTGTGCCTCCTGCGCCACAACGAACGCCGCCATCAGGTTGACTCCGACATCATGCTGCAGCTGCTCGTCTGTCAGGGTGACCAGTTCGCCCACGGTCAGGACGCCGGCGGTGAGCACGATGTGATCTATTTTCCCGAAGCTTGCCGCTGCGGAAGCGAGTGCGCTCCGGACGGACGCCCGGTCTTCCACGAAGGTTCCGCTGCCGGTCCGGCTGTGGCACACGACGTCGGCCCCCGCCTCCTTCAGCTGCCGGGCAAGCTCAGCACCGATGCCCGAGCTTCCTCCGAGCACCACGACGGACGCGCCCCGAAGCGTTGACGTGGGTAGTGGGATCGCCCCGGGGTGCTGGTGCTTGAGCTGGAACAGCTTGTCGGCAAGGTGGATGTCGATGGGATGGGTGAGCTTGATGTTCGCTTCATGTCCGGGGACAACGAAGATCGGCACCTCCGGCTGGTACTTGAGGACCACGCTGCAGTCATCCGTTGCGGCGAAATCCGGATCCTGCCGGGCCAGTGAGTAGGCCCGCATCAGCACCTCCCATCGGAAAGCCTGCGGTGTCTGGCCACGCCTGAGCGATGCGCGAGGGGGTACGGCCCGGATCAAGTCGTGCTCGTCCACCTCGATGATGGTGTCGGCAGAGGGAATGGCGGTGTCCACGGCGGAATAGGTGTCCAGAGCGTCGACGCAGGACGTGATGATTCCGGCGTCGAGAAGGGGGCGGACGGCGTCGTGGAAGATCACCTTCGCCTGGGGATCGGCGATCTCCTCTAGGGCAAGGAACGATGTTTCATTGCGGTCCCGGCCGCCGGCGAGGATTGTCGTGATTTTGGAGTAGTGCGCCGTCGGCAGTAACTCTCGCGCCCGGTCGATCCAGTGCGGGTCCATCATCACCAGGACTTCGTCGATGAGCTCACAGTTCTGGAAGATCTCTGTGGTGTGCTCGAGACTCGTTTTCCCCGCGATAGGCACCAGTTGCTTTGGAATATCAAGGCCCATCCGGGTTCCGATTCCACCGGCAAGAATCACTCCGACAGTTCTGGAGCGAGCCGACGTCCGGGCGTGCATGTTCCCGCCGAGCGCTTCATTTCTATCCACCATGGTCCCACCCTGTTCCCGGTCGAGCAGCAGTTTAGTAAGCATACTGACGACCATGATGTTGCACCACGACGTGTTTACTGCCGGTTGGGGTTGAGTTCACCCGGGATTGGTGTCGAATTCATTGCGAACTAGCGGAATGCGGGACCGGTGCATGCCATTTTCGCTGGTCCCTGAACTCCAAAAAACTTGCTCAGATCCAGGGGCATAAAGGAGCGTGAACCACTCAATCTGCCGGAAAGTTACGTCGTTCACGCCGTCAAGCCCTGGACACTCCGGCGAGGCGGAGGACAATCCGGAGGCCGTCGTCGTCGCCCTTCCAGAGGCTGGCCACCAGATCAGGGCCGGTCCGCCGGATCACCGCGCGGAGGACGACGGCGACCACAATCACGTCGTCGGCGTAACCGAGGACCGGGATGAAGTCGGGAACGAGATCGATCGGGAGGACGAGGTACACCAGCAAGCCGACAATGAGCATTCGGACGACCGTCGGCACTTCGGGGGTAGTTACCAATGAGCGGAAAAGCCTGAGCAGGTCCGGCAGCAGTCTCATCGCGCTGCGCATGCTCACCGTTTCCGGGTGACGGCGCGCGTAGAGGTAGAGAAGCACGAGCGCCACCGCGTACAGCAGGAGGAGCCCCGCCAGGATTGCGAGCACCGGTTCCCACCACATGCTCCCACTCTAGGCGGCCACATTTCCACGGCGGCTGTGACCAAACGGACGTCGTTACGGGTCAGGGCGCTCCGGCAGGCGTGGGGATCCTGCGCCGCACCGGCACCGTAAGCACGGCAAGGCTCGCGATCACGAGCGCGACGCCGATCCATCCGGCCGCGGGCAGCCTCTCACCCACGATGACGACGGCGAGGATCGCAGCCACCACCGGTTCCGCCAGGGACAGAGTGGTCGCGGTGCTTGCCCTGACCCGGGCGAGGCCGAGCCCGAAGAACACATAACCGAGGAACATCGGGACCAACGCCATGTAGGCACCGACCGCGAAGTTGTTCCAGGATTCAAGCAGCGGTGCTCCGGTGGCGAGGAGCACCGGCATCAGAAGGACTCCGCCCACTCCGAAGATCGTGCCCATGGCAACCCGTGACGGCACGCCACCCTGCATGGTGCGGTGCGCTGCCCACGAGTACAGTGCGTAGGTGGCCCCTGCCAGCAGTCCAAGCAGGACTCCGACGCCGGCGTTGCCGGCCTCAGCCGCGTGCGCGGGCTCCACGAAGGTCAGGAGCACCACTCCCGCAAGCCCGACGCCGGCACCGATCACCCAGCGCCGCGTCAGCTTGTGCCCGTCAATCACCCGCTCGATGACCGCAGACGCGATGGGTGCCGAGCCGATGGAGATGACCGTGCCGACTGCCACGCCGGCCAGGCGCATCGAGCTGTAGAAGGCGAGAGGGTAGATAGCGACAGAGAGGCCGCCGACGGCGATGGTGAGCCACCGCCGTCGTAATTCCTGACGTGCCTGAGCCAGACCAGGGCTGGCGAGGGCTGCCTGCAGGAGTCCGCCGACCCCCATGGCGGCCGCGCCGATGGCGAGGGGTCCGACATCGGGAGCGAAGCTGGCAACCGTCCCGGTGGTGCCCCACAGCACCGCGGCGATGAGGACGAAGAGCGCGCCGAGGCCGGCACCCGGATGGTGGGTCACCCGTAGAGCTTATCGAGGTGGAAGGGCGCCCGGTCCGTACGAGCGCGCCGCTGCGAGAGCAACCTGATCCGCAAAAGTGCCGGGCTTGCGCAAAAACGTGGAGACTACCCCGCGATCCTGCCACTTATCGGCGTTCTTGCGGCGCCGCATTGGTCAGGGGCGCGGGTTAAGGCCTGTGAGCGTCCCACACCTGAAGCCGCCCGCACATCCCGAAGGCCCGTGGCTCCGGCCGGGGCACGGCGCGCACGACGACGGCATCCCGCAGGTGCGAAGCGTCGCCTTCAGCGAGGGAGGCCAGTTGAGCGCGAGTCGTCTCAACGTCGGCGAGGACGGTGTCCGACCAGAGCCTGGCCCATTCCTCCACACGGGGCTGCACCAACGCCGTGGCGGCCGCGTAAAACTCCTCGAGCGGCCCCCGGTCGCCGTCCTCTAGGGCAGCCAGCAGGGAACCGTAGCCTTCGATCGCGAGATCGCGCCGCCGTCGTGCTGCGTCCGCCCGCTCGCTTTCGTCCCCCTCGGGCAAGGTGGCCGCCAAGCGATAGCGGTCAGCATCCTGCACGATCTCGAGTGGGAAGGTGAGCACCGCATCGCCTGCCTCGGGCAGGCCCGAGTTCTGCATGACCGTCAGGATGCGCAGGTCGCCGGTGTTGATGAGCCGGTGCACGGTGCCCGGACTGAACCACAGCACAGAACCGGCTGTCAGGGAATCTCGGGCGTAGCCCTCCGACGAGAGCGTGTGTACTTCCCCGGAGCCGCCGACCACCACATAGCCCTCGTTCGACACGGTGTGCAGGTGCGGGGTCCCGCCGTGATGACCGTCTTCGGTCTCCCATTCGTAGACACGCAGATCACTCATGCCTACGCTGCCGGGGAACAGCGGCGGCGAAGCACTCACAGGGCCGCCTGTTTGGCCAACCGCTCGACGTCGTCGCGCTCGCAGATGCGGTCCACGAAGACGTACCGGTGCTGCAGCCGCAGCGACTCTCCCGGTGCCAGCGATATCCCCTCGTCGAACGCGGGGGAGGGGGCCAGCGCCGCGAACGGCTCGCTCCGGACGAACCACTTCAGCGGAACCGACGACGACGACGCCCCCGCCAACGCCACAATGGTGGCACCGCCGTCGAGCTCGTCATTGTCCCCAACCAAGGCAATCCAGGGTGCGGAGGTGCCCATCATCGCTTCCCCGTCGACGCCGTCAGGACCGACGATCGCACAGCCGGTCCAACTGCGGGGACCACGCCAGAAGAACCCCGTATAGCCTGCGTTCGGGCGTCCGTGCGTGGTGGGACTGCCAAGGTCGAGAACACGGTCGGAGATGTTGGTGAGTTCGGTACTGAAATCCAGCTGCCAGGACTCTTCCTGCAGGTCCACGCTGGAGAACACGGTCTCGCGCTGCTCCGAGATCCACCGCTCGCCGGCGGAGTTGCGCCACGTCAGCTCCTCACCGAGCGCGATGCGCTCCGGGGCTGCGGACACAGCAGGGAACCCGTCGTGCTCGATCGAGCCCAGGTTGTCCCTCCACTGGTAGTCGGTCTCCGGAGAGAAGGTGGGCCCGCCCCAGAAGTTCTGTCCGGAAACATGGGACCACGTCATCTGCAGGCCCTTGTGCCAGCGATGGTCCCAGGGGCGGAAGCCGGTCAGGGGCGCCCCGCTCAGCGTCCGGAGAGGATGCAGATACGGCTTTGGCGCTTCGGACCGGGTGGCAGGTGGAATGAACACGTACGTCGCCAGGTCCACGGAGCCGCAGGAGATCACGAGCTCGCTGTTGTTCGGACGGCTGAGCTGCAGGTCAGGCATTCGCTGTTTCCCCGATCGTTGAGTGTTCACCATTCATGGACCAGTAGAACGGATTGTCGCGGGTCAGCTGGTTGCGCCGCACCCGCCGTCCTGTGATGGCCGACTGGTACAGGCCTGCCACGAGCTCAAGTACCCGCCGTCCGTCGTGACCGGATGCTGCCGGCCGTTCCCCACGTTCGAGGGAGGACACAAGCTCCTCTAGCTGTACGGCATGCGAGCTGGCGAGGTTCTGGGTAGGCGCCCAGGAGCTTACGGTGTCAGGGTTGACGTGTGGCGCCGGCGTCCACTTCCAGTGCGAATTGTCGTAGCCGTACAGGTGCTCGACCTCCACGGTGGCATCGGCGAAGTCGAAGCGCAGGTAGCTGGTTTCCCGGGGAGACAGCACACTGTTCACCACGGACACGATCGCGCCGTTCTCGAACGTGACGTGGGCAAAGGATACGTCCTCGGTTTCGACGTCACGGCCGAGAGTTGCCATGGTGGCGTTGATTTCGGTCCAGTCACCGAGCAGAGAAAGCAACAGGTCCATCTGGTGAATCCCGTGTCCCATGGCAGGACCACCGCCCTCGGTCTCCCACTTGCCCCGCCATGCGACGTCGTAATAGGCCGCGTCCCGGTACCAGAGCGTGTGGCAGATACCGATCAGGGGTTGGCCCAACTCACCGGCTGCGATCTGTGACCGCAGCGTTCGCGCAGCCGAGCCGAACCGGTGCTGGAAGACGTAGGACGCATACGGGCCGTTCTCCCGCTCGTGTTCGAGGATCGCGTCGTACTCGGCGAGCGACAGGGTCGGTGGTTTCTCACACCAGACCGAGGCGCCGGCGTCGAGTGAACGGATCACCGCGTCGGTGTGGGAGCCGGGGGGAGTGCATACCACGACGAGGTCGGGTTGCACCGTTTCGAGCATGTCCGGCACCACCGTGAATGAGTGCGGCGCGCCCCATTCACGGGCCACCTCGGCGGCGCGGTTGCCGTCCATGTCCACGATCGCCGCAATCTCGATCCGGTCGCCGAGCCCCCGCAGCCCGGGCAGATGCTGGCCCTGTGCGATTCCTCCGGCTCCCACGACGGCGGTACGGATGGGTGTGGTGCGAACTGTCACTGTGATCCTTTGCCTTAGCTGTTGGTCAGTGCTGCTTCGACATGCCTTGACGGCTCGTAGCTCTGAGTCTGTGCCGTGCTCCTCACAGCCGCTCGGATGTCGGCGAGGGTGGCGCCCTCACCGAGTGCGCCGTCGGCCCGCGCCTGGACCAACACGTTGCCAAGCGCCGTCGCCTCAACCGGACCGGCAACCACGGGCAGACCCGTAACGTCGGCGGTCAACTGGCATAGCAGCCGGTTCTGCGATCCGCCGCCCACAATGTGGACGACGTCGATCGGTTGTCCGCTGAGGTCGGCGGCTTGGGCAAGCGTGCGCGCGTAGACCTGCGCGAGGCTGTCCATAATGCAGCGGACGACGGCGGCGGGGGACTCAAGCGTGGAACCCGCCGCGGCCCGGATGCGGTCCGGCATAGTGTCCGGCGCAATGAAGTCATCCGAATCGGCGTCGATCTGTGGGCCGCCGGGCGGCAGAGCAGCCGCCTCCGCCAGGACGTTCTCAAGCGTGACCGACGGCCCCCACTCGCGCAGGCACTCCTGCAGCAGCCACAGGCCGCCGCAGTTGCGCAGGTAGCGGATTGTTCCGTCGACGCCGCGTTCGTTGGTGAAGTTTGCGGCGCGGCTGGCTGCGGTGAGGATCGGTTCGGGAAGCTCGACGCCGACGAGCGACCAGGTGCCGGAGGAAATGTAGGCGAAGTTCGCTTCACCGGCGGGCACCGCGGCCACGGCGGACGCGGTGTCGTGGGATCCGACGGCGACGATCCGCGTTGCGGCATCCAGTCCGATGCGTTCCGCGATCGACGGCAGCAGGGACCCCAGCGCCTGTCCGGGTTCGATCAGTGTCGGGAAGATCTGGCGCGGAATCTCGAGTGCGTCGAAGAGGTGGGTAGCGAAGTTGCCCGTCGATGCGTCGAGCAGGCCGGTGGTCGAGGCATTCGTCACCTCGGTTCGGCGCTCCCCCGTGAGCCAGAGCCCGAGCAGGTCCGGAATCAGCAGCGCCTGGACGTTCGCGAGGGAGGGCTCGGCCGCCAGTTGGTAGACGGTGTTGAACGGCAGGAACTGCAGCCCGGTTGTTTCGTAAAGCTGCTCGAACGGAACGGTGGCGTGTACCTTTTCCGTCACATCCGCCGTGCGGGAGTCACGGTAGCTGTGCGGCTGGGAGGTGAGTTCGCCGTCGTCGTGCACCAGGCCGTAGTCCACGGCCCAGGTGTCGACACCGATGCTCACCACCTGCTCGCCGGCGGCCTTCGCCCGCTCCCCCGCGAGTGTGAGGCCGTGCAGCACTTCCTCGAAGAGTGCAGCGACATTCCAGCGCAGCGCGCCGTCGTTCTCCTGCACGCCGTTCGGGAACCGGTGCACGACTTCGAGGGACGGGCCGTCGGCGCCCATCCGGCCGAGGATGACCCGGCCGGATGAGGCGCCGATATCGATGGCTGCGTAGACCGCAGGCTTCGAACTCATCGACGGAACTTAGCGGAGGAACGCGGCGGCGACGCCGGCGTCGACGGGGACGTGCAGCCCGGTGGTGTGGGACAGTTCGGCGGAGGTGAGTACGACGGCGGCGTTGGCCACGTTCTCGGGGAGCACCTCGCGCTTGAGGAGGGTCCGCTGGGCGTAGTACTCGCCCAGCTTCTCCTCGTCGACGCCGTAGACCGCGGCGCGCTTGGCGCCCCAGCCGCCGGCGAAGATGCCGGAGCCGCGGACCACACCGTCGGGGTTGATGCCGTTGACCCGGACACCATACTCACCGAGTTCAGCGGCGAGCAGGCGCACCTGGTGGGCCTGGTCTGCCTTGGTGGCCGAGTACGCGATGTTGTTCGGGCCGGCGAAGACGGAGTTCTTCGAGGAGATGTAGATGATGTCCCCGCCCATTTCCTGGTCGATGAGGACCTTCGCGGCGGCCTTCGAGACCAGGAACGAGCCCTTGGCCATCACGTTGTGCTGCAGGTCCCAGTCCTTCTCGGAGGTTTCCAGCAGCGGCTTGGAGATGGACAGGCCGGCGTTGTTGACCACGAGGTCGAGCCCGCCGAAGGCCAGGACGGCTGCGTCGATCGCCTGCTGAACCTGCTCGGGGCTGGTCACGTCGGCCTGGACGCCGATAGCGACGTCGGAGCCGCCGAGTTCCTCGGCTACTTTCTCAGCGTTTTCGAGGTTCAGGTCGGCGATGACCACGCACGCACCCTCAGCGGCCAGGCGGGTGGCGATGGCCTTGCCGATGCCGGAGGCGGCGCCGGTGACCAGCGCGATGCGGGTGGCGTGGGACTTGGGCTTGGGCATCCGCGCGAGCTTGGCCTCTTCCAGTGCCCAGTATTCGATGCGGAACTTCTCCGACTCATCGATCGGTGCGTAGGTCGAGATCGCCTCGGCTCCGCGCATGACGTTGATGGCGTTGATGTAGAACTCGCCTGCGACGCGGGCGGTCTGCTTGTTCGCCCCGTAGGAGAACATTCCGACGCCGGGGATCAGGACGATCGCGGGGTCGGCTCCGCGCATGGCCGGGGAATCAGACTCGGCATGGCGCTCGTAATAGCCGCGGTAGTCCTCGCGGTACTCCTGGTGCAGTTCCTTCAGGCGGGCAACGGAAGCCTCGATGGAAGCATCTGCCGGCAGGTCCAGCACCAGCGGCTTGACCTTGGTGCGCAGGAAGTGGTCCGGGCAGGAGGTGCCCAGGGCTGCCAGCCGTGGATGTTCGGAGGCGCTCAGGAAGTCCAGGACAGCGTCGTCATCGGTGAAGTGCCCGACCTGCGCCCGGTCTGTGGAGGCCAGGCCGCGGATTACGGGCGCGAGGGCGGCGGCCTTCGCGCGGCGCTCCTCCGGTGGGAGCGCCGCGTAGCCCTCGAGGGGTTCACCGAACGGGTTCGGGCGGCCGTTGTCGGCGATGTAGCGTTCGGCGGTTTCGATGATCCACAGGGAGTTGTTCTCGGCCTCTTCGGAGGTCTCACCCCAGGCGGTAATGCCGTGCCCACCGAGAATGGTGCCCACGGCCTGCGGGTTCTCGGCCTTGATCGCGGCGATGTCCAGGCCGAGCTGGAATCCGGGACGGCGCCAGGGAACCCACACCACCTTGTCACCGAAAATCTTCTCGGTGAGCGCTTCGCCGTCGACCGCCGTTGCAATCGCGATACCGGAGTCCGGGTGGAGGTGGTCAACATGCGCGGCGTCGACGAGGCCGTGCATGGCGGTATCGATCGAAGGGGCGGCGCCGCCCTTGCCGTGCAGGGTGTAATCGAACGCGGCGACCATCTCGTCCTCGCGGTCAAGGCCCGGGTAGACGTTGGTCAGGGCGCGGAGGCGGTCCAGGCGCAGCACGGCCAGCCCCTGCTCCTTGAGCGTGCCGAGGTCACCACCGGAGCCCTTCACCCACAGCAGCTCGACGTTTTCACCGGTCACCGGGTCGGTGTCGGAGCCCTTCGCGGACGTGTTGCCGCCCGCGTAGTTGGTGTTGCGCTTGTCCGCTCCCAGCCGGTTGGAGCGCTCGATGAGAGCCTGGACTGTGCTGTTTACTGTGCTCACTGCGTTCTCCATCGTTACGCGCCCCATCCTGCCTGCTGCCCGCCCTGGCGGTCTGCATTGATCTTTTCCTGGTAGCCGCTGGCTGCGTAGGCAGCCATCGGGTCCGCGGGGAGGCCGCGGGATTCACGCCACTGCGCGAGCGCCGGACGGACGTCGGTGTAGAAGGCATCCATGAAGAGGGCATGGGCGCCGAGTACGTCGCCGGCCTCCTGCGCCTTGGTCAGCGCCGCGCGGTCGACGAGGAGCGCACGCGCGGCCATCTCCTGGACATTGAGCACCGAGCGGATCTGCCCGGGGATCTTCTCTTCGAGGTTGTGGCACTGGTCCAGCATCAACGCGACGTTGCTGGCGGGATCGAGCGCGCCGCCGCGGACAACTTCGTACATGATGCGGAACAGCTGGAACGGATCTGCCGATCCCACAATGAGGTCGTCGTCGGCGTAGAAGCGTGAATTGAAGTCGAAGGATCCGAGCTTCCCGAGACGGATCAGCTGCGCCACGATGAACTCGATGTTGGTGCCGGGTGCATGGTGGCCGGTGTCCAGGCAGACAAACGCCTTCTCGCCCAGGGCCAGCGTGTGGGCGTAGGAGGTGCCCCAGTCCGGAACGTCGGTGTGGTAGAAAGCCGGCTCGAAGAACTTGTACTCGAGGACCATGCGCTGGTCATCGCCCAGGCGGGCGTAGACCTTCTGCAGGGAGTCATGCAGCCAGTCCTGGCGTGAGCGCATGTCACCCTGCCCCGGGTAGTTGGTGCCGTCGGCCAGCCAGATCTTCAGGTCCTGGGAGCCGGTGACGTTCATGACGTCAATGCACTCGTACATATGGTCCAGGGCCTTGTTGCGCACGGACGGGTCACTATGGGTCAGGGAACCGAACTTGTAGATGTCGTCCTGGAAGGTGTTGCTGTTGATCGTGCCCAGCTTGATGCCGAGGCCCTGCGCGAAGTCCGACAGCTCCGAGTAGTTCTCGACCTTGTCCCATGGGATGTGCAGGGCAACAGAGGGAGCCAGACCGGTCAGTTCGTTAACCTTGGCGGCGTCTGTGATCTTTTCCTGCACAGTGCGCGGGGTGCCCGGTGTCTGGAACACCTTGAAACGGGTTCCGGAATTGCCGTAAGCCCAGGACGGCACCTCGATAGCGAGGTTCTCCAGGGTTGGCGTGATGCCGCTCAGGTCAACCATTACTTCTCCACATCTACTGCTGCTGGCTACTTGGCCGGCGCGCGTCGTCGTTGTTTTGCGCCGACTCTTCACAGGACCGCTGAGGCTGAGGTGGAGAGTCAGCAAATGAAATCGAATTTGAATCGATTCATTGGCACGATTCAAAGGTATCCTTGGCTCAAAGTGGTGTCAAGCAATCTTTTGGAGACTGCACATTTCTGAACATCACTTGCTCACAGCTACCAATCCCACGAAATGAGGCGTAGCCGCAATGGTCAGTATCAAAGATGTCGCAGACCAGGCGCAGGTCGCTGTTGGAACAGTGTCCAATGTATTGAACAACCCGGACCGCGTCGCGGAAAAAACCCGGGAGCGGGTTCTCAGCGTCATCTCTGAACTGGGCTTCGTGAGGAACGACGCCGCCCGGCAACTGAGAGCCGGAATGAGCCGCACGATCGGCCTCATCGTGCTCGACGTGAGCAACCCGTTCTTCTCTTCCCTCGCTCGCGCCGCCGAGGACCGCGCGGCAGAGTCGGACAGTACGGTGCTGCTGGGGGACAGTGGACACGACGGAGAGCGGGAGAGCCGTTATCTCGACGTGTTCGAGCAGCAACGCGTCAAGGGTGTGTTGATTTCACCGGTGGGAAACGTGGACGAGCGGCTCAAGCAGCTCCGTGCGCACGGAGTTCCGGTGGTCCTGGTGGACCGCGTCGACCCGCAGCGTCGCGTGAGCTCCGTGTCAGTCGACGACGTCGCGGGCGGGTACATGGCCGTGAAGCATATGCTCACGCGCGGACGGCGGAGGATCGCTTTCGTCGGCGCATCGACGGACATCCAGCAGGTAGCGGATCGCCTTGCCGGAGCGCAGCAAGCAGTCGCTGAGTATCCGGATGCGGAGCTCGAGGTCGTTGAAGCGGCCGCGATGACGGTGCTCGCCGGGCGGGCTGCCGGTGAGCTTCTTGCGGAGCGAGGCCTTGAAGCGCTGCCCGACGGCATCTTCTGTGCGAATGATCTGGTGGCGATTGGCGTCATGCAGGCGGTGCTGCTCATCCGAGGGCTCCGCATCCCGGAGGATCTGGCCCTGATTGGTTACGACGACATCGACTTCGCGCAGTCCGCGGTCGTCCCGCTTTCCACCGTTCGGCGTCCCACCGAGCTGATGGGCAGGACCGCCATCGAACTCCTGCTTGAGGCCATCGACCGGCCCACATCGGAAAGCCGTCAAGTCATTTTCCAGCCGGAGCTGGTCAGCCGCGGGAGCACGCTCTAGCGTCTCCAACGCGCTACTGCTCGGCTTTCTCCGGTGATAGCATCTGCCGTGAAACGATTCACTATGCCATTCGAACAACGCTCAACGAGGAGAATCATGGAACGCGTCTGCTTCCAACTGCAGGTGAAGCCCGACCGCATCGAGGAATACAAGGAGCGCCACGCGGCGGTCTGGCCGGAGATGCTGCGTGCTCTGAAGGACACCGGGTGGAACAACTACTCACTTTTCCTGCGCCCGGACGGTCTCCTGATCGGCTACGTCGAGTCGGATGACTTCGCCGCCGCGCAGAAAGCCATGGCGGAGACCGGCGTCAACGCCCGCTGGCAAGCTGAGATGGGGGAGTTCTTTGTGGCTCTCGAGGGCCGTCCTGATGAGGGATTCCTTCAGCTCGAAGAGGTCTTCAACCTCGAGGACCAGCTCGAGCCGCACTCTAAGTGACCCGCCTCCCCAGGATCGTCACTTGTTCTCAGGACCGTCGCGATCTCTCGACGATCCTGCGGCACACCGACAATTTTGCGCCCTGCACCTAAGGATCCCGAATGACCCCCACCCTCCGTGCCGCCATCCTTGGCACCGGCGCTGTTGCACACCTGCACGCCGAGGCACTTGCAGACATCGCCGGCGTCAACGTCATCGCATCCGCTGACCCCAGCGACGAGCGCGTCCGCGATTTCAACGCACGGCACGGTATCCCAGCCGGGTACGGCACCCTGGAGGAGTTGCTCGCGGAGGAGGCTGTCGACGTCGTGCATATCTGCACTCCTCCTGCCGGCCACGCGCAGCAGACTGCAGCGGCGTTCGACGCCGGTGCCCACGTCATCGCCGAGAAGCCGCCTGCGCTGTCGCTGGCCGAAGTTGACGCCATGCAGGCGGCCGCCGCCGCAGCTGACCGGCAACTCGCCGTCGTCTTCCAGCAGCGCACCGGTACGGCGGCAACGCACATCCGGAACCTGCTGCAGTCCGGGGAACTCGGCCGGCCGCTGACCGCAGTCTGCCATACGCACTGGTACCGCGGAGCAGAGTATTTCGACGTGCCGTGGCGCGGAACCTGGGAGTCTGAGGGCGGCGGCACCACCCTCAGCCACGGGATCCACCAGATCGATCTGCTCTCCTACCTGCTCGGCGAGTGGAGCTCCGCCTCGGGGCAGCTGTTCCGGTTGGACCGCGATGTGGAGACTGAGGACACCTCCTGCGGCGTCGTCGTGTTTGAGCGCGGCACCGTGGCATCCGTGATGACCACCGTGCTCGCGCCCCGCGAATCGAGTTTGATCCGGATTGACACCGAGCACGCCACCATTGAGCTCGAGCACCTCTACGGCCACCATCATGCGAGCTGGAAGCTGACGCCGGCCCGCCATGTGACATCAGAGCGCGTCGCCTCCTGGGCCTTGCCGGAGGTCGAGGTGCCGAGTGGACACGATGCGCTTCTTTCCGAGGTGTACTCATCGCTCTTCGCCGGTGGCGAGGTGCCGCCGGTCGCTGCGGATCCTGCGCGCGCCATCGAGATCGTCGCGGCGTTGTATGCCTCAGCCGGGCGCGGACGGCCCGTGACCAGAACCGAGTTGGCCGAGCCGGACTTCCGCGGAAGCATGCGCGTACCGGTCCGCGACCTGCGTCCCGGGCAGTGAGCGCGCCGCTGCTGTCCGACCCGCTCGGCGGACCCACCGATCCAACGGTCATCCGGGATGAACAGACCGGGCAGTGGCGGATGTTCTACACCCAGCGGCGCCCCTCGGACCCCGGTCACGGCGTCGAGTGGGTGCACGGCAGCCGGATCGGCATGGCGGTGTCCGACGACGGCGCTCACTGGCATTATCGCGGTGTGGTCGACGGGCTCGACCCGGCGGATGAGCCCGGGTTGAACACCCACTGGGCGCCCGAAGTCGTGTGGGACGGCGGGCAGTACTCCATGTACCTCACGTGGATCCGTGGGGTGGCTTCGACCTGGGAGGGCCACGAGCGCCGTATCGCCCACCTGGTCAGCGACGACCTGGAGAACTGGGAACACCGCGGGTTTCTTGAGCTGAGTTCCAACTACGTCATCGATGCCGCGGTCGCCCGCACCCCTGACGGACTGCTCCGCCTCTGGTACAAGGACGAAGCGGACGGCTCCACCACCTGGGCTGCAGTAAGTCCGGACGGACAGTCGTGGACCGTGGAAGGGCGGGTCATCGACGGGTTGCCGCACGAAGGGCCGAACGTTTTCCCGCTCGCCGGCTGGATGTGGATGATTGTCGACGAGTGGCGGGGCCAGCGCGTCTACCGGTCACATGACGGTGTGCATTGGACCGCTCAGGGTCTCATCCTCGACGCGCCGGGAAAGCACCCCGAGGATCGGCAGGTGGGCAGGCATGCCGACGTCGTCGTCCGTGGCGAGGAAGCCGTCGCGTTCTACTTCACGCATCCGGAGTGGGACGGAAGTAACGACGTCGAGCTTCAGTCCGGCGCACTGCGGCGCTCGGAGGTGCACCGCGCCCGCCTATGGGTCGCGGGCGGGACGTTGATCTGCGACCGCGACGCGCCCGTGGATGCCCTGCGCTGACCGAAGCAGGGCTCTGCGCAACCCGTCTTTTCTTCTGTCGATACGGCGGCGTAATGACACGGTCAGGTCTCCAATCAGGCTGTCCCCGGCGTAGGGCTGCCGGTCCCTTCTCATCAGCAGGGCATTTTCCTCAGGCCGAACTGTAGATTCCTGACGCAATTGGCGCTTTACTTGGAATATGTTGTTCGATCCAACATATTCCGCCGATGAGAGTAGCGGCGCTGAAGGGGACCGGCAGCGTACTTCCCCCGAACCTCCGGCTCAGCCGTCCGCGGCTCGGGAATTCAGCCGTAACAGAAGGAGCGCAATGAAGCGATACATCAGTCAGGCAGCCCTCGGCGTTTTAGGAGCGGCGCTCGTCGTTCCCGCGTTGGCGACGGCCCCCGCCCAGGCCGAGCCAGTCTCCACCACAGCCGCTGTGGTCGAGGACTATGACGTTCTTGTGGTGGGAAAGACGACAGGCTTCCGCCATAGCAGCATCGACGAGGCCACAACGGCGATCATCGCCCTCGGTGAAGCGAACGGTTTCAGCGTCGATGTCTGGGATCCGCCGACCTCGTCGAGGAATCTGGGGCAACCGGACCGCACGCTGCCAACCACCCCTTTCACCAGTGCGTCGGATCTGGCCAAGTACGAAACGATCGTTTTCGTATCCACGGTCGACGGCACGAATAACCTCGATCCGGCGAAACCCACGTTGCTCGACACCAGTGAATTGACAGCATTCCAGGGGTATATCCGAGCCGGCGGCGGATTTGCCGGTGTCCATGCCGCGACAGATTCGATGCACACCGTTCCCTGGTACAGCGAACTAACAGGCGGCGGTGCCCGGTTCGTCAGCCATCCCGCGCAGCAAACCGCCGTTCAGACGGTTGAAGACGGCACCCACCCTTCCACGAAGCATCTGTCAGGATCCTGGACCCGATTTGACGAGTGGTACAACTTCAACCAGAGCCCGCGCGATGCCGTACGTGTGCTCACAAATCTCGATGAGACAACCTACAACCCCGGCCGTAATGCCATGGGTTCCGATCACCCGCTGTCCTGGTGCCACAACTTTGAGTCAGCGCGCTCGTGGTACACGGCCGGAGGGCACACAGAAGCGTCGTACGTGGATCCGGTGTTCCTTGAGCACCTTCTGGGTGGGATCGCATGGTCGGCCGGTGCTGTCGACGGCGGCGGCGACTGCACCACTTGGTACGAGGTGGAATCATTGACCGAAAACCTGCTGGCTGACGGAACGATTTCGCCGAAGGCCGCCGAACAGCTGTCGAAGCAACTGGAGAAGGCCCAGGAGCTGGCGGATGCGGGCCTGCATGCTGACTCTGCAGACAAGCTCAATGCAGCTGTCGCACAGGTACGGGCGCACGTTGACGCTGGTTCCGGAGCGCAGGGCCTGCTGATCGGAAAGGTTCGCGACCTGCAAACCTGGCAGAGCGAGCTGGAGTAAACGTATGGTCGCCGCACTGGCCGCTGCGTCAGGGCCAGTGCGGCGATCTTCCTCTGGCGACCATCAGGTCGCCTACCCCGATACCTGCTGACGTGCTTGCTTCGCGACGCTCCACACTGCCGTCAAAAGTCGGCAGCGAATGGAGCGTGTGGTAGATCCATCAAAGGTTGTGTTGATCATCGTGAACCGTTTGTCCCGCCGCTGGCGCATAACACTGGTCCTCGCCATGGCTGCAGTTGCCGTGGTGCTCGTCGCTGTCGCCGCTACCGCGCTTGCCGCTGGTCGGGATCCGCGCGGAGAGGAGGCGCCTGAGGTCGCTTCAATTGAAGCGGTCGCTGAGAAACTGGCTGCTGAGCAGGCGCGGGAACGGGCAGAGCTCAACGTCAGCCTTGCTTCCGCCGCCGAAGTGGCGCATGGGCATATGGGGGAGGTCCTGCAGAAGCTCTCCTTCGCTGTGTCGGCGCAGCAAGACGCTACTCCGAACGTCGCAGGCGCCGGTGAGGCGGGTGAGTGGGAGCTGGCGCTGGAGCGCGCGATGTCGTCGTTGGACGCTGTCGGGGAAGGCACAAGCGAACAGACGGTGGCCAGGGAGGCCTTCGTCGGTGCCGCCCACTTGCTCGAGTCGGCTGTGGCGGATTATGGCCACCTTCTCAATGCGCCCCATGAGGAGCGCGAATCGTATGCCGAGACTGTGATCGAGCGGCGCGATGCGGCGGTTCGCCTCTGGCAGTCCGGAGCAGCGCAGCTCGACACCCTGACCGTTGAGTCAGGGGGAGGACACGTACACCTTTTCCTTGCCCCGGATGGTGATCCGGATGCTGTTCCATTGGAGTTCCAGGAGCCGGACGATCACTGAACGAGTCGCCAGTTAGCAAACCCCATCAACCCCGCTTGTTGCTGATCGAGTCGTGGGGGCCGACTTTACTGCCTGAGACAACATAGCCCCGCGGCGCGGTAGGCGGCCGCGGACACCACCGAACCTTCTCCGCATCCGGCGGCATCGAGGCCACTCATCTCGACCTTGGAAAAACCTTGACCTGTCTCCGGCACTTCCCCTAGCCTAGAGAAAGCGTTTTCCGTTGAAAGGATTCAAAGATGAACCCGCGCTTTCGCTTGACACCCATACCGGCGACGCTTGCCGTCAGTGCAGCCCTGATTGCGGGAGGCGGCGGCGTTCCCGCCGCAGCTGCTCCCGCCCCCGACGCCCAGATCGGCGTACAGCTCGAACACCTCGACCGCGGCCTGGTCGCGGCCGCCACGACCGAGGGAACCTTCCTCAGCTGGCGTCTCCTGGCTACTGAAGTAACCGGAGCCAACGAAACCGGTCAGACCGGCGCCGACTTCGCCGTCTACCGCAACGGCGAGAAGATCGCCACAGTCACCGACAGCACCAACTACCTCGACACCGGCGCGCCGGCTGATGCAACCTACTCCGTTGCCGCCGTCGTCGGTGGGGTTGAACTGCAGCGCAGCGCAGACGTCAGCCCGTGGGCGCAGGGGTACACCGAGATCCCGCTCCAGAAGCCGGCCGACGGTGTCACTCCCAAGGGTGACAGCTACGCCTACTCGGCGAGTGACATGAGCCTCGGCGATGCGGACGGTGACGGCGACTATGAGTACGTCGTGAAGTGGGAGCCGAACAACTCCAAGGACGTCTCACAGGTCGGCTACACCGGCAACACCTACATCGACACGTACGCGATGGACGGCACACTGCTTCACCGCATCGACCTCGGCGTGAACATCCGTTCCGGCGCGCACTACACGCAGTTCATGGTCTATGACTTCGACGGCGACGGCCGCACCGAGATGATGATGAAGACCGCGCCAGGCACCACGGTCACCAGGTACACGGACGGCGTGGCCGGCGAGCCTGAATACATCACCATGCCGGCGGACGACGTCGCGGCGGGCTACAGCAACACCGATGACTACCGGAAGAGCGCGGCCGATTACTACGAGCACGTCGTCGACATGTTCGCCGGCTGGCACGAGCACCCTGAGGTGGTTGCCGGAAACTGGCCGGCAACCCTCGAGGAAGCGTTCGGAATCGAGCAGCGGTACGAGTACCCGCTCTCCGACGCCGATGCCCGCGCGATGGCGGACTACTTCATCGACGTCTACGCACCCTCACGGAGCACCCGCAACAACCTCCGCGCTTTCGAGGGCTTCATCCTGAGCGGCCCCGAATACCTCACGGTGTTCGACGGCGCCACTGGAGATGAGCTCCAGACCGTGGACTACGAGCCGGGACGTCACGACGACGGCCTCATGTGGGGCGACTACGCCATGAGCCGCATCGAGCCGGGCAACCGTGTGGACCGCTTCCTGGCGGGTGTCGCCTACCTCGACGGCCAGCGTCCGTCGGCCGTCTTCGCCCGCGGCTACTACACCCGCTCCACCCTGGTTGCCTACAACTGGGACGGCAAGAACCTCTCCAAGGTCTGGAACGTGGACAGCGGTTGGACTCCGATGACCAATCCGTTCAACGACGGCCCCCATGGACGCCTGGGCACTGATCCCGAGTTCGGTTCCATCACCACTCAGGGCTTCCACTCCCTCAGCGCCGCCGATGTGGACGGCGACGGCAAGCACGAGATCGTTTACGGCGCAGCCACCATCGACGACGACGGCTCGCTCCTCTACAGCTCCTTCGACACCCTGCCGTCGGGCAGCGGCAATCCGGGTGCGGAAGCAGGCCTTGGCCACGGCGACGCAATGCACGTCACCGACATTGATCCGAACCGCCCCGGACTGGAGATCTGGACCGTTCACGAGGGCGGAGCCTGGGCTCCCTATGGCTCGGCCATGCGTGACGCGGCAACCGGCGAAGTGCTTTTCGGCGCGTACTCCGGCCGCGACACCGGCCGCGGCATGATCGGTGATGTGCGCTCCGACGTCGAGGGTATCGAAGTGTGGGCCAGCATGCCTGGCGGCAGCGACGGGTCCGGTCTGCTCAACGCAACCGGCGAGCGGGTTGAGTCCCGCACCCCGGGCACCAACCAGAGCATCAAGTGGGCGGCGGACATGACCACGCAGCTCGTCAACGGTTCCGGCAACGGGACGCCGACCATCGACGACTGGACCCGCGGCCGCCTCGTGACAGCTGAGGGCACCCGGACCAACAACGGCACCAAGGGCAACCCGGCACTGGTGGCGGACGCCTTCGGTGACTGGCGGGAAGAGCTGTTCCTTCGTACCGCAGACAGCTCGGCGATCCGCGTGTACCTCAGCACCGAGGTCACGGACCACAAGCTGACCACGCTGATGCACGACCCGCAGTACCGCGCTGAGGTGGCCCGCCAGAACACCTCCTACAACCAGCCGTCCTACACGAGCTACTACTTTGCCTCGGACATGGACTTCGCAGATGTTCCGGTGCCAGATGCCTGGACTCCGGGGCTCATCGGATACCTGCAGGCCACGCTCGAATCCCTGATCGCCAGCGGCGATGTTGCGGGACCGGTAGCCAAGCAGCTCGAAACCTCGCTGGCCCAGGCGCAGGAGGGTGTTGAGCAGGGCAATGTCGCCAACGTCGGCAAGGCGATGGACCGGTTCGTGAAGGCGCTCAACCAGGGCAAGAAGCCGGACGTCGTATCCGATGCCGCCCGGGGAATTCTGGACAACGGAGCGCAGACGGTCCTCACTATGGTCCGGTAGCGTTTGGCCCCTACGGATAAAAGAGCAATCCGGACAGGAAGGTGCGAGTCAGCGCCATCCTGTCCGGATTGCTCTTGTTCGCTTCCCGGCAGGACGGCGGCGAGGAGCTAGACGTCGTTTCGGGTGAAGGCCGCGGCACGGACGACGTCGTCGTTCTCCAGCCCCGCGCCGAGCGCACCGCCCACGGTCGCCAACGCGGCGGTCAGCAGGCTGAGCTGCGCATACTCCGCGAGGCCAACGGATTCACCGACGACGGCGGCAAACACCCCCGCGTCGACCAGCAGCACCGCTGCCAGGAAGGACAGGACGAAGAGCGCCGCAAAGAAGGTGACGACACCGATCACCACGGTTGCCGTCGTCGCGAGGTTGAACAGAGCAACCTGTTCCCGCTCGACCCGCCGCCGTGGGCGCTCCCACAGGTCCGCACCGATCATGAGCGTCAGCGTGACGGCTCCCACCGCAAGCAGGGTCAGGAGGACCAATCGCCACGGCCCGTAGGCGGTTGCGAGCAGCCAGAGGTCACTGGTCGCGAGGGTGACGACGCCGGCGGCCGCCGCCGCGGTCAGCGCACGGGAGAGCGTGACGGCGAGCCGCCACGGCCGGTTCGCGAGGATGAGGCCCAGCAGTACGCGGGCATTTCCCGCGAGCACCCGGCCGGTGAACTGAAGAGGGTTCTCGTCGGCGAGGTCGGGCAGGTCGTCGGCCATCTCGTGCGCGCGGCGCGCGCGGTCAACGGGTTCGTCGTCGTCGTCCCATCCCGCCAGAGGGCCGACCAGGCGGCTGACTGCCGTCGTAATGCTTTCCTTGCGTCCCACCGCCCGCAGCGCGGGCAGAGCCACCAGGCCCACCCTGTGAACGGGGCTGATCTGCGTGAGCACGGGCTTCCGCCCGCTGCGCAACGCCAGATCGCTGACAACGACGGCGAGGTCCCAGTCCTCATCCAGCAGCCGATCCCGCGCGGTTTCCAACAGCTCCGACGGCGCGTGGCCGTCGAGGGTCTCGACTGCAAGGTCCACGCGCCATCCGACTCCCGGATACGACTCGGTGAGCAGCACGGGCAGGGATGCACGCAGCTCCTGCATGGTTGCCGGATCGAGCGACGGAGGGACGACGACGCCGAACCTCAGTTCGGGCACTTCGGTCACGGTGGCGGTCTGCGGCGGAGAAGTATCGGGCACCGCTCAATGATCGCCGGACCGGTGCCGCCGACGGAAATCACCGGGCCGCGGCGCGCAACCGACCGTCCGGGGCTCAGGCCGAGGCGAAGATCTCCCGTTGGAACCGGATGTGCTCGGCGAGCTGGACCGCTCCGCCGTTTTCGTGTCCGTTGTAGGGGTAGACGTTCATCGATTTCTCGCCTGCGTAGTGGTTGTAGGCGGCGTAGACGCAGGAAGGCGGGCAAACGTCATCGAGCAGACCCACGGAGAAGAGCGCCGGCATGGTGGCGCGGGCTGCGAAGTTCACGCCGTCGAAGTAGCCGAGAGTGTTGAAGATTTCCTCTTCCCGACCCCGCTGTACACCGAGGTAGCGCACCAACTCGCCGTAGGGTGCCGTGTCCACAATCTCGGTCGCGCGCCGGATATGCGAGAGGAACGGAACGTCCACAATTGCGGCCAGCGGGGCCTGTTGCAGGACGGTTGGGGTGAGGGCTGCGGATGCGAGCGCAATCGCCCCGCCCTGGCTTCCCCCGGAGATGATTACACGCGCGGGATCCACGAACGGATGAGCCTGCGCAGCCTCTACAGCGCGCACGGCGTCGGTGAACAGGCGCCTGTAGTAGTAGGTCTCGGGTGAATCGATTCCGAGCGTGAGGTGCCCTCCGAAGTGCGGTCCGCTCACTCCCTGGTCCGGGGTGTCTCCGCTTTTGTGTCCGGCCCCCTGGCCACGCAGATCCATGACAAAGTGTGCGACGCCGGTGCTGGGGATGGCTGTCCACTCACCGACAAGACTCCTGCCGCCGCCATAACCGATGTACGTGACGACGGTGGGCAGCGGGCCGGACGCAGACCGGGGCCGCAGCATCCACCCCTTGATCGGGTGCCCTCCGTATCCCGCGAAAGTGACGTCTTCAGTAACGAGCTCGGTATAACCTGCCTCCACCTCCTCGAAGCGGGCGTCAAGCGAGAACGACGCCGCCTCGGCAAGCGTCTTTTCCCAGAAGGCATCGAAATCAGTGGGCTCAGCCCGCTCCGGCGCGTATTGTTCGAGCTCGCGGAGGGGGAGGTCAAACTGCGGCATCTTCAGGAAATCCTTCGCTTCTTTGGTCTCGGAAGTATCACGGATCACATTATTCTAGAGATAGGCCTTGCGTGTTGAGACGATTCAATTTACTCTCATTGGAGAGCGCTTTCCGTGATGCACACCACTGTAGCAGCGGAACCAAAGAGCTTCACCTCATATCTGAGCCGTTCCCCAGGAGGACAAAGATGTTCAACAAATTCTCACGACGCGCCGGTTCCGGCGTAGCGGTCACGGTCGCGGCAGCTCTCATGCTGACCGCCTGTGGCGGCAATGGCGGCGGCGAAGCCGGCGGCACCCCAGACCCGAACGAGGAAGTCACCCTCAACTTCACCTGGTGGGGCAACGAAGACCGCGCTGAGCGCTACAACGAGGCGATCGCCCTGTTCGAGGAAGAGAACCCGAACATCGACGTCAACGGAACCTTCATGGACTTCCCCGCCTACTGGGAGAAGCGCCAGACCGAAGCCGCGGGCGGCGGACTGCCGGACGTCATGCAGTTCGACTACAGCTACCTGCGCCAGTACGGCCAGAACGGCCTGCTGCTGGATCTCAACGACTATGTCGGCAACGGCCTGACCACCGACACCATCGACGACACCCTGCTGGCTACGGGCAAGCTCGAGGACCAGACCCTCGGTGTGCCCACCGGCTACAACGCCTGGTCGCTGTTCGAGAACCCTGCGCTCATCGAGCAGGCAGGTGTTGAAGGCTACGAAGGCGGAACCTCGTGGGAGGAATACGAGGAGTACATGGCCAGCGTGAGTGACGCCAGCGATGAAGTCTTCGGCGGAACCGACTACACCGGCCGTATCCAGAACTTCGAGCTGCAGCTCCGCCAGGAGGGCCGCGAGCTCTTCACCGAGGACGGCCAGCTGAACTTCACACAGGAAGAGCTTGCTGAATTCTGGAGCAGCACCGCGGATCTTCGCGAAAACGAGACCGTCATCCCAGCGCGCACCCTTGAGGAACTGCTGCCCAAGTCCGGGTTCGGCTCCAACCTCACCGCAAGCGAGATGACCTGGTCCAACTTCATGGGCGGCTACCTCGGTGACACCGGTGCTGAGGACCTGAACATCGTTGCTCCTCCCACGAACGACCCCTCGGTGAAGGACCTCTACCAGAAGCCCTCCATGCTGCACGCTGTATCAGCCGGCACCGAGCACCCTGAAGCTGCTGTGGCGTTCGTCGAGTTCCTGATCAACAGCCCCGAGGTCGGCAAGATCTTCGGAGCATCGCTGGGCGTTCCCGCATCCGAAACCGCACTCGAAGGCGCGGCACTCGAAGGTCCTGAGCTTGAAGTCAAGGAGTACCTGGATTCGGTCGCTGACCGCATCGGTGAGCCTCCGGCAGCGCCCGTCGTAGGCTACGGCGCACTGGAAAACACCTTCCTCACCCTCGGCACCTCAATCGGCCTGGGTTCAATCTCGCCTGAAGATGCTGCCCAGCAGTTCTTCGACGAGGCCGCGGTAACCCTCGCCGGCTGAACACCGACCTTAGCTATCGCCGCTATTAGGAGCAGTTCATGACAACGGGATCGGCGCACGCGCCAGTAAACACCCGCACTACCGCCGAACCCGGCACCCGTCCGGCGGGCAACCGCCGGACGGGTGGTCAGCCCAAACGCAAGGGCGGCAAGGACAATCTCGCCGGCTACCTTTTCCTCACCCCCTGGCTGATCGGGCTCTTCGCCCTCACCCTGGGCCCCATGCTCTTCTCGCTCTACCTCGCCTTCACGGACTACAACCTCTTCACCGCTCCGAAATGGACCGGGCTGGGCAACTTCGAACGGATGGCAGGCGACACCGTTTTCTGGGGTTCTGTCCAGATCACCCTGATCTACGTGCTGGTCGGCACGCCGATCAAGCTGGCCGCGGCGCTTGGCGTCGCGATGCTGCTGAACTTCAAGTCGAAGGGCACCGGCTTCTTCCGGTCGGCGTTCTACGCACCAAGCCTGATCGGAGCATCGGTAAGCATTGCGATCGTCTGGCGGGCAATGTTTTCCACGAATGGTCCGATCGACAACGGCCTGAACCTGTTCGGCATCAACCTCGGCGGCTGGGTCGGAGTACCGGCCCTGGTCATGCCGATGATGATCCTCCTGGCCGTGTGGCAGTTCGGTGCCCCCATGGTCATCTTCCTGGCCGGCCTGAAGCAGATTCCGGGAGAGCTTTACGAAGCAGCATCCGTGGACGGTGCAAAGGCCTGGCGCAAGTTCCTGAGCGTCACCCTGCCGATGCTCTCTCCCGTCATCTTCTTCAACCTGCTGCTTGAGATGATCAACGCCTTCCAGATCTTTGCCTCCGCCTACATCATCGGCTCGGGCAGCGGCGGACCGGCGGGTGCGACGAACTTCTACACCGTCTACCTCTACACCCGCGCCTTCACGAACAACCAGATGGGCTACGCCGCCGCGATGGCCTGGGTTCTCTTGATTGCCGTCGGCATTCTCGCGTTCATTCTTTTCCGCACCTCCAAGAGCTGGGTGCACTACGGAGGTGACACAAAGTGACCACTGCAAATATCGAATCAGCGACTAACTCCGTTGGTTCCCCGGTCCGTCCGGTCCGGAAGCGCCCTCAGACCCCCCGCAAGACTGCAGCGACAGTAGCGTGGATCGTCGGGATCGTCCTGCTTACCGCCGTCGTGCTGTATCCGCTCCTGTGGATGATTTCGGCATCCTTCAAGCCGAACGCCGAGTTCGGCTCGAACCAGAGCCTTCTGCCCGAGAACCCCACCTTCGACAATTTCGTGAAGGTCATGGAGGGCGTGGCAGGCATTCCCACCTGGAAGTTCTTCTGGAACTCGACCATCCTCGGTATCGGCGCGGTGATCGGTACGGTCATCTCCTCATCGATGGCGGCCTACGCCTTCGCCCGTCTTGATTTCAAGGGCCGTCCGCTGTTCTTCGCGATGATGATCGGAACACTGCTGCTGCCGTTCCACGTGCTGATCATCCCGCAGTACATGATCTTCCGGAACCTGGGCATGGTTGACACGTTCTTCCCCCTGCTGGTCGGCAAGTTCCTGGCAACCGAGGCGTTCTTCGTCTTCCTGATGGTCCAGTTCATCCGTAACCTGCCGAAGGAACTCGACGAAGCTGCCCGCATCGATGGCTGTGGTCACTGGCGGATCTTCTGGTCGATCACCCTCCCGCTCATCAAGCCGGCGCTCATCACCTCCTCGATCTTCGCGTTCATCTGGAGCTGGAACGACTTCCTCGGGCCTCTGCTCTACCTGAACTCGCCCGAGAACTACCCGCTGCCGTTGGCCCTGCGAGTCTTCAATGACCAGTCCAGCGCCTCCGACTACGGGGCCACCGTGGCAATCTCGGTCCTCGCCCTGTTGCCTGTGATGCTGTTCTTCGTGATCTTCCAGCGGTTCCTCGTCGACGGAGTCGCCACCCAGGGTCTGAAGGGATGACACCCCGCGGACAGCGCGAAAGGCGCCAAAGGCGCCCCCTTCCCGACGGCACCCAGCTCAAGTGGCCGGGTGCCGAGGGGAAGTTCGCGCTGTTCGCGGAAGTGCTGTGGATGGGTGTACTGACCGTGGTCGGCGGACTCCTGCTGATCACACTCCCGGCCGCGGTTGCGGCCTCCACCCGGCACCTGCACCGCTACCTGCTGGCGGAACGGTCCACCGTCGGACAGTGGTGGCAGGACTACCTGTCCGCCCTGCGAACCGGCTGGATCGTCGGCGTGGGAGCGGTGGCGCTCGCCGCAGTCCTACTTTTCAACCTGCTCCTCGCCGGCACCCAGGTGCTGCCCGGCTGGCAGGCGGTGTTCGCCGTCGGATTGTTTGGTCTGGCAGCACTTGCGGTCACGTTGCTGCAGTCGGCTGTCCGCTGGAGTCTCGAGAAGGGCTGGCGGCAGGCTGTGCGTGACGGTGTTCAGGCCTTCGTTTCCGACGCCGGAGCGATCCTGCCTCTGCTTGTCGCGCTGGCGCTGACCGTCGTCGTGACCTGGCAGTTGCCGCCGCTGATTGTGCCCGGAATGGGCTGTCTGGTTTTTGCCGTGCTCGTTGTGAAGGAACGCGAGCGCAAGAACGTCACCCGGCGCTAGAACTTTCCCACATCGAAAGGAATATCAACCGTGCACTACGGCGGCGACTACAACCCTGAGCAGTGGCCCGAATCGGTCTGGCCGGAAGACGTCGAGCGGATGCGCGAGGCCGGGGTCACGATGGTGAGCCTCGGCATCTTCGCGTGGTCGCGGATCCAGCCCTCGGAGGACGTCTACGACTTCGAGTGGCTTGACCGCATCATCGGCATGCTGCACGAGGCCGGAATCGCCGTCGACCTCGCAACCGCGACGGCGTCACCACCGCCGTGGATGACCGTCGCCTATCCCGACATCCAGGCCGCAGATGAGAACGGCGCACCGTACTGGCATGGCAGCCGCCAGCACTACGCGCCGTCGTCGCCGTCGTACCGGAGGCTTGCCTCCGCACTCGTGCAGCGACTGGCCGAGCGGTACAAGGACCACCCCGCAGTGGTCCTGTGGCATGTGAACAACGAGTACGGGTGTCACCTGAACCTGGACTACTCCGACTCGGCCCGTGATGCTTTTCGCGGCTGGCTGAAGCGCAAGTACGGCACGCTCGAAGAGTTGAACGCTGCCTGGGGCACCTGGTTCTGGGCCCAGCACTACGAGTCCTTCGACCACATCTTCCCCCCGCGCAAGGCGCCCTACAGCCACAATCCCGGGCAGTTGCTCGACTTCCGCCGATTCACCTCCGACATGCTGCTCGAGTGCTATCGGATGGAGCGGGACATCATCCGCGCCGCCGGAGCCACCCAGCCGGTCACCACCAACTTCATGGGTGCGTTCAAGCCCGCGAATTACTGGGAGTGGGCCGCGGAGATGGATGTCATTTCCGATGACTGCTACCCCGATCCGAACGAGGCCGAGAGCTTCCGCGCCGGGGCGTTCCAGCGCGACCTCATCCGCTCGCTGAAGCCGGAGAAGCCGTGGCTGCTGATGGAACAGTCCACGAACGCGCTGAACTGGCGGCCCACCAACGCACCGAAGGCGCCGGGCCAGATGCAGGCCCTCAGCATGCAGTGCGTCGGGCGCGGCGCCGACGGGATCCTGTTTTTCCAGTGGCGACAGTCCCGCGCAGGCTCCGAGAAGTTCCACTCCGCGATGCTCCCGCATGCCGGCACATCGACCCGTACGTGGCGCGAGGTTGTCCAGTTGGGACAGGAACTCGCCTCCCTGCCGACGCTTCCTGCCGGCTCGCGGGACGCCCGCGTCGCCATCGTCTTCGACTGGGAGAACTGGTGGGCCATCGAGAACCCCGATCACCCGGTTGTCCTGGACTACGTCGAATGCGTCCAGCGCTGGTACAACGCCATCCACCGCCAGCACGTGCAGGTCGACTTCGTGCAGCCGACGTCGGATCTGGCCCAGTACTCCGTGGTCGTCGCGCCGCAGCTCTACCTGCTGACGTCCGACGGCGCCGCGAACCTCACCCGGTTCGTTACGGACGGCGGGCACCTGCTGGTGACCGCGTTCAGCGACGTTGTGGACGAGCATGACCGGTTCCGCGAGGGCGGCTACCTGACCCAGCTCGGACCGCTGCTCGGCGTGACGCTCGAGGAGTTCGGCGCGCTTGTGCCGCCTTCTTCCACCTCGCCCGGCCAGCAGACCGCGCCGGTTTCCCTTGGCTCCGATTCCTTCGACGGACTGTATCTCGCCGAGGAGATCGCCGCCGTCGACGCGGAGGTGCTTGGCAGCTTCAGCGGCGGCCGGACCGAGGGACTGCCCGCCTTCACCGGCCGCACGGCCGGCGCCGGGCGCGCCTATTACCTCGCAACGGTGCCCGACGACGACGGCGCACGCCAGGTGAGCGCTCACGTGTTCGCAGGTGCCGGCGTCGTGCCCGTACTTGAGGGACTGCCCGAGCTGGTGGAGGTTGCTCAGCGCGGTGACGTGGTAACGCTCATCAACCACGGTGCCGACGCCGTCGCCATCGAGGTGTCAGGAACTGACCTGCTGGGCGGTGACTCCGTGGACGGTGACTCCGTGGACAAAGTCCACCTTGAGCCGTTCGGGTATGCGCTCGTGCGCCGGAGCTAGCCGTCCTCAGGACATCAACGGCGTCGACGGTTCCGTTCCGGGCATCGGCGCATCGAGGAACGGGACTACCAGCTCAAGCACCAGCGACGGACGGCTGAGACCAAAGAAGTGCGTGGTGCCGGGAAGCACGGCGAGCTGGGAGGCAGGTACGCCCTCGAAGTCGCCGTTCACATCACCGCCGCGCAGTTGAAGGAACCGGACAGCGTGCTCGAGGCGCACCATGTCGCAGTCACCGACCGTGATGAGGGTTGGTGCTTCGATGGCCTTGATCTGGTCCTCGCTCCAACCGGAGGCGCCGTCGTCAAAGCGCACCAGCTTGTTCAACAGGTCCTGCAACCTGTCAGGAGTCGGTGACTTCGCGAGGTAGTCCGCTTCCATCGGCGTGCCCGCGATCATGTCCACGGTCATCTCCTCCATAGCGCCCTGGTTCTCCGACCTGTCACCGCTCGGGTCGAACGACACCGAGGAGGTCACGATCCTGCGAACAACCTCGGGGTACTCGACGGCGAGCTGAATGGTCACTGCACCGCCCACGCTGTAACCGAAAACATCCGCCTGCGGAATGCCCAGATGGCGGAGGAGCCCGACGACGTCGGACGCCAGGCCCGCGCTGGTCAGCGGACGGTCGATATCGCCTGTCCGTCCGTGTGCCTGGAAGTCGACGGCAATGACTTTGCGTGTCTTCGCCAGATCAGGGATGAGCTGACCGAACTGCAGGTCGATGTTGAACAGTCCGCCGTGGAGGAGGAGAAGCGGAACATCGCCTCCTCCACCGTGGATCTCGTAGTACATGTCCAGCCCGTTGACGGGGGCGTAGCCGGTAACGGGTGCTGAGGTGCCGTTCATCGCAATCTTCCTTTCCTTCGTCCAACCGTTGTGGTTTGCCTTATAGACGCGGGCAAGCCGGCGAAGTCATCGGTGCACCGTGAATCACATACCCTATTCACGACGACACGAAGGAGTGCAGAGGACTATGACGAGCGCGAGTACGCACGTTCCACCCACGGCCGGGGCGCAAAAGCTTCCGGACGAAGGCCATGTATCGGCGGCCGTTGCTGACGCCGTCGCAGAGCGGGCAGGCCATCTCTTCGGGCTGATGGGCAACGGCAACGCCCACTTCATCAGCAGGCTCACACGGAGCGGCTTCCCATTTACCTCAGCCCGTCATGAATCCGCGACCGTCGCCATGGCGGACGCCTATCACCGGGCGACCGGCGGGGTAGCCGCAGCTACCACCACTTACGGTGCGGGTTTCACCAACGCCTATACCACCCTCGCTGAGGCGCGCATCGCCCGGATTCCACTGGTGCTGGTTGTCGGGGATGCGCCTGCCGGTGGCTTCCGGAACTTCGACATTGACCAGCCCAAAGCTGCTGAGGCGGTCGGAGTGACTACGCTCGTAGCTCATCCGGGCAATGCCGCAGCGATCACGCACCGGGCCTTCGACCTGGCGCTGCAGACGGTGCAGCCCGTGATCGTCGCCATCCCATACGACCTTGCCACCGAACCGCTCACCGATGCCGAGCCGCTGGAGCCGTTACCCGCCAAGGCAGCATGGCCCCCGCAGGAAGCCGACCTGGAGCGGGTGGCCGCACTCCTCGCCTCAGCGAAGCGGCCCGTCGTGATTGCCGGCCGCGGCGTGGTCCTCGCCGGTGCCGCTGCCCCGCTGCGGGACATCGGCGACCGGTTGGGTGCGCTGTTCATGACCTCCGTGATGGCGATCAACGCGTTCGAAAGCGAATGGGATCTGGGCGTCGCGGGCGGCTTCACCCGCCGCCACCGCCTCGAGGTGGCGCGGCAGGCCGACGTCGTGCTGGTGGTCGGTGCCAGCATGAACATCTTCCAGACGCGCTACGGAACGCTCTTCCCACCGGAGACGCGGATCATCCGCGTGGACAACGAACCGGACGAGCGCCATCCGATCGTCGTGGACTACATCCGGTCCGACATCCGCCCGTTCGCCGAAGCCCTGCTGCAGCTCGTGCAGCCTGCGGAGAGCACCTGGCGTGAAAGCATCCCGGAAGTCGCGGGGGAGGAGTTCCGCTCATCCGCACCAATCGAAGACCCGGTCGAGTTCGCACCGGACGGCAGGCTCAACCCCCGCGCGGTGGTCGCGGCGCTCGAGCACATACTTCCCCGTGAGCGGTCCGTAGTCATGGACGGCGGACACTTCATCGGCTGGGCCCCGATGTACCTCTCGGTGCCCGATCCGCACGCCATGATCCTGGTGGGCACGGCCTTCCAGTCCATCGGCATGGGCTTCGGGTCCGCCGCCGGCGTCTCGGTCGCCCGACCGGAGCGCACCACCGTCCTGGTCAGCGGCGACGGCGGCGGCCTGATGGGGCTGGCTGACTTCGAGACCTTCCTCCGCGCCACCCGGAGGGGCGTCCTGATCGTGCTGAACGACTCCGCCTACGGCGCTGAACTCCATCAATACGCGGCCAAGGGGCTCCACAACCAGGCGATGCTCATCGATGAAGTGGACTTCGCCGCCGTCGGGCGGGCACTCGGTGCTGAAGGCATCAAGGCGCACTCGCTCGCGGACCTTTCCACACTCGCCGACTGGCTGGCGACCCACGACGACGGCGTGTTCGTCCTCGACGTCGCGATCTCCCAGCAGGTGGTTGCCGAGTTCATGGCGGAGTCGGTGGCGATCAGGAAATAGCGCCGATCAGGGAGATCAACGGACGACGACGGCGCTCACCTTCCCGTCCGCGACTGTTACGTCATAGGAGATCAACGAGCCGTCGGGCGAGGGGATAGCCAGGACCGACCGGTGTCCCTCCGCGGCGAACGCCCTGA
>NZ_JAPSHV010000005.1:0-8695 GCF_031179385.1 Arthrobacter sp. | reverse complement strand
GGAGATCAACGGACGACGACGGCGCTCACCTTCCCGTCCGCGACTGTTACGTCATAGGAGATCAACGAGCCGTCGGGCGAGGGGATAGCCAGGACCGACCGGTGTCCCTCCGCGGCGAACGCCCTGAACTCGACGTCGGTGGCCCAGTTGTAGTCGGGCCGATTCGAGACGGTGCCCACCGGCAGCACCGTTCCCGGCCGAACAAAGACCGGCGCCTCCATCACCGAGAAGGGACGGCTGTGCCACCGCGGCCCCTCGAAGGTTTCACCTGATTCAAGGTGCGTCCACTCTCCCTCGGGGACGTAGAAGGAGTGCTTTCCACCGGCCTCCAGCACCGGCGCAACCAGGAGGCTGCTTCCGAGCATGTACTGCCGGTCGAGGTGGGCGCACCCCGGGTCGTCCGGGAATTCGAGGAACATCGGCCGCATGAGCGGGGTGCCTGAGGAGTAAGCCTCCTCGGCCGCGCCGGCAAGGTAGGGCATGAGGCGCATTTTCAGTTCGGTGAAGTGGCGCAGTACGTCCACGGACTCTTCATCGACCAGCCACGGGACCCGGTAGGAGTTTGAGCCGTGCAGCCGCGAGTGGGATGACAGCAGCCCGAAGGCGATCCACCGCTTGAACATCTCCGGTTCCGGTGTGCCTTCGAACCCTCCGATGTCGTGGCTCCAGAAGGCGAAGCCCGACGAGGCGAGCGACAGACCGCCGCGGAGGGACTCCGACATGGCAGCGAAGGTGGACTCGCAATCTCCGCCCCAGTGCACGGGGAGCTTCTGGCCGCCGGTAGTCGCGGACCGCGCGAACAGGACCGCTTCACCGACGCCGAGCTCCTTCTCGAGGAGCTGGAACACGGCCTCGTTGTAGAGCTGGGTGTAGTAGTTGTGCATGCGCTGCGGGTCCGAGCCGTCATGCCAGACGACGTCCGT
The DNA here is from genome assembly GCF_031179385.1 of Arthrobacter sp. Taxonomy (GTDB): domain Bacteria; phylum Actinomycetota; class Actinomycetes; order Actinomycetales; family Micrococcaceae; genus Arthrobacter_D. The sequence goes on along the minus strand of NZ_JAPSHV010000005.1, from coordinate 7,772 downwards.
GGGGATGCGCTCGCCGAAGTCGGTCTTGAAGGAGTCAACTCCCTGCCCGAGCAATGCGCGCAGCTTGTCCTGATACCAGAGGACAGCGTCGGGATTGGTGAAGTCGACCAGAGCCATTCCGGCCTGCCAGAGATCCCATTGCCACACTGACCCGTCTGCCTTGCGCACGAGGTAACCGAGTTCCTGCCCCTCCCGGAACAGGTGGGAGCGCTGGGCAATGTACGGGTTGATCCACACGCAGACCTTGAGGCCGCGTTCGTGCAGGCGCTGGAGCATACCCTCCGGGTCCGGGAAAGTCTCCGGGTCCCAGATGAAGTCGCTCCAGTGGAATGCCCGCATCCAGTGGCAGTCGAAGTGGAAGACAGAGAGGGGCAGGTTCCGCTCGGCCATGCCGTCGATGAAGGACATGACCGTCTTCTCGTCATAGTCCGTGGTGAATGAGGTGGAAAGCCACAGGCCATAGGACCAGGCAGGAATTCGAGCGGGGCGGCCCGTCAGTTCCGTGTACCGCCGGAGGATCTCCTTCGGCGAGGGGCCGTAGATCACGAAGTACTGAAGCTTCTGCCCCTCGACGCTGAACTGTGCACGGGAGACCACCTCGGAGCCGATTTCGAACGATACCCGCTCGGGGTGATTCACGAACACGCCATAGCCGGAGTTGGTGAGGAAGAATGGGACGTTCTTGTAGGCCAGATCGCTGGACGTTCCGCCATCCTCGTTCCAGACGTCAATCGACTGACCGTTCTTCACGAAGGCGCCGAACCGCTCGCCTAGGCCGTACACGTTGGTGCCCACACCGAGGGTGAGCTGTTCGTGCACGAAGAAGCGCCCGGCGTCGTCGGTAATGAACCCGACGCTGCGAGGGACAGAACTGGTGAGCGGCTTTCCGTCACCGGTGAAGTCGACTCCCCAGTCACCGCTGAGGCTGACCGACGCCGTAAGGCCGCCCGAGGTGAGGGTGGCATGCGTTTCACCGACCGATACGTCGACGGCGGGATGCGCCTCCTGCAGTTCGAACCGGGGACCGGGGTCCAGCGCGCCCTGGAAATGCTCGATGGTCACTCCGATGACACCCTCGAGGGGAGAGCTGAAGGAGACCGTCAGCTGGGGGCAGTTCAACGCGTCTCCACGGGCGTTGATCGGCCGGGTGGGGGCGTAGACCTCCAGGCCGGAATCGGTGGAAACGACGTCGGCAATGTCGCGCGGGTGGAGGGCAGTCAGCCCTTTACGGTACATCCAGTACCCGTCAGTGAATTTCATGCTGTTCCTTTACGTTTCGTGCGGGCAAGAGTGCAGGGCAGTCGAAGCGCTTCGGGTCTTCGAGCCGATCCTCCGCGCTGCTATGGATCGAAGACCGTCGAAGCTAGGATGGGAAACGTGGCCACCATGAATGATGTCGCTCGGGAAGCGGGCGTCTCGCTGAGCACCGTTTCCTATGTGCTGAGCGGTAAGCGAACCATCTCCGAGGAGACCCGGCTGGCCGTCCAGGATGCCATCCGGAAGCTCAACTACAGCCCGCACTCGGGGGCCCGAGCGCTCGCCTCCAATCGCTCGAACGTGCTCGGCCTGATGGCGCCGCTTCGCGCGGACGTGAACGTCAGCGTCGTCATGCAGTTCGTGGCAGCGGTGGTCACCACTGCGCGCACCTACAACCAGGACGTCCTTCTCCTGACGCAGGACGACGCCGGTGGTCTTGAGCGGGTTACGTCCCAGTCGATGGTGGACGGGCTCCTCATGATGGACATCGAGGCACGCGATCCCCGCATTCCGCTCCTCGCCAAACTGCGGAAGCCCGCAGTTTTGATCGGGTTGCCCGATGACCCGCAGGGGCTCAGCTGTGTTGACTTCGACTTCGCGGGAGCATCCCGTACCGCGGTGCGCCACCTCGTCGAGCTGAACCACCGCAGTATCGGCTTCATCGGTTCCCCGCAGGCTTCCCTTGAGCGTCACGCGACCTACGCCGACCGAGCCCGGAAAGGATTCTCCGAGGCGTGCGAGGCCGCCGGAGTAGCCTCCGTGCTGCGCGCCTGCGAGGCCACCGTCCCGGCTCTCGCCGAAGCGCTCGACGCGCTGATCAACAACGACGGCCGCACTCCGGTCACCTCGCTCGTAGTGCACAACGAGGGGCTGTTGCCGCTCCTGCACGAGGCCCTGGCCTCCCGGGGCCTGCGGATTCCCGAGGACATCTCGGTGGTGGCGATCGCCCCGGAGGACGTGGCGCTCGCCGCAGCGAGGCCGTGGACCGCTGTCTCCATTCCCGCGCACGACATCGGCAGGGCCGCCGTCGAAATGGTGATGGACCGGCTCAACTCGGACAAGCCGGTGGAGGTTCGGCTGATCGTTCCCAAGCTGGTGCAGCGGGAAACCACGAGCGCCCGTTGACCGCGGGCCGGTGTCCCGCGTCATCCCTTCACCGCACCGATCATGACGCCCTTGGTGAAGTGCTTCTGCACGAACGGGTAGACGATGAGGATGGGAACCATCGCGATCACGATGACAGCCATCTGCAGGGCAAGCGAGGGGGCCACGCCCTGGCCAACATCAATCTGCCCGGGTACCGACACGCCCTGCAGCACGTAGGAGCGCAGGACCACCTGTAGCGGGTTCTTGGCGCTGTCATTGATGTAGAGCACCGCGTTGAAGAAAGCGTTCCAGTAGCCGACGCCGTAGAACAGTGCGATGACGGCCGTCACCGCCTTCGACATCGGAAGCACAATCTGGGCAAGGATGCGCCACTCGCTGGCACCATCGATCCGTGCGCTGTCGAGGATTCCCCGGTCAATGCCCATGAAGAATCCGCGCAGGATGATGATGTTGAAGACCGACACCGCGCTCGGAAGGATCAGTGACCAGTAGGAGTTAATGAGGCCCAGTCCTGATACCAGGAGGTAGGACGGAATCATTCCGGCACTGAAGAACATGGTGATGAGCAGGGTGAACAGCAGGGGTGTATGGGCGAAGGAGCCAGGCCTCGAGAGGCCGTAGGCGCACAGAATCGACACCACCATGCTGAGCAGCGTCCCGACGGCGGTGACGCCGACGCTCACCAGCACAGCGCGCGTCACCACTCCGCCGTTGAGGATCTGGCGGTACGCGTCGAAGGAGATCTCTCCCGGGATAAGAACGAGTCCGCCGGCCTGGGTGATGGTGCCCTGCGAGGAGATGCTGGTGAGGACGATGGTGTACAGCGGCCCGAGAACCGCCAGAACCACCAGGAACAGCAGCAACCCCTTGCCCGCCTTGGCCGCGATTCCCGGTTCTTCTTCCCAGGCGGGTCTTGAGGTGCCGGTCCGGCGGGACCGGGCTGGCTTGATGATGGTTGTCATGACTTGGAATACACCCCGTTTTCACCGAAGAGATGCGCCACTTTATTCGCAGCGAGTATGAGACCGAGCGAAATGACGCCCTTGATGAGTCCGGCGGCAGCCGCGTAACTCCAGTCGCCGTTCTGGATGCCCGTGTAGTAGACGAAGGTGTCCAGCACCTCGGCGGCTTCGGCGCCCACGGCGTCGCGCTGCAGGATCATCTGCTCAAATCCGACAGTCAGCGCATCGCCGAGGCGAAGGATCAGCAGCAGGACAATGACCGACCGCAGCCCGGGGAGGGTGACGTGCCACATTCTGCGCCAGCGGTTGGCGCCGTCAACCGCGGCAGCCTCGTACTGCTCCGGGTCGATGGCTGCCAGGGCGGCCAGGAAGACGATGATGCCCCATCCGGCGTCCTTCCAGACCGCCTGCGACGTGATGAGGAAGAGGAAGGTGTCGGGGTTGGTCATGATGTCCATGCCGTTCCACCCGTTGGCCCGCAGCATCTGGCTTAGCAGCCCTGCGCCGCCCAGCAGTTGCTGGAAGACCGAGACCACCAGCACCCACGAGAAGAAGTGCGGGAGGTAGACGATGGCCTGGATCGTTGCCCTCATCGCCGGACGAAGCAGCGAGTTCAGCAGGAGCGCCAGGGCAATCGGCACGGGGAAGAAGAACACCAGCTGGAACCCGGTGATCACGAGCGTGTTCCTGACGGCATTCCAGAAGTTCGGATCCCCGAATACGCGTGCGAAATTCTCCAAACCCACCCAGGGACTGGCTGGGATACCGATGAAGGGCGAGTAGCTCTGGAAGGCGACCACATTGCCGAGGAGCGGCACGTAGGCGAAAACCACCAGAAGGACGACGGCGGGAAGCGCCATCAGAACAAGCGACCGGTCACGCCGGAAGCGGGCCCGCAGTCCTTGCTTTCGGCGGACCGGCAGCGGGGCAGGCGAGCCGGCGCCGTCGTCGTTCGTGTTCGCCGGCGCTTGCTGCCCGCGGCGGGTGAAGTCAGTCGTGGTCATGGCGGTGGAGCTACGCGGTCAGGAACCCGGCATAGAACTCACGAAGTTTCTCGCCGCCGTTCCGCTTCCAGGTTTCGATCTCGGAGTCCAGGTCCTTGAGACCCTTGCGGCCGCGGGCAATGTCCTTGGCAAGATCGTCAAAGGGTGCGCTCAACGATCCGTACTGCGGCGGTTCCTGGATCTGCATTCCGAAGAAGACGTCTTCCTGCACGAACGGCGCCTGCCGCGCTTCCCACTCGGTCTTCGCCTGGACGAACCCGGGGTACTGGACGTGGGAATTGACCGTCGGCGGGCTGACGAGGAACTGGTAGGTGCTGGTGACTTCCTGGCGGCCGAGATCGGTCATCTGCGGGATGCCCTGGGCATCGCGCTCGAAGTGCTTGCCTTCGACGCCGCTGTTGATGAGAAGGTTTTCCTCGGTGCCGAAGGGGGCAGCTATGAAGTTCGCCAGAGCCAGCAACTCTTCGATCTTCGCGGTGTCCTCGGTCTTCTTGATGAAGCTGAAGATGCCGGCGGGCTGGCCGCTGTAGAGGACGGGGTCACCGCCGTCGGGAGCGAAGAAGTCCATGGGCTGCATATCGAAGTCCGGGTTCGTGGGCAGGACGCGGCCGAGGGCCTCATGCCAGCTGCCCACGCCGTCGGTCGTCATCAGAGTGGCCCCGGACTCGAAGCGGGGCTTGGCCTGCTGTGCGTTGCCGGCAACCGCGTCGGGGTGCACGGCACCGGACTTGAAGAGCTTGATGATCCACTCGAGGGCGGCGCGGTATTCCTCGGTCTCGAACTTGTTCACGAGTGTGCCGTCGACGAGCTTCCACTTCGGGACCACCCCGTGCATGAGCTGGGCACCGTTCCAGACGTCCTCGGATCCCCAACGGTTCTTGGAAGGATCGGTGACTTCCTTGGCTATGGCGATGTACTCGTCCGCCGTCTTCGGCTGCTCCAGGCCCATCTCGTCGAACAGGTCGGTGCGGTAGAAGAATGCGTCATTGACCAGCGGGGTGGGCATGGGCAGCCCGTACAGACCGCCCTCGAAGCAGCTGTACTTCCAGGCCGCCGTCGGGATATTCGCGAGGTTGGGATACTTCTTCACCTTGTCGCCGGCGAGGTAAGGCGCCAGGTCAGTGAACAATCCCTTGGCTGCCTGGCCGAAACGGGGCGGAATGTTCCAGGAGGGGATGACCACCCAATCAGGAACGTCACGCGGTGAGGCGAGTACAGTCTGAATCTTGTCGCCGTAGGTGTTGCCGTCGGTTGCCTGGAAGTTGATGGTGGCACCGAGCCGCTCGTTGACCGCCTGGTAGTACGCGTTGTCGGGCAAGCCTCGGGGGATGGCCCACCACGCCGGCGACATTGCCGTGTAGGTGCCGCCGCTGCCCGGCACCTTGCTGACAGACTTGACCAGTTCAGTGGGAATGGTGGTGAACCCGGGGGTAGAGCCCTTGACGCCCTGAATGTCCGGCTGCACCAGGTTCATGGGGATGTAGTCGGGCACGAGCTTCGCAACCGATTCAGCCAGGCCGCCCGCCGTCGTTGCCTGTGGAGCGGATGTGCCGGTGCTGCAGGCGGTCAGCAGCGTAGGGGAGGCTGCGAAGAAGGCGGCTCCCCCCAGCAGGCCGAGAAAGGACCGGCGGCCCAGCGGCTTGCGGCCCAGCGCAACGCCTTGAAGGTCGGTGCCGTGTGAACTGTTTGGCATGGTGCACTCCTTTGTGTCCAGGCGCGCCTTGTGCGGCGCTTGCATGGTTGGTTATCGAACTATGACGTCGGACTACCCGATTCGTCGAAGCGCTTCGATTGATCCAACCGTAGGGCATGTTTCTGTTTCGGACAAGACCGAAGTGTGTTGCTTATCACAGCGGTTGATGCCAGCATGAGGGTCGAAGAGCGCTGTGCAAGCGCTTAAACAATCCTCCCCAGTGATCGGAACTTCTTCGTGAGCGAAACCCGTCTTGCCGCCCGCACCGCAGAGAGCATCCTCGCCCTCCTGTCCCAGAGCGAAAAGGTGTCGCTGCTCCATCAGCATTCACCCGCCATTCCAGAGGTTGGCCTGGCGTATTTCCACACGGGTGCGGAGGCGGCGCACGGCGTTGCCTGGCTCGGTGATGCGACGGTTTTCCCGCAGACGGTGGGGCTGGCGGCCACCTGGGACGAGGACCTTCTGCGCAGGGTGGGGCGCGCGGTCGGCCTGGAGATGCGGGCGAAAAAGGCCGGCGACCCGACCGTGAGCCTCAACGTCTGGGCGCCGGTCGTCAACCCGCTTCGGCACCCGCTGTGGGGCAGGAACGAGGAGGGCTTTTCCGAGGACTCCGGGCTCACAGCCCTGCTGGCAACCGCCTACTGTGAAGGCCTGAAGGGCGACCACGCCGAGCAGTGGCTCACCGTTCCCACGCTGAAGCACTTCCTCGGTTACAACAACGAGCGCGACCGCAACGTCACCTCAAGCCAACTGCCGCCGCGTGTACTGAATGAGTACGAGCTCCCCGCCTACCGCCTGCCCGTCGAGTCCGGTGCAGCAGGCGCCGTCATGCTGTCCTACAACCTGGTCAACGGCCGGCCCGCCCACGTTTCGGACCTTGTGGCGGACCAGTTGCGGCGCTGGGGCAACGGCGATTCGGTCGCGATCGTGACCGACGCCGGAGCGCCTTCGTCCCTCTTCACGGCGGAGAAATACTTCGACGACGGACCGTCCGCCTATGCTTCCGCATTGCGGGCAGGCGTAGACAGCTTCACTGACGACGGTGACGATCCTGCGCCCTCGATCGCCTATCTTGAAGAGGCGCTGGCTCGCGGACTGATGTCCATGGACGATGTCGACGCGGCAGTCCTCCGCCTGCTCACCCTGCGTGAACGCACGGGCGAGTTCCTGCCCGACGGCGGTGTGTACGGCGGCATCTCCTCCGAGGCATTACTCACGGACGATCACGCGGAATTGGCCCGGGAGGCCGCGGGCAAGTCCGTGGTTGTGCTTCGCAACGCCCGCGTTCTGTCGAAGGCCTCAGGCGACGGCGGTTCCATTCTCCCGCTGGGGGATTCCCCGGGTACGGTGGCAGTGCTCGGCTCCCTCGGGTCCGACGTGCTCGCCGACTGGTACAGCGGAACCCTGGTTAACCCCGTCAGCGTTGCCGAAGGGCTCGCCGAGCGTTACGGCACAGTCGTGCCGGAGGAAGCGCTCGACCTGGTGGCGCTCCGTAGCATACGGACCAACGCCTACCTGAGCGTTCCCGAAGGAACAGCTGCGGTGACGGCTTGCTCCATGAGGCCGGAGTCTGCCGAGACCTTCGTTCTCAAGGACTGGGGCAACGGCGAGTGCACGCTCCGGTCCGCCCCGAATGACCGCTTCGTCTCCGGGGACAGTGGGTATCTCCGCGCATCCGCTGACCGGGTCGGCGGATGGGTGGTACAGGAAACGTTCGCGCTGCACCACTCGGTCGATGGTTCGGTTGCG
>NZ_JAPSHV010000049.1 GCF_031179385.1 Arthrobacter sp. | reverse complement strand
GACGTCGTCTCGCTGCACTGCCCCTACGGTCCTGCCACGCATCATCTGATCGGCGCCGAACAACTGGTTTCGATGAAGGATTCGGCATACCTCATCAATACCGCGCGGGGACCGATCGTCGACGAAGCGGCACTCGCGTCCGCGCTGCGTGACGGTCAGATCGCGGGCGCCGGCCTGGACGTGTTTGAGAACGAGCCCAGCGTGCATCCCGGGCTGCTCGAGCTCGAGAACGTAGCCCTCGTGCCGCACCTCGGCTCCGCCACCGTTGAGACCCGCACCGCCATGGCAATGCTCGCCGCAGACAACACCCTTGCTGTGCTCAGCGGCGAAGGACCGCCCGCGCCGATCAACTAGTGGCGGTCGGGCCGGCATCCTTCAGGGTCGGCGTCGACCGACTCTGCGACTTCGATCCTGCGGGACTGTCGGTCGCGGGGGGACCGTGCGATAATAGTTATGTGAGTCAACTAAATTCTGTGCGGTCCGATGCGCGCAAAGAGTCGGGCCTGCTTCTGCTCTTCGTCGGCCTCATGCTGTCCATGCTTCTGGCCGCACTGAACCAGATGATCCTCAGTACGGCGCTTCCCACGATCGTCGGTGAACTCAACGGTGTCGACCAGATGCTGTGGGTCATCACCGCCTACATCCTCGCCGCCACGATCGTCATGCCGATCTACGGCAAGCTCGGCGACCTGGTGGGGCGCAAAAGCCTCCTGCTCCTGGCGATCGCCATCTTCATGGCGGGCTCCGTCGTCGGCGGTCTCGCCCCGAATATGGAGTGGCTGATCGCCGGGCGCGCTGTGCAGGGTCTGGGCGGCGGTGGTTTGATGATCCTCTCCCAGGCCATCATCGCCGACGTCGTTCCCGCCCGGGAGCGCGGCAAGTACATGGGTGCCATGGGCGGAGTGTTCGCGTTCGCCTCAGTCGCGGGACCACTGCTGGGCGGCTGGTTCACCGAAGGTCCGGGCTGGCGCTGGATGTTCTGGATCAACATGCCCCTGGGTGTTCTGGCGATCGTCGTGGTGCTGTTCTTCCTCCACCTGCCTGCGCGTGAACGGGTCCACCCCCATGTCGATGTCGCCGGAATGGTGCTGCTCGCTATCGCGACGACGTCGCTGGTCCTGGTAGGCACCTGGGGTGGTACCCAGTATCCGTGGCTGTCAACGCAGATACTCGGACTCTTTGCGCTCGCCGTTATCACCGGAGCGCTCTTTGTCGCGGTCGAGCGCAGGGCCAAGGAGCCGATCCTCCCGATGAACCTGTTCCGGGAACGCAACTTCGTCCTGACCACTGCGGGGGGACTGCTCATCGGCGTGACCATGTTCGGCGCCATCGGGTACCTGCCGACGTATCTCCAGATGGTCACCGGGGCCAGCGCCACGAACGCCGGACTGCTCATGATCCCGATGATGGGCGCACTGATCCTGACCTCCACGGGTTCTGGAGTCCTCGTCAGCAAGACGGGCCGCTACAAGTGGATGCCGATAGTGGGCTCCGTCGGGGTCTCCGTAGCGCTGCTGCTGCTCTCCACCATCACCCCGACGACGCCCGTGTGGCTGATCTGCGTCTTCATCGCCATCATGGGCGCCGGGCTGGGCTTGAGCATGCAGATTCTGGTGCTGATCGTGCAGAACACCTTCCCGAACCGCGTCGTCGGAACAGCGACGGCGTCCAACAACTACTTCCGGCAGATCGGCGCCACCCTCGGGTCCGCCGTCATCGGCAGCCTCTTCACGGCACGGGTGGGGGAGCTGCTGCTCGAGCGGCTCCCCGCGGGCGGCACGGCGCTGCAGGGCGGCGCCAACTCGTTGACGCCGGAGCTGGTCAATGCACTGCCTGAAGCGTTGCAGCTGCCGATCATCCAGTCCTACAACGATGCGCTCACTCCACTGTTCCTCTACATGGCGCCCCTCGGTGTCATGGCTGCGATCCTCCTGGCGTTCGTCCATGAGAAGGCGCTGTCGACCGTCATCGAGCGGGACACCCGGGTGGAGCGGGAGGCAGGCATAGCGCCGGACCCTGCGCAGACCAACGCCGTGAGCTGAGGATCCACGCCGTTTGCCGCATCGAGTGGGCGCTCATGACCACCCTTTGGGGGAAGTACGGTTGTGGGCGCCCACTCGATGGAGAATGAACCTATGGCCACCCCTTACCTGATCCGCCGGGAGCGATTCATCCCTGCCCCTGCCGCCGCCGTCTTCGAGGTCCTGGCCACCCCGGCCCTGCATAGTGTGATCGACGGTTCCGGAACCGTCTCGGGTGAGCAGCCCAACGGGCCTCAACGCCTTTCCGCCGGTGCGCGCTTCGGGATGGATATGAAGATCGGTGCGCCCTACAAAATCCTGAACACCGTCGTGGAATTCGAGGAGGGCAAGCGCATCGCGTGGCGGCACTTTTCGCGCCATGTGTGGCGTTACACCCTAAAAGAGCACGACGGCGGCACGTTGGTCGCAGAGGAATGGGACGCGCGGGCAGTCTTCGGCAAGCCGATCCTGAAGCTGCTGGGTTTCACGAGGAAGCATCCGGCGGCGATGGAACGGACCCTGGAGAACTTGGAGAAGTACGTGATTGACCAGCACCGTCCTTAGTTGGTCGAGGAGAAGTAGTCAATACCGCAGTCGAGAAACGATTAGAAGATTTTTAAGATAACGATTTAGTAAACGCGTTGCTTTGCTCAGCATGCTTATGTTCTTCTGTAGAAGAACCGCCCCATGTCTCCGACTCGAGGTGAAAGTATGCAAGAAGTCGCGCCCGCGCGGGAGGCCAAGCCCCGCATCAGCCCCTCAGCCAAGCGGCCGTCCGGCAGTCTGAAGGCCGCCATGCAGGAGAGCATCGCCCTGGAGCACCTCCACATAGCCGAGGGGATAGCACGGGGCTATTCCCCCTTCTCCAACGACGCCGCGGATGTCCGCCAGGTCGCATACGTAGGACTGATGAAGGCCGCGCGCCGCTTCGACCCGGAGCTTGGCATCGAGTTCGCCGCGTACGCCGTCCCCACCATTCGAGGCGAAGTGAAGCGCTACCTGCGGGACTGCTGTTGGATGATACGGCCGCCGCGCGAGCTCCAGGACCTGAAGTCGGCGGCCGTCAAGGCGGGTTCCGAACTGGCTCAGCGACTCGGTCGGGAGCCCTCCCTCGACGAGCTCTCCGAACACCTCCAGAAGGATTCGGCAACGGTCGCGGAAGCTTTGAACTGCGGCGGAAGCCAGCGGCCCGAATCGCTCGATACAACGACGGAGGGCCCGGGTTGGGCCGAGGTCCTGACAGCCGGCGACGACCAGTACGCCCGGAGCGATGAAGTGCTCGCCCTGCGCGCCGCAGTGCGTGAGCTGTCAGAACGCGAGCGGGAACTGCTGTATCGGCGCTACTTCCACGAGGAGACCCAGGACCGCATCGCCCGACGGCTCGGCATGACCCAGATGCAGGTTTCGCGGCTCCTCGCGCGGACACTCGTGAAACTCCAGAAACGCTTACTGGGCGCCGAAACAATCGGCCTGGCAGCAACGGGTGCGGCAGCGCGCATCGCCTGAAGGTGTCAGCGCGAGATACCCAGTTCCGCAGCCGCGCGCAGCACATCCTCGGGCGTTACTGCGAGAATCGCTGGATCCGGTTCACTGGCGAAGGTTTCGCCACGGCGTACCGATTCGTCCGTCAGCACAAGATGCGGTCCGGGCGGCGGCCCCCATTCCGCCACGGGGGCCGGCCCGAACAGCACCACTGACGGCCGGGAGTATGCCGAGGCCAGATGGGCGGCGCCGGTATCAGCCGAGATGACCAGCGACGCCGAAGAGATCAGGGCCGCGAACTCCAGCAACCCAAGGTGTCCCGCCACGACATGGGTCTCATCGAGCCCGGCGGCCTGGGCAACTGCTTCCGCACGGGGACGCTCGCCGGTGCTGCCGGTAAGCAGCACCTGCTGGCCGGCGTCGGAAAGCGCCCGGGCGACTTCGGCGAACCGCTTCACCGGCCAGAGCCTGCTTCCGTAGGCGGCGCCCACGTGAATAACGACGGCGCCGGGCGCGGGGCTTTGAACCGGCGGCGGCAGCAGGTGGTAGTCCAACGGATCGGCGTCGATGCCGTGGGATTGGACGAGGTGCGCCCAGCGGTACCTCTCGTGGACTCCGTCTTCCCACTCCGGGCCGGACCAGCCCGGCGCATGGTGCCCAATCCGCCGGGAGGCATCCAAAGCTTCAAGCCGCCCGCGGCTCTCGGGCCCGTTGCCGTGCAGGTTCACGGCAACGTCCACCCTGCCCGGACGAAGGGCAAGCGGTACATCGAGCCCGTGAGTGGGCAGCAAGTCGTCCACCGCGCCGGTCAGCTGCACGATCGGTTCGAGCCAGGACTGCGCTGCGTACAGGATGCGGTGTTCAGGGAAGGCGCGGCGTAGGCCCCTCAGGGCTGGGACCGCGACCAGGAGATCTCCGAGCTTGAGGGCACGCAATGCCAGTACTTCAGGGCGTCCGTCAGGCTCAAGGGCTTCCACGGCAGTGTCAGGCAGCATGAAAGTATCCTGCCAGAAAGGACCGCCGGCGCGGTGCGGCCGTCCACCTCCAACGGGCCTGAGAAGAACTTCTCCGCGGAGAAGTGTTTAGGTTCCCACTTCTCAGGGAACAGTGCCTGTATGAGAAGCGAGCCGAAAGCTGTTCTCCTCGATCGGGACGGCACCATTGTGGTCGACGTGCCGTACAACGGCGACCCGGACCGCGTGGTCGCCATGCCCGGTGCTCTCGAAACGCTGAACACCCTGCGGGCGGACGGAGTGCCGCTGGGTGTGCTCACCAACCAGTCCGGGATCGCGCGCGGACTGATCACCGAGCATCAGGTTGCAGCAGTGAACCAGCGCGTTGACGCCGTGCTGGGTCCCTTCGACGTGTGGGAGATCTGCCCCCACGGGCCCGACGACGGCTGCACCTGCCGGAAACCGGCGCCGGGCATGATTCTGCGCGCCTGCGAGAAGCTGGGGCTGCATCCCTCCGAGGTCGCCTTCATTGGGGACATCGGAGCGGACGTCGAGGCCGCCGCCGCTGCAGGGGCGATGGGCGTACTTGTTCCCACCCCGGTCACCCGCCAGGAGGAGATCGATGCCGCGCCGCTGAAGGCAGACACGCTCGCAGAAGCAGTCGCGTTGCTGCGGGGCGCCGCCTGATGGGCCGGGTCCTGGTGGCGCGCCTGGACAGCGTCGGTGACGTTCTCCTGTGCGGTCCCGCGGTCCGGGCCGTCGCCGCAAGCAATCCTGCCGGCGTCGTCATGTTGTGCGGTCCGCAAGGGGCACCGGGGGCGGAACTGCTTCCCGGGGTGTCGGAGGTCATCGTCTGGAACTCTCCGTGGATCGCGTCGCCGGCACCCGAGGTGACCGCTGGGCACCTGGATACCCTGCGGGATGCCGTGGCGGACGCCGGTATCACGGAAGCCGTTATCCTCACTTCCTTCCACCAGTCCCCGCTGCCCTTGGCGCTGGTACTGCGGCTGGCCGGCGTCGGGCGCATCACCGGTGCATCGGTGGACTACGCCGGGAGTCTCCTCGACGTACGGCTCAAACCCGGTGAGGACTTCCCGGAGGATCAGCCGGAGCCGGAGCGCGCACTGCAGATTGCCGCCGCCGGAGGTTACCGCCTGCCGGACGACGACGACGGACGGCTTCGCGTGCACGGCATCCCCGACGTGACGCACCTGGTGGGCGAAGGTCCCTACATCGTCCTGCACCCGGGCGCAGCTGTCCCCGCCCGCGCCTGGCCGGCTTTGCATCACGCCGCGCTCGCGGAACTGCTGACCGGTGCCGGCTACCGCGTGGTGGTGACCGGCGGAAACGGCGAGCCGGAACTGACAGCCACGGTCGCCGGCCCTGACGGCATCGACCTCGGCGGCCAGACCGATCTGCGCACGATGGCCGGGGTGCTGGCGGGGGCGGACGCCGTCGTCGTCGGCAATACCGGTCCGGCGCACCTCGCTGCTGCGGTGGGCACGCCCGTCGTCAGTCTGTTCTCACCGGTGGTGCCGGCCGTCCGGTGGGCACCATACCGCGTGCCGGTTGAGTTGCTCGGGGATCAGAACGCGCCCTGCAAGCTCACCCGGGCCCGCGACTGTCCGGTGGCCGGTCACCCCTGTCTCGCAGATGTCAGCCCGGAAGATGCCTACGCCGCTGTGCTGCGGCTGATCTCCGGAATCCCGTCCCTGGCCAGCAGAAGAGAAACGAGGAACGCATGAGGATACTGCTCTGGCACGTGCACGGCGGATGGACCGATGCGTTTGTCCGTGGTGCGCACGAGTACCTGCTGCCCACCACGCCTGAAGGGGGTCCGTGGGGCCTCGGCCGTGCCGGCCGGGACTGGCCGGCTTCGGTGCGCGAGGTGCCGCCGGCGCAGCTGCGCGAGGAGAATCCCGACGTCGTCGTCCTGCAGCGGCTGGAGGAACTGGAGGAGGTTGAGCGTTTGCTGGGACGCCGCCCCGGGCGCGATATTCCCGCAGTCTTCCTTGAACACAACACCCCCAAGGGCGACATCCCGACGACGCTGCATCCCCTCGCCGGGCAGAGCGAGATCCCGATCGTCCACGTCACCCACTTCAACCGGCTCTTCTGGGACAACGGCATGGCGCCCACGGCCGTGGTCGAGCACGGCATCGTGGACCCCGGTCCGCTCTACACCGGGGAGCTGCCGCATGCCGCCGTCGTCGTGAATGAGCCGGTGCGGCGCGGACGGGTCACCGGCACCGACCTGCTTCCGCTGTTCAGCCGGGAAGCTCATCTCGATGTCTTCGGCATGGGAACCGCCGAGCTGCCGAACGCGCTCGGTCTGGGTGCGGAGCAGCTGACGGTCTGCGGTGACCTGCCGACCCCGAAGCTCCACGCGGAACTCGCCCGCCGCCGGCTCTATGTCCACCCGCTGCGCTGGACGTCACTTGGCCTTGCGCTGCTGGAATCGATGCACCTCGGAATGCCGGTGGTCGCCCTGGCGACGACCGAGGCGGCCCGCGCGGTGCCGCCGGAAGCGGGTGCCATTTCGACCAACACCGATGAACTGCGCGCCGCAGTACGCCTGCTCATCGATGACCCTGCAGAAGCACAATCACGTGGCCAGGTGGCGCGGCAGGTGGCGCTGGAGCGCTATGGCCTGCAGGCGTTCCTGGAAGCGTGGGACGAAGTCCTGGGGGATACCACTGAGCGTTCGCGCGTCCTGGCAGTTTCGGAAAGGAGACCACAATGAGGATTTCCATGGTGTCCGAGCACGCGAGTCCACTCGCTGCGCTCGGCGGGGTGGACGCCGGGGGCCAGAATGTGCACGTCGCTGCGCTGTCACTGGCGCTCGCACGGCGCGGGCACAGCATCACGGTCTACACCCGCAGGGACAGCACGGACCTTCCCGAACGGGTCCAGGCTGCGCCAGGAGTCGAAGTGGTTCACGTCGACGCCGGTCCGCCGACCACCATCCCCAAGGATGACCTCCTGCCGTTCATGGGCCAGCTCGCCGACGGCATCGCTGCTGACTGGGGTTCCTGCCCGCCGGACCTGGTGCACGGGCACTTCTGGATGTCCGGGATCGCGGCACTCGACGCCGCCCGGAGGGACGACGCCGGTTACGCCGTCCCCGTGGTGCAGACCTTCCACGCGCTGGGAACAGTCAAGCGGCGGCACCAGGGCAAGGAGGACACGAGTCCGCTGGAACGTGCCTGGCTGGAACCTTCCGTGGGCCGGCAAGCGGACCGGGTGATCGCAACCTGCTCCGACGAGGTGTTCGAGCTGAAGGCCATGGGCGTGGAGGGCACACGGGTGTCGGTGGCGCCCTGCGGAGTGGACCTGACACTGTTCGGGGCCGAGGGGCCGGCCGCTCCCCGACGGCGCGCACACCGGATCATGACCGTGGGGCGCCTGGTGCCGCGTAAGGGCGTCGACCTGGTGATCCGTGCACTGCGGAGGTTGGCAGACAGCGGGATTGACGACGTCGAACTCGTGATCGCGGGCGGCAGCGGAGACGCCAAGCGCCTCGAAGAAGATCCAGAAGCCCGGCGCCTGATGAATCTTGCCACGGATTTGGGCGTCGCAGACCGCGTTGTGCTTGAGGGGCAGGTGCCCCGTGAGCGGATGCCCGAGCTGCTGCGCAGCGCCGACGCCGTGGTGTGCGCACCCTGGTATGAACCGTTCGGGATAGTCCCGCTCGAGGCGATGGCCTGCGGAGTCCCGGTCATCGCTGCCGCCGTGGGCGGGCTGATCGACACGGTCGTGGACGGCCAGACCGGGCTGCACGTACCCCCGCGCGATGTCGAGGCGCTCGCCGAAGCCATCCGCCAGGTCATCGAGAATCCCGAGGCAGCGAAGGAACTCGGCAGCGCAGGACTGGCCAGGGTGCATGCGCGCTATTCCTGGGACCGCATCGCCGCCGACACCGAGAAGGCGTACCAGCTGACGCTCAACCAGGCCAGTGGGCGGACACCGGCCCGACGCAGGACATCGCGGTTGGCGCCGGCGTCACCCCTTGCCTCCAACTCACATCTGCAGAGCACCGGAAGGAGCGCCCGATGAGCGCCGAATACCTAGCCACTGTCCGGCCCGGGCGGAGGCAACCGCTGATCGCCGTTCCGCCGCATCCTGAGCCGGCGCCGCTCAGCGCTCCCGGATCCGGTGCTTACGACGCCGTCATGGGTCACCTTCAGCACGTGCTGCCGGCGGTAGAATCCCTGATGGCCTCTGCCGCCCATCTTGCAGACTGGGGGGTCGATCTCGCCGGACGCCTCATGGCCGGCCAGCGCCTGCTCGCCGCAGGCAACGGGGGGTCAGCGGCCGAAGCCCAACACCTGACGGCGGAGCTGGTGGGCAGGTTCGACGGCGAGAGAGAGGCGTTCTCCGCCATCTCCCTGCACGCTGAGTCCTCCTCGGTGACAGCAATCGCGAATGACTACGGCTACGACAACGTCTTCGCCCGCCAGGTGCAGGGCCACGGCCGCGAGGGAGACGTACTGCTGCTCCTCAGCACGAGCGGCAAGAGCCCCAACCTCCTGCGCGCGGCTGAAGCGGCCCGGAAGATCGGAATCACGAGCTGGGCGCTCACCGGCCCTGGCCCCAACCCGTTGACCGCGGCCTGCGATGACCATGTGGCCGTGGATGCCCGGTCGGCCAATGCGCAGGAGGGGCACCTCATCGCGCTGCACGCCATCTGCAGGGCGTTCGATGCAGAAGTGGCGCGCTGCCGGACTATGGAGGCGGGATCATGAGGATCGTCGTGGTGGGAGATGTCCTCCTCGATGTGGATTTGTCCGGAGACGCCGGCCGGTTGAGCCCGGACGCTCCGGTGCCCGTGGTGGATGTGGCTGCCGTCAGGCGGCGTGCCGGCGGCGCCGGCCTGACCGCGCGGATGCTCCAGCAGGATGCGCAGGACAACAGGTCCGGTGTCAGTCTCGAGCTCGTCACGGTGCTCTCCGACGACGACGCCGCCTCCGCCCTCCGCGCGGAACTCGCCGGCATCCGGCTCGTCACTGGCCCGTCCGGTGCACCTACCCCGGTGAAGACGCGGGTGCGCGCGGGGAACCACGCCGTCGTGCGTTTCGATGAAGGCTGCGGCGCCGCACCGGTGCCGTCCGTCACCGAGGAGATGCTGCAGGCAGTGGAAGGGGCCGACGTCGTACTGGTTTCCGACTACGGGCGCGGGCTTGCAGCGAACGAACAGCTGCGGGAAGTGCTGGAGCGGGTCGCGGGACGTGTCCCGGTTGTTTGGGACCCGCATCCGTCGGGGCCGGAACCGGTGCCCGGAGTTGCCGCCGTTACCCCGAACTTCAGTGAAGCACTGAAGGCATCGGGTACAACGCAGGGGAGCGCCTCCGACGTCATTCGCGCTGCTGCTGACGCTGCAGCAGCGCTGGAACGGACGTGGAAGAGCAAGGCCGTCGTCGTGACGCTGGGGGAGCGGGGTGCGCTGATCCACCATCAGGGAACAAGCGCGGAACTGCCGCATCTGGTGCCGGCGCCCGCGATTGGTGCCAATGATCCGTGTGGAGCCGGTGACAGGTTCTGCTCCGCCCTCGCGCTTGCACTCGGCGGCGGGACGACGCTCGGCGAGGCTGTCGAGACCGCGGTCCAGCGGGCGGCGGAGTTCCTCGGCCGGGGCGGTGTGTCAGCGCTCGGGGAGGACCCTGAACCGACACAGCTGCACGGACCGGCGGTCGACGCGCTCCGGGTTGCCCGTGAAACCCGCGAGGCGGGCGGCACCGTCGTGGCCACCGGCGGATGCTTCGATCTGCTGCACGCCGGCCACGCCCGAACCCTGTCCGCGGCGCGAAGGCTCGGAGACTGCCTGATCGTCTGCCTCAACTCGGATGAGTCGGTCCGCAGGCTCAAGGGCCCGCAGCGCCCGATCATGGGCGAGGACGACCGCGCGGAACTCCTCTCCGCGCTCGAGTGCGTCGATGCCGTATTCGTCTTTGGAGAGGACACACCCGAGGAGGCCCTGGCTGCCCTGCGTCCCGACATCTGGGTCAAGGGCGGCGACTACTCCGCAACCGAGCTTCCAGAGTCCGCACTCCTGCGATCGTGGGGCGGGCAGACCGTGACCGTCCCCTACATCCCAGCCCGTTCAACCACCTCCCTGGCCGCGGCGCTCGCCGAGGTCGGGTAACCAGCAAGAGACACCGAGAGGATCACATGTCTGTTTCTACTGACAACAGCACCTTCAACCCCGGCCGCGTACTGGTCACAGGCGGCGCGTCCGGACTGGGGGCAGCGGTCGTGGCCCGCGTGCTCGACGCCGGCGGCACCCCTGTGGTGCTCGACCGGGACATCAGCGGGGCGTCGGGCGTGAAAGCCCTGGAAGTCGACGTCGCGGACCGGGAGGCTGTGACACAAGCCGTACAACAGGCGGCCGAAACGCTGGGCGGGCTCGACGCCGTCGTGACTGCAGCCGGCATCGACCGCTGCGGCCGGCTCGAAGACGTAGCGGCAGCTGAGTGGGAGAAGGTTCTGGCCGTCAACCTCACCGGCACCGTTTCCACCGTGCGCGCCGCGCTGCCGTATCTGAAGACGAGCCATGGCCGGGTGATTACCATCGCCTCGACCCTGGGCATCCGGGCAGTCGCCGACGCCACCGCGTACTGCGCCTCCAAGTTCGGCGTCGTGGGCTTCAGTCATGCGCTGGCAGCCGAGATGGCCGGTGAAGTGGGCGTGACCACCATGATTCCCGGCGGCATGGAGACGAAGTTCTTCGATGACCGGGACGAGAAGTACAAGCCCCAGGACAACTCGCGGCTCAATGACCCCAGGCGAGTGGCTGACGCGATCCTTTTCGCGCTGTCACAACCTCGCGGCTGTGAGATCCGGCAGATGCTTATCTGCCACGAAGAAGAGGGGTCGTGGCCGTAAGGTCCCGAACGTCGTCGTACACCGCATCGGGCTGGATCTGCTGAACGTGTGAATCATCGTGTTCGCACCGTTCAGCGGTCCAGCCCACTTGCGTTACGTCCACGCCACATTCGACACACTGAGTGGTCCACGCCAGGTGCACGCGGTGCAGCATGCGGCCCAGGGCACCCGCGTTGATGACGTTGCCCACCCAGTAGATACCCACTGTGGGGGTGCCGACCGCCTGCGCCAGGTGGCGGGGTCCGCTGTCATTACCGACGACGACGGTCGCCACCGACAGCACTCCCGTCAGCTCGCTGAGCGACAGCCGGCCGGCGAGAGAGCGGATGCGCGCCCCCTCTGATGCTGCTTCCGCCTGCGCCATCCGGACGATTTCCGCGGCCAGCGGTGCGTCGCCGTCGTCCCCGACCAGCACCACGTCGCTGCCGTCCCGTGCCGCCCGCGCCGCGACCACAGCAAACGACGACGCCGGCCAGCGCCTGCGGGGATCCGTTGCGCCGGGATGGATCACCAGGAGAGGGCGTGTTCCCGCGCCGGTGAGGTGAAGCCCGGCCGCCGTCTCCTCCGGGGTGACGATCAACCGGGGTTCGAGCGACACCGGTGCAGCGCCGGCAAGGCCCACCACCTCAAGCGAACGCAGGAATTCATTTTGGTAGTAGATGTAGGGAAGGGTGCGTTCCAACGCCACCGCATCCGGGGTCCTCGTGCCGACAGTGTGTCTCGCCCCGAGTTTCAGGAGGAAGGGGTTGGAATTGCGCCCGCCGCCGTGGATCTGCACTGCAAGATCAAAGTGCCGGGACCGCATGTCAGCGAAGAAGTTTGCCGTCGCCGTTCCGTCCTCCGGGCCCGGGCGCACTCCGGAGGCGAACGGCAGCACTTCCACTTCCGCCACCGGCCCGGGCCGGTGGCGGAGGAGTTCGGCGTGCAACGGGAGTCCCAGCAGGGTGATGGACGCGTCGGGATACGCCGCTGCTAGTGCGCTCAGCGCCGGGTAGGCGAAGAGCAGATCGCCGAGACCGCCACCGCGGAGGACCGCAATGCGCTCGACGTCCTGGAACCTGTCCAGGACCGGGCCAATGCCCGTTCCCATCGCGGCGGACTGCAGGTTGGCTGCCGGGCTGTTGGACATCGTCACCTCGGTCTCGCTCGTAGTTATTCGGTGTCTTCGCCGTCGGTCAAATCCTTGATCAGCGCAGTGGAGGCGCAGTCGCGGATGCCGTTAATTCCGGAGACGGCGGTGGGCTTGTCGTCGTACGACTCGCTGGTCATCAGGGTGGCGCCGTCGTCGCCGGTCAGCCGGAAGCGGTAGCGCTTGTCGTCGTCGAAATAGAGCTCGAATTTGCCCGCCATGTCAGGACTCCTTCGTCACGGTTGTCTGGATTTGTACTCATCGTAGATTATCAGCGTGCTTATAAAATCGCGTGCCCTAATCGTCGACAAGACGAAGATAGTAAGCATACTGTTTATTGATAAGGGTGGAACCGCCCGAAGGTGTGAGCAGAAAGGGACTGATCATGGCGAAGCACAAATTGTGGGCAATGGCAGCTGCTGCGGGCATCAGCGCCGTGCTGCTGACCGGGTGTGACGATCCAGGTGGCGGAGAGTCACCTGATGAAGTTGAACAGTTCGACGACAACAACGGCATCGACACCGATCTGGAGGACAACTCCCGAGGTGAAGACGAGCTCGAGGACGACACGAGCGGAGAAGAAGGACCAACCGACGTAGCGACCGAACCATCGGAGTGATATCTCATGGCACAGAATGAATCACCACGACACGACGACCTTCCCCTAGCGGACTATGACCACCTTCCGCTGGGAACCTTGCCGACCCGCATCAACGGCCTTGATGAAACCGGAGTGGGACAGCTTTTGGCCTATGAACGGGCGCACGGCGACCGGCTCCCTGTTGTGCAGGTTCTCGAGCAGAGGCTGGAGGCGCTACGCAATGGTGCCGAACCCAGCGGATCCACCAATCCAGCGACACCGGAGAAATCCCAGAGCCAGGGCGGATCACCGGTAAGTCCGGCAACGTCAGGTCCACCCGTGAACCCGCCATCGCAGGGTGATCCCACCAACCCGGCCCAGCCCCGCTGAACAAGAAGGGAGATCCTGCCATGGCACAACAACCGGGAAATCAGACCCCCAACACACCGGACGTCAACGAAAGTGACCTCCGGGAGATGAAGGTCGATGAATTGCGTGAGGAAGCAAAGGCCGCTGGCGTCGATGCTGTCTCTGGGTTGAAGAAAGAGGAGCTTGTCGAGGCCATCGTGGAGGCACGCAGCGGCGACGGCTCCGGCGGTGCTGACTCCGATGCCGATTCTGACGGTGACCTCGGCGCAGGGCCTGACGGTGGGAAGATACGCCGCGGGCCTGAGTCGTCGAAATCGTTGAAGTACTCCCAGGAAGTGACTTCGCCCGACGAAGAGCCCGAGCGGGAGGGGCGAAGCCTCGTCACCACCCATCACGAGGTGATCAAGGAGTGGGCAGAGGAACGCGGAGGGGTACCCGCGACTGTCGACGGCACCGAACACGGTGACCACCTTGGTGTTCTCCGGTTCGACTTCGGCGGAGATGACGACAACCTTCGCCATGTCAGCTGGGAAGAGTGGTTCAAGACGTTTGACGAGCGCCAGCTGAACTTCATCTACCAGGAGAACCGAAGCGACGGGAACCAGTCGACGTTCTTCCGGCTCGAGAATCCGGGGAGGGAGGACGCATGACCGCCGACGCCAACCAGGAACCGCTGAGCATAGACCCTGAGGCTCAGGAGGAACTGGTCGAGGAAATTGCCGAGGACGTTCGGTCCGAGATACGGCTCGGCCATGTGGAGGATGATGTCACGCACGTCCTCGAGGAGCGACTCGACGAAGCCGGAGTGCACCTGCGCCCGGAGAAGGTCGACGATCTTGCTGAAGACATTGAGAATGACGTCTCCACGTAGGTCCTGCGACCGGCTTGGCATGGGAGGGCACGGCACATGAAGCTGGAAGACCATTACGACGTCGTCGTCATCGGCGGCGGCGCAGCCGGCCTGAGTGCCGCCCTCCTTCTGGGGCGGGCACGGCGGCGCGTCGCCGTCGTCGACGCCGGGGAACCGCGCAACATTCGTGCGGGCCACATCCACGGGTACCTCACGCGTGACGGAATCCCGCCGGCGAAGTTCCTGGAGCTGGCACGCGAAGAAGTCCAGAGTTACGGCGTAGAAATTATTAGTGCCACCGCAGAGGAAGTTCATCCGGATCGCCGGGTCTGTCTGGAGGGCGGACGTACTCTCACCGCCAGGCAGGTGATTCTGGCAACGGGCTTGCGGGACGTCCTGCCCGATGTAGAGGGGGCAGAAGCACGGTGGGGCAGAGGGTTGTTCCAGTGTCCGTACTGCCATGGATGGGAGCACCAGGACCAGACGCTTGCCGTGCTGGGGACAGGCGAGTGCTCGGTCCAGCAAGCCCTCCTGCTTCGGCAGTTCTCCAGCGATGTCACGCTCTTCACACACGAGATGAGCTCTGTTGATGTCGAAGCGCAAGCATCGCTGGGGTCCCGTGGGGTGCGCGTCGTTGACGGGCGTGTGCAGGCGCTGGTTGCCGGTCCAGAATCCCTGACCGGCGTCCGGTTGGAAAGTGGAGAGCTATATCCGTGCGATGCCCTGTTCTATGAACCGGGAGCAACGGTCGATACCTCGATCGTGAAGGCGCCGGACTGCCAGACGTTGGAGAACGGCTGTGTCAGCACGGATGAGTTCGGACGCACCAGTGTCGAGGGAGTGTGGGCGGTGGGAAATGCAGCGGATCCGGCGGCCCAGGTGATCGTTGCCGCCGGGGATGCGTACCGCCTGGCAGTGGCGGTCAACGCGGAACTGATCGATGACGACGTTGACGAGGCACGGAAGGTGCCGGCAGGGAGCGCGGGAGATTAGGAAGCCGCTCGCCGGGAGGCGGCACGTCTGCGTCAACCTGACCTTCAGGTGTCCTTCCGTGACCCCGCAAAGGAATTAAGGTTTGAGGGGCTCAGAGTCAAGCTCATGAACGTGCTGTGCGGGTCTGGCACGTAGGTACCGAAGGGTGCGCACTCCTCGAAGCGATGTCGTTGATATAGGCGTCGTGCGGCGGCGAAGTAGTCCTCCGTTCCCG
The DNA here is from genome assembly GCF_031179385.1 of Arthrobacter sp. GTDB lineage: Bacteria > Actinomycetota > Actinomycetes > Actinomycetales > Micrococcaceae > Arthrobacter_D. The sequence continues at coordinate 4,319 of NZ_JAPSHV010000049.1, read as the reverse complement.
TTTCCAGCGACACGCGCTCATAGCCCTTGGCCGCGGCTTCGGCGATGATCCGGGAGAGAAGGAGATCGGCGACACCACGTCGTCGCGCCGGCGCTGCCGTACGCATCGACTTGATTTCTGCTTCGTGGCGGGAGAGGTGCTTCAGCGCACCGCATCCGAGCAGGAGCCCATGTTCTCTGGCGGTGTAGAACGTGATGCCCGCGGCAGCCAGCGCGGAGTGATCAAGGGCGTGCACACTGTCGGCGGGCGAAGTCGCGTACATGTCGCTCAGATGTTCGGCTAGAAGCAGTTGGACGTCGGCCCGCATTGGACTGTCTGTCTGTACGGAGATCATTTGCAGGTTTCCTCACTCAGTTTCTGCACGAGATCCTAAGATGCCGGTGTTTCGATCATGTGAAGCGACCTCGAAGGGAACGGGCAGCAATTCGTTGGGCACTTGGTCGGGGCCGCATCCGCGAAGTGCGCCGCAGAGGGTTCGGCTCGGGAAACATCTCGGCAAGGGCGAGCGAAATCCAATCTGCAAGCCTGAAACATCACTTCGTCGCCCAAAGCTACTCCGTGGTCCGCTGAGCGGGGACTGCTCTGAACCCGAACGAGTGAGCCGTATGGATCTGCTCCCCGGCCATGGTGCATACGGTAGACGCCCGAGAGCGTCGTGCCTCCTCGGGTGGAGCGCCTCATGCGTCGAACAGGTGCTCGCCGAGTGGCGCATGGCTCTCTCCGCCTATCTCGTCGATTCACGCGGCGCACCCCGCAGAAACCCACGGCAATGGTCATACTACTTTGTGAATCGTTGCATCATTATGTGAATGGTGCTACTTTTGATCAACCGATCAAGGAGGACCGAGTGGGCGCCAGGACTGAACAGCCGAATATCATCGTGATCGTGGCAGACGACCACGGTTATGGAGACCTCTCATGCATGGGCTCCGTTACGGTCAAGAGTCCACGGCTGGACGGTCTTGCGGAGTCCGGGGCACTTCTCACGGGCTTTTATTCGAACTCGCCAGTCTGCTCTCCGTCCCGAGCCTCACTGCTGTCGGGGCGGTACCCGGGCAATGCGGGCGTCCGGTCCATCCTTCAGGGCTACCGCACCACTCCCGGACTGCCCGCTTCAGTGCCCACCCTCGCTAACGCGCTGTCCAGCTGCGGCTATCGCACCGAACTGGTCGGTAAATGGCATCTGGGTCTTACGGCCGAGAGTCGCCCGGAGGCGCACGGGTTCGATCATTCGTTCGGCAACCTTGCAGGCGCAGTGGACTACTTTTCTCATATCCACTACAGCCCCAACAATCGGAAGGTGCCGATGAACGGCACCACCTACGTCGGCACCCCGCTGCATGATCTGTGGGAAGACGGTCAAGAAGTCCACCGCGACGGTGAGTACATGACGGAAGTTTTCGGCGCCAAGGCCGTCGAAGCAGTCAAGCGAACCGAAGGGGACGACCGCCCGTTCTTCCTCTACCTGCCCTTTACGGCGCCGCACTACCCGATGCACGCACCGGAGAAGTACAAAGAACCCTTCCGTCACCTCCCGTGGGGAAAAATGATCATGGCAGCCATGATCGCGGCCATGGACGAAGCAATCGGAAACCTGATCGACGAGCTGGAGCGCCAGCAGATTCGAGACAACACCCTCATCCTTTTCATGTCCGATAACGGACCCTCCCGGGAGATCCGCAACTGGATGGACGGTACACAGATGCCGTACCAAGCCAGTGATGCCGGCCCGTTCAAGGGACACAAGTTCAGCCTGTTTGAGGGCGGCGTGCGGGTCCCCGGCATCGTCAGTTGGCCAGCAGGCATCCGTGCGGGCCAGGTCATCGATCAGCCAATTGCCGCGATAGACATCTTCCCGACCGTCCTGCGCCTGGCTGGCGGCGACCCGGATGAATATGAACTGGATGGAACGGATGTGCTGCCTGTCCTAACCAGCGGCGAAGAGCCGTCCCGGGAGTACCTGTTCTGGGAACAGGGCGTCCAGACTGCAGTGCGCAAGGGACAGTGGAAACTGGTTCTGAACGGTCAGCTGGAGGAGACCCAGCCGCCGCAGGACGAGGTGTTCCTCAGCAATCTGGTCGACGATCCGGGGGAATCCACCAATCTTGCTGAGAGGTACCCCGACATCACGAATGAGCTTCGAGCGGCGGCCGATCAGTGGCGCGCCGGTATCGAGAACCGCTGGCAGACCGAGTGGCTGCCACATATTCCCGATTACGAGACCCACGTCTTCCCGGCCGGCGTCTCTAAATAGGGTTCACCTGAAGGAAATAGGAAGGTACAAGACAATGAAGTCCTCAAAGATCCTCATCGGCGCAGGTGCAAGCGCGCTGCTGCTGGCAGGCTGCTCATCCGTCGGTGGCGGCGGCTCGGCAGGCGGCGGCGGCGAAGGAAGTTCCTACCCGGAACGCCCGATCTCCGTCATCGTGCCGGTGCCCGCCGGCTCCTCGACTGACCTGTCCACCCGCGTGGTAGCTTCCTGTCTCGAGGAAGAGCTCGGCCAGACCGTCGTCGTGGAAAACCGCGAGGGCGGTTCCGGAGCAGTTGGCAATTCGACCTTCGCCCGTGCGGAGGCCGACGGCTACACGCTGGTATCCACCACCGCCGCCAATGCGGTCCTGCCACCAATCCTTGAAGGAGATGTCGGATACGACGTCGATTCATTCAAGCCCGTCGGCATGATCGGACAGGCGCCTGTAGTACTGGTGGTTGGCCCTGACTCCAAGTACCAGAACGCTGAAGACTTTTTTGCAGCAGCAACCAGCGAGCGGTTGCTCGTCGGGATCCCAGGAGCGACCAGCGTGCCAGCAATTTCCCTGAATGCGCTTATCGAACAGGAAGGGCTCTCCGTGGAGCCTGTGGCCTTCGACGGCAACCAGGGCACGGTGCAGGCCCTTCTGAGCGGCGAAGTGGACGCAGCCTATGTGTCCGCAGACGGCGGCGTCACCCTTCCCCGGATCGAATCCGGTGAGATCACCGCGATCGCGACCGCTGTGACCGAGGAAGTGGCACATCTGCCCGAGGTGCCGACCCTGGAATCGCTTGGTTACTCCGATTTGCCGTACGCGGACTCCTTCTGGTTCCTGGCAGCCCAGGCGGATGCGCCTGAAGAGGTCACTGGTGCGCTCGAGGATGCCATGGAAACCTGCATGACCACCCCTGAGATTCAGGAACAGGTGGGCGAGGGCGTGGCACCGGCCGAATTTGTGGACGGCGCTGCAACCATGGAGGCCCTGCGTACCGCGAACGACGACTACGCGGCGGTACTCGAGTGAGTGACGGCGCGGCGATGACCCCGAGCCACGAGGGCCGCTACCCCTTGAACTTCGCGCGCAGCGGCATGGGCGTCCTGCTCCTGGTTGCCGTTGGCGCAACCGTCGCCGCGCCACTCACGCTTGAAATCGGCACCGTGGCCGAACCCCAGCCCGGTTTTTGGGTCTTCTGGGTTTCGCTCGTCACCGCCGTTCTCACCGGCGTCAGTTTCTTGCGCCGGACCATCCTCATGGACGGAGTGGAACCACTCCGCAGGCAGGATGCCCCGGTGCTGGTTGCCGTCCCGTTGCTGGTGCTGCTCGTGCCGATGCTCACCCTGTTCGGGGTCAGCATCACCACGCTGATCGTCACCTTCTACTGGCTCAGGGTAATTGCACATGCTTCATGGAGAATGACGATCCTCGGCTCGATCCTCATCACCGCAGGCGTCTGGATCGTGTTCATCTATCTCCTCGGTGTGCCGTTCACCCCCGGCACGCTCATTCAAATCTAAAGGTTACCGCTGATGGACATATTCTCCGGAGTCATCGAAGGCTTTCAGGTTGCCCTTTCCCCTGAGAACCTGCTCTTCGTTCTGTTGGGTGTAGCTGTTGGAATGATGGTCGGAGTGCTCCCCGGCTTGGGGCCGGCCCCCACGGTCGCCTTGCTGCTGCCGATCACCTTCGGCATGGCCGGCCCCTCCGCCATCATCCTCCTCGCAGGTGTCTACTACGGTGCAATGTACGGTGGCACGATCACATCGGTCCTCCTGCGCATACCGGGCGAAGCCGCATCAGTTGTCAGCACCATGGATGGGCACGCCATGGCCCGGCAGGGCGCAGCCGGCAAAGCGCTCGGCCTGGCGGCGATCGGCTCCTTCGTCGGCGGCCTCGTCGCCACGATTTGCCTCATGCTGTTCTCACCCACCCTGGCAGCATTCGCAATGTCCTTCGGCTCGCCCGAGTACGCCGTGCTGGCCCTCCTTGGTCTTGTGCTCGTGGCTTACACCTCGTCGGGCACGATGCTGAAGTCACTTGTCGCAGTGGGAATCGGTCTTTTGATCGCCG
>NZ_JAPSHV010000048.1 GCF_031179385.1 Arthrobacter sp. | reverse complement strand
TGTCCCGTCTGTGCCTTCCCGCCCCATTGCGGAAAGCACGGCCGGCGGGAGCCCTACGCTGCGGACATCGCCCGCACGAGGAAGGAGTTGAGGACGTGGGACGCCTCGCGGAGGGACTGTCGCACGAGCTGCGGTGATGCCGAAGCGGCTACCGGAGCGACGTTCCGGCTGAGCTGACCATGAAGGACGAGCAGCGCGGAGAGGACGTCGGAGAGTTCGCCTTCGCTTTCTGCCGTCGCCTGAAGGAGTCGGGCGTGAGCAGCTTTGAGGCCCGGGCCGGGCGCGCAGCCCAGTTCCTTGACCATCGCCCGGCGGCACTTCTCGTAGTTCTGCAGGCCCTCGGCGTACCGGCCGGTCCGCTCGAGACCGTCGATCCGGGCCAGCCAGGCGCGTTCGTTCAGGGGATCCATGGCGAGGGCTTCCTGCGCCCACTCGATGGACTCGGACACGGCTCCAAGTGCTGCAGCCGTTTCCGCGGCCAGAACAGTGGCTTCCAGGACGCGGGAGCTGTGAAGTTCCCGCTCGTCCTCAGCCCATGCCGGCAGCAGTTCGTCACCGAGCAGGGGAGCGGTGGCCAGCGCCAGAGCCTCATGGAGCAGGCTCAGTGCTGTCTCCGGAGCACTCTGCTGTGCCTGGCGAAGGAGCTGGTCGAAGCGGAAGACGTCCAGGTCGACCATGGTGGCGTCCATCACGTAGCCGCCCGTGGTGGTGCGCAGTGGTCCCTGCTTGCCGCTACCCGGCTGAATGTTCCGGCGCAGGACGCTGACGTAGCTCTCGAGCGTCGGGAGGGCTTCCGCGGGCGCGTGCCCTTCCCACAGGACCTCGATGAGGCGGTCCTTCGAAACGGGGGTGCCGAGGCTCAGGAGAAGGATCTCCAGGATCTGGCGTGGCTTGGGTCCGCCGAGGCTCCGTGCGTTCAGGACGGTATCACCACGGCGGATGCGAAGGGAGCCGATGAGCTGAACGCTCAGGAAGGCCGGCACGCCGGGTGCGTCCGCGGGAGTGCCTGAGTGTGACGGTGAGAATGTGTCTGACTGCAACATGAGCGAGACCCTGTCTTTCGTGCTTGTGATGACAGGATCAAAGTTATGGATTCGTGATTGCCCGATCACGAGTAGGGTCTACCCGAAAATATGCCCCCGGTCCTGAAGGATTCGGGGGCGCTACTCGAAATCGTTCGAGTATCGGTCGGGTAGCTACCTGAGTAGCGACCAGGGCTACTCAGATACCACTTAGCGACCGCCTGTGTGGTGTTCAGTTCCGAGCGAGAGGCGGGTTTCACCGTCGTCGCTGAGTACCAGCGCAAGGGCTTTGTTCGGGATCTCGAATACCAGGGTGGCGTCGATTGTCTCGCCCTGCTCCGCCTTGTACTCGGATGGGGACGCCCAAATGACGCGCGGTTCACCGGTCCCCAGCCCGTCAACGAAGTAGTCGGAGGCCTGAAACGAGATCCCGTCGGCTTCCAGCGCTGTCAGTTCGAGTAGCACCCGGACCCGGTGCGCACCATCGGTCACGGGAGCGTCGAGTGCCTCGCCATTGGTCGGGGGTTCCCAACCGTCCGATTCGAGGGGCAGGATCCCGTTGATCCGGGCGAGTCCGCCGACGACAGTGTCCGATGCGCCCAGCATGGTGGGCGGTTCTTCCTCGACATTGTTGCTGAGCAGCCACGCCGTGCCGCCCAGAACGCCGATCAGGAGCGCGGCGGGAACGAGTACCCGGTGCCGGGAACCGGTCGGGCGGGAGGAGACGCGGCGGTCGTCGAGTTGCTGTGCCATGCAAGTAGTGTTGGCGTCGCACCATGGGAAAACCATGATCGGGGGTGCCCTCGACGCAATGATGCGACAACGAAACGTCGGCAGGGTAACTTTCTATGGTGAGTTCCGCGAAGAAACCCCCGTTCTACATCACCACGGCCATCACGTACCCCAACGGCGTTCCGCACATCGGGCACGCCTACGAGTATGTCGCCACCGATGCCATTGCACGCTTCAAGCGGTTGGACGGCCATGACGTCATGTTCCTGACGGGAACCGACGAGCACGGCATGAAGATCGCCCAGACTGCGGAGAAGGAGGGCATCACGCCCAAGGAACTCGTGGACCGGAACGCCGAGGTGTACAAGGCGGCCCACGCGGACCTCGCCATCACCTATGACCGCTTTATCCGCACCACGGATGAGGATCACTACGCCGCTTCCCAGGACATCTGGCGCCGGATGGAAGCAAACGGCGATATCTATCTCGACAAGTACGCCGGCTGGTACTCGGTCCGGGATGAGGCCTACTACACCGAGGAAGAGACCGAAGTCCGCGAGGACGGCGGCCGCTACTCGAAGGAAACGGACACAGAGGTCACCTGGACGGAGGAGGAGAGCTATTTCTTCCGCCTTTCCAACTACCAGGACCGGCTGCTGGCGCTGTACGCGGACCAGCCCGAATTCGGTGCGCCGCAGTCACGGTTCAACGAGGTCATCAGCTTCGTCAAGCGCGGGCTTGAGGACCTGTCCATCAGCCGCACCACCTTCGACTGGGGTGTGCCCGTTCCCGGCAATCCCAAGCACGTCATGTACGTCTGGGTTGACGCGCTGACCAACTACCTCACGGGAGTCGGCTACCCGGATACCGGGTCGGAGCAGTTCCGGAAGTACTGGCCGGCAGATGTGCACGTCATCGGCAAGGACATTTCCCGTTTCCACGCAATCTACTGGCCGGCATTTCTGATGTCGGCGGGCATCGAGCTGCCCAAGCGGGTCATGATCCACGGTTTCCTGCACAACAAGGGCGTGAAGATGTCGAAGTCCCTCGGCAACGTCATTGCTCCGAAGGACTGGATAGAGCAGTACGGCCGGGACCAGATCCGCTTCTTCCTGCTCCGCGAGGTGCCCTTTGGTGCGGACGGCTCGTACAGCCACGAGGCGATCGTCAGCCGGATGAACTCGGACCTTGCCAACAATCTCGGAAACCTGGCCCAGCGATCCCTATCGATGGTCGCGAAGAACTGCGACGGACTCGTGCCCGCGGCGTCGTCGTTGTCCGATGCCGACCAGCAGATTCTGGCAGCCGCGAACACCCTGCTGGAATCCTGCCGCGCCGCGTACGACAAGCAGGAGATTTCACGCGCGCTCGAAGCGGTCTGGACCGTCCTTGGCGACACCAACGCGTACTTCGCCGAGCAGCAGCCGTGGGTCCTGCGCAAGACGGACCTCGACCGCATGAACACAGTCCTCTACGTGACGCTGGAGATCCTCCGTATTGTGTCCGTCCTGGTGCAGCCCGTCATGCCCGATGGCGCCGGGAAACTTCTGACGGCGCTGGGACAGGGCACTGAGGACGACGACCCCGCACGCCGCTTCGAAGCCATCGCCACACCGCTCGTCACCGGCGTCGCCCTGCCTGCGCCCACACCGATCTTCCCGAAGTACGAGGAGCCTGCCGACGCCTGATCCATGTAGCAGGACTCCCCCTTTGAAGCGCGTCCGAAGGGGGAGTCTTGCCACGTGAAAGGGAAGGTCAGGAGCGGAAGCGGTCTGCCGCCGTCGTCACCATGATCGCGGCAACCTCCCGCTGCTGGCCGCGGGCACGCTCGGCGAGCTGGGTGAGGCGTTCATGGCTGTACCCGGGGAAGGACCACCCCGCATCGAGCAGCGCGAGCATCGTCTCCCAGAGCGCCTGTTTGCCGCGCACCAGTGACTGCAGGGCCTCCAGTTCAAGCTGGGCGCCTGGTCCCTTGGCCGTATTGCGCGCGTTCAGCGGGTTCACCCGTGCAGCCGCGGCTGCCACATGCGCGAATGCCATCTTTGCGGGGTTAGGGCGATGCCCCTGGGCTTTCAGGGAGGACAGCAGCTCTGCCCGCTCGCCGGTAATTTCGTCGTGAAGGCGCGCCAGGGTGCGTCCGTGTGGGGTGCCCTTCCAAGTCTGCGCGGCGGCCTCAAACAGGCGGACACCTCCCGTCGCTCCGAGAAGATGATCCTCGAGATAGCGAAACAACCATTCCGACTCGCCCTGGCGGGGTTTCTGCACCGATCCTCCTGCTTGCGCTTCACGGCCCGCACGCTGCGGACCGTGAAGCAATCCTTGCAGGTCAGCCCTCTACGGCCAATCCCTGGACGGGGGAGAGCCGGGCGGCCCGGCGGGCCGGCATCACGGAGGCGACCAGACCGGCAAGGATGGCGACCAGAAGTACGCCTGCCAGCTGCAGCCACGGGAACGACGGCGTCACAACGGCCACCAGGCCGAGTGCCGACTGCGCGCCCAACCAGCCATAGACCATCCCGAGCGCGATCCCGATCAGCGCCGCGACGCCTGCGATCAGCACTGCCTCCACCGCCAGCATTCCGCGCAACTGGCCCCGGGTCAGGCCCAGCGCCCGGAGCAACGCCGATTCCCGCGTCCGCTCGAGTACCGAGAGCGACAGTGTGTTGGCCACACCGATCAGGGCGATCAGCACGGCAACGGCAAGGAGGGCGGTGACCACGAGCAGGAGTACGTCGATGATCTGGTTGAATGTTGCGCGTTCCAGGGCCGCTCCCGAGACGAGGTATTCGGACAGGCCGAGAGTGTCGACGATCTCGGTGCGCAGCTGTGTGATTTCGCCGGACGTGAGCGAATCATCGAGTTTGAGCCAGAGTATGCTGCCCGCACCGCTCACATCCGGTACGGGGCCCAATGCAGCCGCCGTCTCCTCGGTGATCAGGGGAACCAGTGTACGGCTTTCAGCTTCGACCACAGGCAGGGAGCGCTCCGCAAATGACCCCTCAACAATGATTTCGTTCAGATCAGTGCCGTCCGGCATGATGACCGCGTCATTCCGGGGGTAAGCGGTCTCTGATCGCAGGACCGCCTCCGCGTCGGGCGCCGGGAGCATGTAGACCGTCTGCGCACCGGACTCCTCGCCGGTGGTTGCAACGGGTGTCGGTTCAACAACCGCCTCAACCCCCTCCAGGGCAAGGAGCGTACCTGTGGCCTCCGCAGATTCCTTGTCCTCAAGCATCACTGCCAGGTCCACGGGGTAGTTTTGCGCCAGCGCGTCATCGAAGGCCGTTCGGGAAGTCTGCGCGCCGGCCATCATCATGCTGACGAGGGTGACGCCGACAATGAGCGCGGTCGCCGTCGCGGTGGTTCGTGCGGGATTGCGGACGGCGTTGATGGCGGCCAGCGTCCCCGGAACTCCAAGCGGCTTGGCCAGCGCGCCGACCCGCGTGACCAGGGCAGGAACGAACAGTCCCGCGCAGAGCAGGAACCCGAGGAAGGACATCGCGCCGCCGGGCAGCGCGATCAAAAGGTTGGATGAGGCGGCTCCCAGAGCGAGGAGCAGCGCCCCGCCAACGAGCAGCGCCACACCGATTCCGAGACGGACCCGCCCCCGGCGGGTACGGATGCCTGCGTAATCAGCCGGGCGGAGGGCAGCAAGGGGTGCGACGGCGGTCGCCGCACGCGCGGGTACCAGCGCAGCGGCAATGGTCATCCCGATTCCCACCACCATCCCGGAGACCACAGCGGATACCGGCACGGCCAGCGTCGCGAACTCGCTGCCAGGGATCGTCTGGGCGATCGTCACGAGAGTCCACATGACGGCTGCGGCGAGCAGCACTCCGAGGGCTGACGCGACAGTGCCCACCACCGCAGCCTCGATCAGCACAGAACGCCGGATCTGGCCGCGGCCCGCTCCGATGCAGCGCAGCAGCGCCAGTTCGCGGGTCCGTTGGGCGACGAGAACCGAGAAGGTGTTCGAGATGACAAGCGCTGTCACGATGACCGCAACCACGGCAAATGCCAGGAGGACAATCGTCAACTGGTCCTGGCCACCGGATAACGCGGCAACGTCCTCGGTAGTCTGTTCAGCGGACGTCAGTACCGAAGCGTTGACGCCGCCGTCGTTCAACACGGCGCGCACGGCTTCGCGCACGTTCACCGCGTCAGCACCATCGTCAAGAGCAACCTGCAGCCGGAAAGCGGCAGCGTCAACTGTCAGAGCGGTGAGCTGTGTCTCGACCGCGTGCACCTGAATCATCCCGGCGTCGAACGGGTGGGAGGACGGTTCGCTTAGTCCGACGATCGTCAATGCTATGCCGGAGGACGCAATGCTCTCCTCGAGAGAGCCTTCGCCCAACGTGGCACCCTGAGCTGTGTCACCGATCGCGAGGCCAAGGTGCTCGGCAGACTCACCGTCGATGATGATTTCGCCGTCTGTCTGCGGAAAGCGTCCCTGCTCCAGCGTCAGGCTGTCCAGCTCGGGCGACGCGAAGCTTGCGATGGAGGCAACATCTGTCCGGGAGGACGCACCGAGGACAAACACGCCCTGGACGTCGGCGTGCACCTCCTTGACACCCGGGAGACCTGACACCCGGTCGGCTGCATCCGCGGGTAAGGCTGCGCCGTTGGCATCGGAGACCACGAGGTCCGCCTTCGCGTACTCGGTACCGATGCTGTTCTGCAGTGTGGCGGTCGTGGTGCCGCCGACCATGAGGGTGGCTGCGAGGAAACCGACGCCGAGCATCACGGCAAGCGCGACGGCGATGTACCGGCGGGCGTGCCGGGAAACCTGGGAAAGGGCAACGGTGAGCACTGTTACGCCCCCAGCTGCGAAAGCGCGGCGAGGATGGCGTCGGGAGTGCTGCGTTCCAGCTCGCCGACCAGGGCGCCGTCCTGCATCAGGATCACACGATCGGCATAGGACGCGGCCACAGGGTCGTGTGTCACCATGATGATGGTCTGGCCCATCTCCTGGCTGCTGCGCCTGAGGAGAGCCAGTACCTCCGCTCCCGAGCGGGAGTCCAGGTTGCCGGTCGGTTCGTCACCGAAAATCACGTCCGGGCGTGTCAGCAGCGCCCTGGCCACAGCTACGCGCTGCTGCTGGCCGCCGGACAGTTCGTGCGGGCGGTGCGTGAGCCGGGCGCCCAGACCGAGGATGGCGCAGATCTGCTGCAGCCACTGGCGGTCCACCTGCCCTCCGGCCAGCGCAACAGGCAGAGTGATGTTTTGTTCCGCCGTGAGGGTCGGAATGAGGTTGAAGGACTGGAAGACGAAACCGACGCGGTCCCGGCGCAGACGGGTCAGTTCGGCGTCGTTCAGTGCAGTGATATCTGTTCCGCCCAGAAGGATCCGTCCGGAATCGGCGGTGTCCAGTCCGGCGAGGCAGTGCATCAGGGTGGACTTGCCGGAGCCGGACGGGCCCATGATCGCGGTGAAGCGGCCACTGGGAAAACCGACTGTCACGTCACGCAATGCGTGCACTGTGGTGTTGTCCCGGCCGTAGGACTTGTTGAGTGATTCGGCGGCAACTGCTGCAGCAGATACGGACGACGGCTCGATAGCCGTTGAAAGGTTCGGTGTCATGCTTCCACGCTAGAAAATGCGCGGGGTGCTGCGGATCGGGCGGTGGGAGGTTCTTCCTGGCAGATCCCTCCTACCGCGGGATGAGAGCCACCTGCAACCGGGATGAGGAGTTCAAGGTTGGACAACACCGGCTTCATACGCGAGCACCACGACCTGAACGCGGTCCCTGGCACCCAGCTTCGCGAGGATGTGTCCCACATGGGTCTTGACTGTGGCCTCCGACAGGAACAAATCGGCGGCGATCTCGGTGTTGGACCGGCCCTGGGCAATCAGCGTGAACACCTCGCGCTCGCGGGCGGTCAGCGTGGCGACGAGGGTTTTTGCCCGATCATTCGACGCGGACGGCGCCCGGAGCAGGGGAGCAACGTGCGCGAGGAGCCGGCGCGTGGTCGAGGGCGCGATGACAGCATCGCCGCGGTGGACCGTACGTACCGCTTCGAGGAGTTCCTCGGGAGGCGCATCTTTCAACAGGAAACCGCTCGCCCCCGCCTGAATTGCGGCGAGCGCGTATTCGTCCAGGTCGAACGTTGTCAGTACGATGATCCGCGGTCCGGCCCCCTGGGTTTGCTCAAGGATCCGCCTGGTCGCTTCGATCCCGTCCATGCCCGGCATGCGCACGTCCATGAGCACGACGTCGACTGCCGTGGAACTGAGCACCGACACCGCTTCCATGCCGTTGCCCGCCTGGCAGACGACATCCAGGTCGGGCTGTGAGTTGATCAGCATGGAGAAGCCGCTCCGGACCAGTTGCTGGTCATCAACGAGGGCCACACGGATGGTTGCGGTGGTGGAGGACGGGGTACTCATTCAGGCCTCTGTGTAGGGGATCAGCGCTCGGACACGGAAACCGCCGCCGGCGAGGGGCCCGGTTTCCACCGTCCCATCGTAGAGTTTCAGCCGCTCGGCCATACCCCGGATGCCCTGGCCGGTGCCGCCGCCTTCAACCGCAGCGCTGTCCGATGCGGCTCCCCGGCCGTCGTCGTCGACTGTCACCTCGAGTCCTTTGGCTGTCCAGGCCAGGGAAACATGCGCCGAGGCGCGGGGGCCTGCATGCTTGAGGACGTTCGTCAGGGATTCCTGGACAACCCGGTAGACGGTGAGCTCGGCACCGGTGGGCAGCGGACGCCGCGGCGTACCGGAGTGCGTCAACGCAACTTCCAGGCCGGCCCGGCGCACGGTCTCGATGAGCGCGGGTACCTCCGCCAGCGTTGGCAGAGGACGCACCGGAGCGTCGTCGTCGTTCCTTAACACTCCCAGCAGACGGCGCATCTCCCGGAGTGACCCTCGACCGGTTTCCGCGATGGTGCCCAGGGTGGACGCGGCGACGGCGGGATCCGCGGCGCTCGCATAACGGGCGCCGTCGGCCTGGGCGATCATGACCGACAGGGAGTGCGCGACGATATCGTGCATCTCTCGGGCGATGTGGCTGCGTTCATCAGCTGCGGCGAGCTCGCGTTCCTGCTGGCGCTCGATTTCGAGTCGGTGGGCGCGGTCCTGGAGCGCCTGCAGCGTAAGGCGGCGGTTCCGTGCGAGGTCGCCGAAAGCCCAGCAGAGCAGCACCACCGCCACCGCGAAGAAGATGTACAGCGCGTACAGGGGCAGGGCCGCCAACCCGGTCTGGTACTCGTTCAACCCGAACTGCGCTACACCGGCCACCATGCCGAAGCCCGCAACGCCGAGTCCGCCCAGGCTGGCCCAGCGCGGCGCGTACGCTGCCAGGGCGTAAACCATCGCGAGGACGCTTACCTGGGCCGGGACCGGCGGTTGGTTGATCAGGAGCTGCCCGACGGAGACCACAGCCACCGTGGAGGCGGCCGCGACCGTCCGGCTGCGCCTCCAGGCCAGGGGGATGGTCAGGGCCGCTGACACGATAAATTCCATGGGCCTGTCCGTGAAGGCCCACGGCAACGCCAGGAGAACGAATGCCGCTGCCGCCACAAGGAGGTCTACTGTGCCGTGGTTTTCCCGTAGCCAATGGGCCAACCGGTGGTGCGCATCCATAGGTACCAACTCTAGGGCCGGGAGAAACCGCCAACGTCGACCCCTGGGTGGAGTTTGCTACCGGACTCTGGCCGTGGGCGCCGACGTCCTGGTGACAGCGGCATAGCCGGCCTTGGTACCCGTGACTGCGACTGTCAGGGAGGACTGCCGGTCAGCCTTCAGAACGGTGTAGGTTTTCCCGGTTGCACCGGGGATGGGAGTGCCGGCGCGGTACCACTGGTAGGCAAGCGTCGCTCCGGAGGTCCAGGTTCCGGGCACGGCGGTCAGGCGCTGGCCTACCTTCGGGGTGCCGGTGATCGTGGGGGTAGGCGCGTCGGGAAGTGGGGGAAGCGACGGTGCCGAGGCCCTCGGTGTGAAGGAGAAGTCCCGCACCGTAACCTGCTCCGGCCGGACAGAATCGGGGTACCCGCCCCCGCCACCGGTCACCCACAGGTTGAAGTGGACTGCCTCCCGGGCGGGAACCGGCACTGTGGGTCCCTCCAAAACGGTACGCTTCAGCAGCGCACCGGCGGACCCCTCGCCCGCGAACGTCTCGTAGGTCAGCCTGCCCGGCTCCCATACCAGCCGGTGCGTGAGCACGGGATCAGGGGTGACGTCGAAGTTCACCACCGTGCTGCCGGTTCCGGCCGGCTTTGTCGCGTCGAACCAGTAGCCGTGTCCCTGCCGCACCGGACGGGACTGACCCCAGACTGCACCGCCGCCCCACGCCGATGCCTCGCATACGTCAATCTCGTTATGGCCCGGGAAAGCGTCCGGGTCATAGGTGAACATGCAACCCCAGACCACTTCCTTCTGGAGGGTCTGCAGGTTACGTTCGACCACCGCGGTGTAGGTGCCGTAGCCGAAGCCGCGGCGCGTTGACTGGAACTCCGCCGCCACCGGCGCGGACCCAGTGGGGTTCGTGAGGGCAAGGGTTACCCGCCCGTTGGCGTCGGGTCCGCTGACATTCGCTGGATCGAAGATCCCGTTGTAGTGCGGTCCGCCGGTCCAGGACCGCTTCGCCCAGTTGAAACCCTTCCAGGAGAAATCTCCGGTGGGTCCTGGGTCTGTAGTCATGGTCATAGTGTCCGCCGCCGCAGCACCGGGTAGTGCGCTCGCGGTCAGAACGACGACGACGGCCGCCGCCGCTGTCAGGGGGCGGACGCGGGGAAGGGACACTTTCATGGGACTCCTGAGGCGTGTGGAACGGTGGCGCAGCGTCGGCGCCAGCATCGATTATCCGGACGAACCTGCCGGATAAGCGCAGAGAGAGGTCCTGTGAGAGCGCAAAGTTGGCGCAGGTTTTGCAGCCGAAGAGAGCCGTCTCAATATACGAACCCGAATTGTCCGTGATACGGGAAGGTTGCCTAGGCTGATTGCATGACTTCAACCAGCATCGACGTGGCAGTGATCCCAGGAGACGGCATCGGACCGGAGGTCATCGCCGAGGCAGTCAAAGTGCTTCGTTCGGCGACGGCCTCAGCAGCCACCGAACTGACCCTCACGGAGTACAAGCTTGGTGCGGAACACTGGTTGGCCACAGGGGAAACCCTGCCCCAGGAGACTCTGGACCGCCTGCGTGGCCATGATGCGATCCTTTTCGGAGCTGTGGGCGCTGCCCCCGGCGATACCCGCATCCCGTCGGGCCTCATCGAGCGGGAAATGCTGCTCAAGCTCCGCTTCAGCCTTGACCACTTCGTGAACCTGCGTCCCTCCCGGCTGTACCCCGGCGTTCCGAGTCCGCTCGCTGAGCCGGGTGAAATCGACTTCGTGGTTGTCCGCGAAGGCACGGAGGGGCCCTACGTGGGCAATGGTGGAGCCTTGCGCACGGGAACCGCGCACGAGATCGCCACCGAAGTGTCGGTCAACACTGCCCACGGCGTCGAACGGGTTGTTCGCGACGCCTTCCGCAGGGCAAGCGAGCGTCCCCGCAGGCACGTCACCCTGGTGCACAAGCACAACGTCCTGGTGCACGCAGGGCATTTGTGGAAGCGTACCGTCGAAGCCGTTGCTGCTGAGTTCCCGCAGGTCAGCCATGACTACCTCCACGTGGATGCGGCCATGATCTTCCTGGTCACGGACCCTGCACGCTTCGACGTGATCGTGACGGACAACCTCTTCGGCGACATCATCACCGATCTCGCCGCCGCCGTCACCGGCGGTATCGGGCTGGCAGCGTCGGGCAACATCAATATGGACCGGACCGCGCCCTCGATGTTCGAGCCGGTCCATGGCTCAGCCCCGGACATTGCCGGACAGCAGAAGGCAGACCCCACCGCGGCGATCCTTTCCGCGGCGCTGCTCCTTCACCACCTGGGCTTCAGTGAGCAGGCAACCCGGATCGAGCAGGCCGTGGAGAACGACGTCGCCACGCGGTCCGGCACGCCACGCACCACCGCGGAAATCGGCGATGCGATTGCCGCTGCAGTGTCCTAAGCTGGTTAGGAACTGTTAACTCAAACTCACCTAACTCGAACTCACCAACTCGAAGTCACCGATAGTGTGGTCCCATGAGGGACCGCCGGTCAGCACCCTCGTGTCCGCCCGCCTTGCATTCGGGGGACAGGTAACCGTGGAGGAATCATGACAGCTACGCAGCTGGAATTCGCGCAGTACCCATCCGCCAGCCCGAAGTCGCAGGCGGACCGGGAGGCAATTCTCGCCAACCCCGGGTTCGGCAATCACTTCACGGACCACACAGTCGTCGTTGACTATTCGGTGGACGCCTCCGGTGAAGGCGGCTGGGGCAATGCGCGCCTCGAAGCGTACGGTCCCATCGCCATGGATCCGGCTGCTGCCGTGCTGCACTACGGCCAGGAAATCTTCGAGGGCATGAAGGCATACCGCCACGCAGACGGCTCGATCTGGACTTTCCGTCCGGAGGCCAACGCAGCGCGGCTCAACCGGTCGGCTGCAAGGATCGCCCTTCCCCAGCTGCCTGAGGAGGTCTTTCTGGAGTCTCTTCGCCAGCTCGTCGCGGCTGACAGGGAGTGGGTGCCCACACGCGATGGCGAGAGTCTGTACCTTCGGCCCTTCATGATCGCAACCGAAGCGTTCCTGGGCGTGCGTCCCGCCCGAGAGGTGTCCTACCGGGTCATCGCCTCACCGGCGGCGAACTACTTCGGCGGCGAACTGGCTCCCGTGTCCATCTGGGTCTCCAGAAACTACGCGCGTGCGGGCCGCGGCGGCACCGGCGCCGCGAAGTGCGGCGGCAACTATGCGGCCTCACTCGCGGCCCAGCTGGAAGCGGAGGCGCACGGCTGCAAGCAGGTGCTCTTCCTGGACCAGCTCAACAACAACGCCGTCGAGGAGCTCGGCGGCATGAACGTTTTCTTCGTTTTCAAGGACGGCACTCTTGTTACCCCCGCGCTGAGCGGGACCATCCTCGAGGGAGTCACCCGGGCGTCCATCATCCAGCTTGCGAAGGACCGCGGGCTGAATATCCAGGAGCGCGTGATCACGCTCGACGAGTGGCGCGAAGGCGTGGCCGGCGGAGACATCACTGAAGTCTTCGCCTGTGGGACCGCCGCCGTCATTACCCCCATCGGAGAGCTGAAGGACGGAGACGAGGTCATCAGCGCGCCGGATCCATCTGCGGGCGAGGTCACCATGTCCCTCCGGGAACAGTTGCTCGGCATCCAGACAGGCAAGGTCGAGGACCCTCACGGTTGGATGACACGCCTCGTCTAGGCCCTCCCTGCCCGAAAGCCCGGCTCCCTCGGTGACCAGCTCACCGCGGGAACCGGGCTTTCCGCTTCCCTCAACTGAGCGAGGACTGCGCGAGCGGGAGTGCAGTGCCGGAGCGCAGTACTGCTGTGATCGCAGGCTCAGGGAGCGGCTTGCTGAAGTAATAACCCTGGCCGCTGAGCTCCCCGAGGGACCGGAGGAATGCTGCCTGTTCTGCCGTTTCGATGCCTTCGAAAACCGCCCCGAGACCGGCGGCACGGATGAGCTGGAAAACAGCGGCGACAAACTCGGGTTGCCATGAGCTCCCCTTCGCCGGTTCCTGCAGGATGGATCGATCAACCTTCACCATGTCGACCGGAAGCTGGCGCAGGTAGCTGATGGACGAATAACCCGTGCCGAAGTCGTCAATCTCGATGCAGACTCCGAGCTGCCTGAAACTGAGCAGAGAGTACGTTTCCACTTCACCGCCGCTGACCAGCGCCGATTCGGTGATCTCGATGACCAGCGACTGCGGCGGTACGGACATGCGTTTGAGGAGTCCGCGGACGTAATCGACCATGTCCAGCTGGCGCAACTCGATCGCGGAAATATTGACACGGATCTGGAAGCCCTCCGGGATCAGGAGCGCTGCGCGCCAGATGGCATATTGCTGCAGCGCGGTAGCCATGACCCACCGGTCGAGTTCCGAGATAGCGCCGATCTCCTCGGCGAGCGGAATGAACAACTCCGGTGAGATCATCCCGCGGGTGGGATGCTCCCAGCGGACCAGGACTTCAACGCCGTTGATCGATCCGTCCGCCAGATTGACCACCGGCTGGTAGTGCACGCAAAGCTGGTCGGTGCCGATGGCGTCACGCAGTTCGGAGGCCATCAGAGTGCGCAGTTGGCGGTTGTAAAGCATGACCGGCTCGAAGGTCTTGATGATGCTGCGGCCCTCGTTCTTCGCCGCGTACATCGCGGTGTCGGCCTCGTGCAGCAGGGATGCGGCGGTGTGGTCCCGGGTGGCCAGCCGAAGGCCGATGCTTGCCCGCGGGTGCACGCTGAACTCGCCCACGTCGATGCTGGCGGACAGGGACTCGAGGGCTCGGTTGGCAACCCCGAGGGCAATCTCCATGGTGGCTTCGGTGACGAGGATGGCAAACTCGTCACCGCCCAGTCTCGCCACGGTGTCGGTGGCTCTTACCACTCCGCGCAGGCGGTCTGCGACCTCGCGCAGGACGTCATCGCCCGCGTCGTGCCCGAATCGGTCATTGATGTTTTTGAAGGAATCGAGATCAAGCAGTAGCAGTGCAGGGGGAGGACTGCCCTCTTGCTGCGCGGAGAGAGCCTTCTCGACCTTCTCCACCAGGTCCACCCGGTTGGACAAGCCGGTGAGCGCGTCGGACATCGCCATCCGCTTCATGTCCAGATGCGCCTGATGAAGCATGGCGGTGCGGTTCTCCACGCGCTTCTCGAACTGCCGGTACACCAGCTCGAGTTCCTCCGCGAGGAGATTGACCCCGGTGATCACAGCGTCAACGTCGTCGCGGGCGGGGGAAGGCTTCATCCGGCTGCTGAGGTCCCCCCGCGACAGGCGCACTATGCCATCGACCAGCATGGCCAAGCGGGGATCACCGTCGTCAGCGGTCATGCGTTCTCCCGGAGAGCCACTGGACGGCCGCTCCCTCATCTCCGAAGTAGCGGATGGGGCAGGGCGGCGGTTCCCCTCCCAGGAGGAAGTTTGCGAGCACCCTGTCCACCGCGCTTCCCCCGAGCACTGCGATGGCGGAGGCTGAGCGGGAACGGCTGAGAACTCCCCGTGCCTCACGGCTCAGCGATGCAATACCGGTGATGACCAGCAGAACGGGTCGACGAACCCCTGCGGCTGCCGTTCGTGCCTGGTCAGCGAAGGCCTCGGCGATGTCACGCGTGATGTGTTCGCCCGCAGGCAGCACGAGGCGGATGAGGGAACCCGACACCGGGTCTTCCGGTACGTCGGTTGGCATCAGCCAGAGAGCAGTCATTGCCTAGCGTCGCTTTCCTTGCTGGGGACGCCGCGGCGCCCGGTACTCGAACCTACCGTACAGAAATACGACGACGGCGGTCGTTGCCCTGCCGCATGTCGCGGTTCAGCCGTCGGTCACCGTGGTAGAGGATGGCTTCCCAGTCAGCCTCTTCAGGCGCCTTGTCGATGACGGGTGACTGTTCCTGCCGCGGTGTGCGGGGTGCTACGTACAACCAGTTGAGAACTCCCAGGACCGTGTCAACGGCGGAGTTCTTCAAACCGATGTAGGCCCGGATGGCGTAGAACGCAAGGGTTGCATTGAGGAGGGCGAACGCGGCGTTCACCCAGTTCTCGCTGACAAAATCGCGCCAGAAGGTGAACAGGGAGTAAGCGACTATCAGAAAGGGCACCACGACGTACAGGGCGGGCGCAGCGGTGCGGTCCTTGACTTTGGGTGTTCTCACAAAGGGGATCTTCTCGCCCGTGAAAGCCTGCTGCACGGACTTGAGGACGCCGGCGAGGTTCACAGGCAGAAGCACGATGTTGAACCCGTAGATCCTGAAAATGTCCGTGAAGCGGTGACCGCAGTCGCGCAGATCGCTGCCCATGGCCAGGAAGTAGGGGAGGGCCGTGATGAAAACAAGCGGGCTGAGCAGCCGGCTGTCGTACGGGTAACCGAGCAGGAACAACAGTCCGAAGCTCGCCCACGCGATGGAAGCCATGTAGTTCACGCGGAGGATGATCTCGCGTTTGAGGATGCGCTCGCGGCGGTGCTTCCGCTCGCGCATCTGGTTCCACAGCTTGGGCAGGATGAGAAGGCCGCCATTTGCCCAGCGTCGCCGCTGGACAACGAGCGAGCCGAAGTCCGGCGGTGTGGCGCTGTAGCTGAGCCGTTCCGGATAATTGACGAGCGTCCACCCGTGCGTGCCGAGGTCAACGCTCGACTCGGTGTCCTCAATGACGGTGCGGTCCTGGATGTAGGTCTTGATGTCGAACCCTCCGACACTCTCCACCTCGACGATGTCCTCGATGGCCCGCTTCCGGATGACCGCGTTGGCACCGACCCAGAAGGTGGCACCGTAGTAGGTCATGCCCTGGTGAAGGATGTGCTGGATATCCGTCGTCGCACCGGCGATGCGTTCGATGCGGGTAGGTGCGCCGCGGAAGGATGAGTACGGCGTCTGCGTGACGGCGACCCGCTCGTTGCCGGGAGATTCGAGCAGGTGCACGAGGCGAAGGCAGTAATCGCGCAGGAGGAGGGAGTCGGCGTCGAGCGTGAGGATGTACGTGGAATCCGGGATGTCGAGGTCATCAACATGGTGCTCGACCGACGGACGGAGCACAACGCCGTTGGCGGCTTTTTCCTTGTGCCAGCGGCCGCCCATCAGCGAGATGTAGGCGTTGAGGTTCATCGCCTTGTTCGCTTCATGGGAGAGCGAGGCGTAGAGCTTGCGCTCGAAGGTGTTCATGGACGCGGTGAAAATGCGGGCAAGGCGGAGGTAGAGCTCGACCATGCGGTCGGCACCCGGTTCGGCACGCTGAGCCCGCGCAGCTTCGAGGGCAAGAATAGTCAGCCGGAGTTCACGGGCAAGGCCCATCAGAACCAGATCGACGAAGAACTCGTCGACGTGGTCCTCGACGGCTTCATTCCCCGCCATTGTCTCCAGCCACACGGCGGCAGCTTCGTACTCCGCGATGAGGCGCGGAAGTTCGTCGGCTGCGGGGGTGCCGGCGGCGAGACGCTTCTGGTACTCGGACAACGCCGTGGTGAACCGCATGGAAGGCTCGAGCAATTGGCTTTCGATGTCTGCCGCAAGCGCGCGTGTCGCTTCAAGCCGTGCTGTCACCAACGGATCTGTGGGGTGCGGCGGATCGTCCAGCAGCAAGGTGACGCGGAGGTTCGGGAACTCCTGCAGGGCGGCGGACCAGAGGGTGGCGCGAACAACCTCGGGTTCCTCGGCATAGGAAGGCACCAGGACTGTGATGCCCTCGTCGTAGCTGGCGAAATGCCGATCCAGTTCTCCGCGTGGAACACGGCGGTGGTCCCGGAAGCGATACAGCGCACCCTGCCGCGCCAGGAGGTACATGAGCGCCGAGAACGTCAGAAAGGTCACCACAATGAGGTAAAAAATTGCCTCAAGCTGGAACCGGAAGTCAGCGGCAGCGTTCTCCGACAGTTCGCGAAGGATCGTGGACACCACGTAGGCAACCCAGCCGAGGACGGTCACCACGATTCCCAGGCGTCCCAGCGCGACCTTCCGGCGCGAGGGCTGCGGGTGCACGATCGAAAGTGGCTCCGACCGCTTCTCCGATCCCCATTGACGGCGGCGCGCTCCGGCTCCTGTCGATGTTGGTGCTCCGGCCGCAGCTCTGTGCACGGCAACCTTCTGGTCCATCCGCCCCCCATGAGTTTATGGACGTCCCCCTGCGGAAAGCCCCGTGAGTGTGGCTGACGCAGGTGACGGTCCTGACGTTCAGCTGGTCGCTCCCGGCCCCGGCTGAGGTGACGGCTCAACCTCGAAAGAGCGGGAGTTGTGACCGACGAAACAGTACACCATTTTGGGATCCGACACTCCCTCCGTTACGATACGCTCACCGTTCCCGTCCGAACGGGCACTTATCTGGGGGACCCATGTCCAAACGTTTTCCCGGCCGCAGGCTTTCGCCCGTCCGGCTTTCTGTCCTGGTTGCAGTTATCGGTGCGCTGGTAGCGTCGACAGTTGTGGGTTGGAATCGTCTCGAAGACGTACGTGCCGCAGCCAACGGAGGGTCCTGGTTTGCCGGCTATGTCGACGCGACGGCCACGCCGTTCTACCCCTTTGAGCAGCCCGCGTCAGAGCAGGGAAAGAGCGTGGTGCTTTCCTTCATCGTCGCTGACCCCCGCGAGGATTGCAGGCCGTCCTGGGGTGCTGCCTACTCGCTCGATGAAGCACAGTCCGAGCTGGACCTGGACCGGCGCATAGCCCGCCTGATCCAGGACGGCGGGGAGGTCGCTGTGTCCTTTGGCGGCCTGATCAACAACGAACTGGCGCGGACCTGCACAGACGTTCGGCAGCTCACGTCCGCGTACCGCTCCGTCGTGGAGCGCTACAGCCTGACAACCATTGATCTCGACATCGAAGGTGAAGATCTTGCTGATTCGGACGCTGCCGCCCGTAGGGCGGAGGCCGTCGCCGCACTTCAGGAGGAGCGCCGCGCGGATGGCAAGGCGCTGAACGTGTGGCTCACCTTGCCTGTCGCGCCGTCCGGGCTGACGGTCCAGGGAACCGATGCCGTCACTGCGATGCTCGAGGGTGGGGTCGATCTCGCCGGCGTGAACGTGATGACCATGGACTATGGCGGAAGCAGGGAAGCGGGTGTCTCGCAGTTGGATGCGTCCATTGCCGCTGCCCGCGCAACGCATGCACAGCTCGGAATCCTGTACGACAGGGCGGGCACCAGCCTGGGGCCGCAAACGCTGTGGAAGAAGATCGGGCTGACCCCGATGATCGGCCAGAATGATGTACCCGCCGAAGTGTTCGATCTTGAGGCCGCAGCCGGGTTCAACGCATTCGCCCTCGAGACCGGCGTCGGACGCATGTCCATGTGGTCGCTCAACCGGGATGCCACCTGCAGCGACAACTACGGCGATGCGAGCATCGTGTCGGACAGCTGCAGCGGAATTGAGCAGGACGGCATCCTTTTCGCCGATGTTCTCGGTGCAGGCTTTGAAGGCCGTGCTGCGACGCTGAATACGGCGCCCACAACAGCTGAACCAACGCCGGAACCGATAGCCGATGATCCTGCTACCAGTCCCTACCCAATCTGGTCAGAGGAAGCCACTTACCTCACCGACGAGCGCGTTGTATGGCGGGGCAAGGTGTACTCAGCGAAGTACTGGACCTCCGGCGACGTACCGGACAACCCGGTGCTGCAGGCCGCTGAGACTCCGTGGACGCTGATCGGTCCCGTGTTGCCGGGTGAGAAGCCGCTCCCTGTTGTCACCGCCCCTGCGGGGACCTACCCGGAGTGGGTCGCAGAGAAGGTATATGAGAAGGGCGACCGCATCCTGTTTGAGGGCAGCGTCTTCGAGGCAAGGTGGTGGAACCGAAGCGACAGCCCCGAGGCGGCGCTGCAATCGGCCGACTCCTCGCCGTGGCGGAAGTTCTCGAGCGAGGAAGTGAAGGAAGTGCTCGAAGAGCTGGACTCCTGACGGGCCCAGCACCGGCGGCTACAGCTCTGCCCGTCGGTGAACTTCTTCGATCAGCTTGCCCACTTGGGCTTCTCGGTCCGGGGCTCCGGACTGCCTGAACAGTTCCTGGCTCTTCTCCAACTGAAACAGCCCCTCGAGAGGGTCGCCGGACCGGGCGAGCGACTGTCCCAGTAGTGTGTACGCCTCAGCAGCGGTTTGGCTGGCAAGGAGGGCGGATGCTTCACAGATCGGGCGAAGCCGTTCGACGGCGGCATCATATTGCGCCGTGAGGAACAGCCAGTGTGCACGGGTCAGGGACAGCTCGAGCTTGTCCCGCTCGCTTCCACCAACGATTGAAGCGGCGAGCTCTGCCCGTTCGATGCACTCGAGCGTTTCCGGCTCGACGACTCCGCCGGCCAGGCGCAGGGCGGCGGACGCCCGGTTGAAGCGAGCCCAGAGATCCAGGTCGTTGGAGGGGGACAGGGTGCTCGCTGCGCGCCGGTGGTAATCGGTGCCGACCGCCGAGTCCCTTCGAAGGTATGCCACATTCCCGATGACCCAATAGGCCTTGCCAGCAGTCTGCGAGTTGACTTCCGGCGTGATGAGTTCGGCGAGGCGAAGGCACTCGTCCCAGGCGTCGTCTACCTGGTCGCTTTCAGCGAGAGCAGCAATCAGCGCATGCTGGGCG
>NZ_JAPSHV010000149.1 GCF_031179385.1 Arthrobacter sp. | reverse complement strand
CAGCAGCTACGAGAGCGCTCAAGCCTCAAATGGCGTACCTACCCCGCCGATGTCCTGCCGCTGTGGGTCGCGGAGATGGATGTCCCACTGGCACCGCCGGTCCGGGCAGTACTGCAGCAGGCAATCGATCAAGGCGACACCGGATACCCGGCGGGAAACGCCTACGCGGAAGCCTTCAGGACGTTTGCCGTAGAGCGTTGGGAATGGAGGAACGTCGATACCGATCGGATCGCTGTCGTTCCTGACGTCATGATGGGTATCGTCGAGGCCCTCAAGCTGGTGACGGCGCCGGGGGACGCCGTCGTCGTCACCCCTCCGGTGTATGCACCATTCTTCGCCTTCACCACCCATGCCGACCGGCGCATTGTCGAAGCACCTCTCGGAAGTGACGGACGACTTGATCTGAGCAGCCTCGACGAGGCGTTTCAGGCTGTGCGGGCCGCGTCGGGGCAGCCCGCCTTCCTGCTCAGCAACCCTCACAATCCCACCGGCACGGTCCACACCCGCCAGGAGCTTGAGGAGGTTGCGCAGCTAGCCGGCCGTCACGGGGTGCGGGTCATAGCGGACGAGATCCATGGTCCGCTTGTGCTCGCCGGGGCCAGTTTCACCCCCTATTTGAGCGTTGCGGGGAGCGATGACGCCTTCTCGCTCACCTCCGCATCAAAAGCATGGAACCTAGCGGGATTGAAAGCGGCACTTCTCATCGCAGGACCCGAAGCAACAGCGGACCTTGCCCGGCTGCCGGAAGAGGTAAGTCACGGCCCCAGTCACCTTGGAGTCCTCGCTCACACGGCAGCGTTCAGCGAGGGAGGTGCCTGGCTGGATGAGTTGCTGATGGGCCTGAATGACAACCGCGACCTGCTTGGCAAGCTTGTGGCCGAGCATCTCACGGGAACCGGGCTGCTTCCGTCGGAGGGCACATACCTGGCCTGGCTGGACTTTCGGGAACTGGGGTTCGGTGAATCCGCTCCCCAGGACGACCCTGCGGTTGTTACCGATTTGGCCGGGCCTGCCAGATTCTTCCTCGATCAGGCGCGGGTCGCCCTGAGCTCGGGCCATGTGTTTGGAACGGGTGGCGCCGGTCACGCGCGGCTCAACTTCGCGACGCACCCGGAAATCCTTATCGAGGCAGTTCGGCGCATGGAAAGGGCACTCGCTCAGCGGAGGGCAGGTTAGCCGCGGGTGGCATACGCCTTCAGTACGCGGTCCGCCGCGCCGCCGAGGTTCCATTGCTCTGCCAGTTTTTTCAGTGCCACTTCCTGCTCGGCATCAAGCGGCCGGATCCGGGAATCGATCTGGCCCAGGTCCAGATCCCGGACCACGCCGACAACCGTCGGAGCTACAGCCAGATAGTCGGCAGCACTCGTGAGCTTCTGGCGTACCGACGCTGACATGGCGCTTGAGGAGTCTTTGCTCGCGTCGATGATCCCGTCGAGATCGACGAATTCCTTGAGAAGGCTGGCCGCCGTCTTGTCGCCGATGCCGGCAACGCCGGGAAGGCCGTCTGAGGTGTCACCCCGCAACGCAGCGAAGTCGGCGTACTGGCCGGGAAGTACCGAGTACTTGCCCACCACCGTCACATCGGTGACTGCTTCGAGCTTGCTCATTCCCCGGGCGGTGTAGAGCACCCGCACGCCGCTGGCGTCGTCGACAAGCTGGAACAGGTCCCGGTCACCGGTGACAATGTCCACCGGCATAGTGGCTTGGCTGGCGAGGCTGCCGATGACATCGTCGGCTTCGTGCCTTGCCGCTCCGATGATCGGCAGACCAAGCGCGGCGAGGGTTTCGCGGATCAGCGGGAGCTGGGCTACCAGGCCCTCCGGCGTCTCCTCGATGTCCGGACCGTCCGGAACCTTCCGGGCAACCCGGTGCTCCTTGTAACTGGGAATGAGCTCTACGCGCCACTGGGGACGCCAGTCATCATCCCAGCAGGCGACCAAGTGTGTCGGCTCATAATCAGTCACCAGGCGGGCGATCATGTCAAGCAACCCTCGAGCGGCGTTCACCGGCATCCCGTTGGCTGCCTTGAGGCTGTCCGGCAACCCATAAAAAGCGCGGAAGTACAGGGACGGTGTATCGAGGAGCATCAGTCGTTCGGCCACTCTCAGATCCTCCCATGGTGCAGTACCGGAACGACGACGACGCCGCGCCATCGAACCTCACCCAGTCCTCAAAAAATATATCCATTCGATCGATGAAAACCCTTGAAGCTTGGAACAAGTAGGTCCACACTGGGACCGGACAACCAAAAGCACGAACGGAGCAAGTGCATCATGACTGGACTAATGCGGTGCCGTCAGTGTCAGCGGACGTGGGTAGTCGAGACCAGGACAGCCGAATCAGTCACTTCCGAGAACCACACCTTCCTCAACCCCGGGCACAGGACGGTGACCATCTGGAAGGCTTCCGAGCAGCGCGAGGAAGCGATGGTCTAAGCGGCCCAACCTGGTTGAGCAGCAGAGCGACGCGCGCTTCCCTGTGGCAACGCGGTTTGATCATGCAAGACTGGAGCCATGGCAACCGACCAGGCACCATTCGAGCAGGCACCATCTGACGAAGCCCACGCGGGAGGAGCCGATAGGCGTCCTGAAGACCCGGCATCATCCGCGAGCGGACAGTCCACACCCATACCGCTGCCCCCACCTGGGGCGGAGATCAGGGAACGGACCCACCTCGGTCTGATGATCGGCGATACGTGGCACTCATTGCAGACCCGTATCGCGGAGAAGCGTGGCCGCGTCGAGACCATCATTCCGTACACGGGTTACGGGACCACCACCTGGATCCGTGTTCTCGGTCGCGTGGTTCTCTCCAACCCACGTGATCTCCAGCCGCTTGAGGGCAAGGAGACCATGAAGCCCATCAAGGAAGGGCTCCGTGGATGGCGGAACTTCGTCAGCGCACCGGTGCGCAATGCGGAAGTGACGCTTGAGGTCAACGGAACCACCGCCGTCGTCCATGCGGACAGGGGCGGCGTCATAGACGTCCACATCGATGCCTCGCTCGCACCGGGCTGGCATACCGTCCGCATCAAGTCCGGGGACTCAGTCGTGGCTGACGCTCCCGTGCGGGTCGTCGAGAACGACGTAACGTTCGGCGTCGTATCCGACATAGACGATACCGTCATGGTGACCGCTCTGCCGCGTCCGTTTCTGGCGGCCTGGAACACCTTCGTGCTTGATGAGCATGCGCGTACTCCCACTCCCGGGATGTCCGTCCTGATGGAACGGATTGTCCGGAAGCATCCGGCCGCCCCCGTGCTGTACCTCTCAACGGGCGCCTGGAACGTAGCGCCCGCCCTGACCCGGTTCCTCTCAAGGAACCTGTACCCCGCCGGACCAAAACTCCTTACCGACTGGGGCCCTACCCGCGACCGCTGGTTTCGTAGCGGACAGGAACACAAGCGGTCCTCACTGGAGCGGCTCGCTGAGGAGTTCCCCTCGGTCAAGTGGCTGCTGATCGGTGACGACGGACAGCATGATGAGGCTATCTATGCGGAGTTTGCGCGAAACCACCCGGACAATGTCCGGGCGATCGCCATACGGCAGCTCTCCACAAGCGAAGCCGTACTCGCGGGTGGACGATCGAAGGCCAACCTTGCGGGGTCCACGCCGGGCATTCCGTGGATTTACGCTGGCGACGGTGCCGGCATGTCGGATCAGCTGAGCCGGATGGGAATCATCGACAGTGCGGCCCGTATCGACCCGGAGGACGAGGTCTAGCTCCCTCGTTTCCCGACGTCCGGTACTGCCCCGTCATAGGGTGACTCGGATTCGGCACGCACGGTCAGCAGGATCCGCCGCAGGTCCATACCCAGCGCCGCTGTTGCCTGGATTCGCTCCTCGGCAGCGGCTCCGGAGGAGATTTGCTGCATCAGGTGCTCCACGGCATCTTCAGCGCGCGTCATGGTGGAACCTTCCGGGTCCCACTCATCCAGAGCCTCTGCAGTCCGGGCAATGGCATCGGCAAGGGGCTGAACCAGTGCCGGTGGCAGGGGAGTGGATTCGGGGGTGCGCCAGATGACCCCCGCAAGGACCTCAGTCATGTCCTGAACGTGAAAGGCGATCCGTTCCATCGCCTGAAGCCGCTGGTAGTCCGCGGCGAGATCGCGTTTATAGCGCCGTCGTCGTGGGTTTCCGCGCCTGCTGCTGTCCGCCAACTGCACCGCGGAACGGACCTCCTGGCCCAGATCGGTCAACCGACCCTCGCGTTCGGCCCATTCCTCGTGCTCAGGCGGCCAGGATTCCGTGATGGCCTTGGCCATGTCGGAGAGCTGACGGGCCAGCAGCGCCCGGAAGTCCCGGAGACCGCGTACCGCGCCGTCAAGGTGAAGCGGCGGGAAAATCAGCAGGTTCACCACCAGCCCGACGACCACGCCGACAAGCATTTGAAGGAGGTAGCTGAAGGAGTATTCTTCCGGATCGTTGCCCCCGACCAGCAGTACAAAGATGGCGGCCATTGGAATCCAGTCTCTGCCTGCACCGAATCGAGGGATGCCGGCAACGAGTACGCCCACACCGACGACCATCGCGAGGGAAAGCACGGAAACACTCCCCATGAAGATGATCGGAAGCGCCAGCGCAAACCCCACGGCCAAGCCCAGGAGGGTCTCCATACCCTGCCGCGCTGATCCGGCGATGGTGGGGTACATCGTCGCCACCGCACCGAGCGGAGCGTAGTAGGGATATTGCGCGGCAACTCCGGGGACCCGCACAGCCAGCCACCATGCAACCGCCGCCGCCAGAGCGGTCTTGATGGCCAACAGAAGGCGCTCGTGCATGATGAGGTGCCGGGTACGCTCCCGCAGGTCACCGGAATGGGTCAGCAGGCGTCGCATTTCTTCAGTATGGCAACCGTTTATGAGAGCCCCGTGAGTGCTCCGTGGAGGACTGCTCCACGAAATGTGTCGGGGGTGTCGCAACAATTCTTGAAGGCCCGCGCGGCCGTGCCGTAACGTTCAGGACAAGTTACTTCCGTAACGGGTCAGCGACTCCCAAAGTTGGGAGTGTGGGTGCCCCCATGTGGGCCTGACATTTGTTTCGCAGGAGTTCCCTGCCGCGCGGCCGCGCGGTGATCGGGATTCTGTCCTGCTTCCTTTCCTTATTTCATTCCGGTTCTGCTTTTGCGCATCTTTTGTGCGGGGCGGCAGCCGGATGTCCTAACGACCGAGGATGACGAATGTCACCAGCAAAGTCTGTCCATACTGTGGGTCCGCCGGCTCCCGAGCCGTATCCCGCCCTGTCCTATGAACTCTTCCCACCGCGCAGCACCAGTGCGGCCGAAACGCTCTGGCGCACCATCCGCGAGCTTGAGCAGACCAGCCCCGACTACGTCTCGGTGACCTACGGTGCCTC
>NZ_JAPSHV010000148.1 GCF_031179385.1 Arthrobacter sp. | reverse complement strand
AACTCGTCATAGAAGCAGCGAAACAGTCCGAACAACTTGGGCACAACTATTGCGTTAACGATTGCGCACGATTAGATTCGCTGAAGCAGCCGGAACGACGACGGAGTCAGAGTGACCATCAAAGAAGTGGCGGAAGCCGCAGGCATCTCTATAACAACAGCCTCGCGTGCGCTGTCAGGGCGCGGACGTGTCAGCGAGAGCACCCGCCAACGCACCATCGAAATTGCGGCCCAATTGGGCTACGAACCAAACGAACTGGCGCGCCAGCTTCGCGGCGGCACTTCCTCCACCATTGCACTGCTCGTTCCTGACATCACCAACCCCTTCTACCCCGAGCTGATCAAGGGCGCCCAGGCGGTCGCCAACCGGAACAACCATGTGCTGCTGCTTGGCCAGACCAATGACGACAAAGACACCACCTCGCTACTGGTCGGTCAGATGCGGCGCCGCAACGTCGACGGCATCGGCATCGTCGGAGGACATCTCCTCGACGAGCAACTGATTGAACAACTGGAAGGTCTGAAGGTCGTCGTCGTCGACCGGCTGAACGACGTGCCGGGAGCCGCGATTGTCGGGAGCGACCAGAAACGAGGCGGCCAGATTGCCACAGAGCATCTGATTGCCCTCGGCCACGAAGACATCGCGTTCATCGGGGGCCCCGAAGACCTGGACGTCGCGGAACAGCGCTCGCGCGGCTTCAATCTGGCCATGCTCGAAGCAGGACTTGCACCTGATTCCCGCCTCAGCGTCACTGGAGATTTCACAGAGGCCTCCGGCCGGCGCGCAATGACCTCGCTGCTGGCGCGACGCGTCCACTTCACTGCGGTGTTTGCGGCAAACGACCTTATGGCCATCGGTGCGATGCAGGCGCTCGACTCGGCCGGAATGTCAGTGCCCGACGACGTCAGCGTCGTCGGGTTCGATGACATCCACCTCGCCGAATACGTCCGCCCCGGCCTCACCACAGTGCACCAGCAGATCGAGGTGTTGGGGCAGCGTGCCGCTGAACTGCTCATCGAATCGGACGACGACGGCATTGCGGGTTCCCGGCACGAACTGGACGTCGAACTGATTGCCCGCGGCAGCACCCGACGGCGGCCGCGGCAGACCGGCACGGCGCGCCGGAACCAGGGTCGGCAGGTCACAATTCTCGGCAGCCTGAACGTCGACCATGTAACGGAGGTGCCCCACTTCCCCGCCCCCGGAGAGACTGTTCTCGCCGAATCGAGTGACTCACATGCCGGCGGGAAGGGAGCGAACCAGGCCGTCGCCGTCGCACGCGCCGGCACCAGCGCCCGCATGATCGGCGCGGTGGGAGCAGATAGTGACGGAGATTTCCTGCTCGCCTCTCTTGCCCAGGACAACATCGACACCGCCGGTGTTCAGCGCATCACCGATAAGCACACCGGCCGGGCGATTATTTCGGTCCAGGACGACGGTGAAAACACCATCACTGTGGTGTCCGGTGCCAATCACAACCTGGACATGACGGTCACCGAGAGCGCTGTTGCTTCCTTGACGCAGCAGGACACCCTGCTCATGCAGCTTGAAATCCCGCTTGACCATGTGGAAGCCGCAGCACGATCAGCGAATCACGTTGGCGCCCGGGTGATCCTCAATGCTGCGCCGGCCCAGCATCTCGGGCGACTCCTGGACTTCGTCGATGTCCTGGTGGTCAACGAGCAGGAGTGCCTGACGGTCGGTGAGGGCGAGGGCGTTGTGGTCCCCGCGGACGCCGTAGCCACGGCGGCGGCAATCGCCAGGAAGCGGAGCCTGTTCGTCGTCGTCACGCTCGGCGCAGAGGGGGCGGCCTTCACCTCCGGGTCCGAAGCTGACCGCATCGCGGCTCCCCGGGTCAACGCCGTGGACACCACTGGCGCCGGTGACACCTTCACCGGCTATCTCGCTGCGGCCCTGCACGAGGGGAAAGACATGCGCAGCGCCGTCGAACTGGCAATTCAGGCGGGCGCGTTTGCAGTGACCCGTCGGGGTGCTCAGCCGGGGATCCCCACACGCTCCCAGATCAGCGACCACTTTCCTCAGCCCTAGCCTTCACAATCGCCCAGCAGTTACCGAACAGGAAGTCAGATTCATGCGTATTGCCCTAGGAAACGACCATGCCGGATTCCTTCTGAAGGATCACGCCCGGAAGACGCTGGAGAAGCTCGGTCATACGGTGACCGACGTCGGTGCCCCGAGCAGCGAACCCGTCGATTTCCCGGATATCACCCAGAACGTCACACGTCTGGTGCTCTCGGGAGAGGCCGACCGCGGAGTCCTTGTCTGCGGAACGGGCGTTGGCGCCAGCATTGCAGCGAACAAGATCCCTGGGATCCGAGCGATGACCGCCCACGACACCTACTCAGCCCGTCAGGGCGTCGAACATGACGACGTCAATGTGATCTGCATGGGTGCGTGGCTGGTCGGGCCCGTCGTCGTCGAGCAGGTTCTTGAAGAATTCCTGAAAGCAGAGTTCAGCACCGACTCGGATTGCCGACGTCGCGTCGAAAAGATCCACCAACTAGAGAAGCTGGCCGCGCAGGCGTAACCGCCGCCGCGACTATCCATCACAAAGGAGTGACATGACCTATCAACCGTCCGCGTCAGAGGTGCTCGACGAAAGTCGTGACCTTACGTATCCCGATCCACCCGCTCAGCTGCGCAAGAGACTGACTCTGACAGCTGCGCTTTCCGTCCTGGGCCCCGGCGCGATCGTTGCCTCAGCCAATATCGGCAGTGGCGAGATGGTGTTCGCCTCCCGTGGCGGCGCCCTGTTTGCCTACGCGCTGATCTGGGCCTTCATCGTTTCGGCAGTCGCTAAGGCAGCGTTGGCCTATTCGATGAACCGCTATGTGGTGGTCACCGGCGAACACCCGATGTCCCGCTGGACCACGCTTTTCCGCGGCCCCCGCGGCTGGTTCACGCTACTCATGGGCATTGTTTCCATCGCTGCGATTCCGTCTTGGGTGGGTGGCCTCGCTATCGGCCTCGGCGATCTCATGGCGGGGCTGACGTTCGGTGCGGGTGCCTGGTGGGCGACCGCCCTCATCGTGATTTCCGGCATCCTTTCGTGGGTCGGCGGTTACAGCAAACTGGAGAAAGCGCAGACCGTCATCGTCGGCTTCATGCTGGTTGCCATTGCGGTCAGCGTCTTCGTTCTTCAGCCGGACTGGCTGGCTGCCCTGGGCGGCGTGATTCCGAACATCCCCGAGTACGGCTCCTGGGTTGCCGACGCCTACCCGGAAATCGCGGAGCGCTCCGTCCTGCTTGAAGTTGCGACCTACCTGGGAGCTGTGGGCGGCGGCACCTACGACTACATCGGATACGCCGGCATGATGCGTGAGAAGAAGTGGGGCATGCTGGGGCACAAGGACCAGGTAGGCCTTTCCGAGCGGCTCGTCTCAGTTGGCCGCGGTCAGCAGTTGCCGCTGTCCACCGACCCGGAACAGGTTGAACGCGCCAAGGCGTGGAGCCGGGCGCCCCTGGGCGATACGGTGCTGTCCTTCATTGCCATCGGTGTCTTCGCCACGATGTTCATGCTCAATGGTGCTGCGCTGCTGTTCACTGAACAGCTAGTCCCGACCGGCAATGAGACCCTCGATTATCAGGCGCAATTCCTCACGGCGGTGCACCCGACCTTCGAATACCTCTACTACGTCGCGGTATTCTTCGCCTTCTTCGGCTCGCTGTACGCCTTCTGGGAGCTTTACTCCTACACGGCGTTCGAGACCCTCGCACCGATCTCGGCGAGGATCCGGCGGGGAGGCCAACGAATGATGCGCCCCTGGATGTATGCCTACATTCTCGTGGCGAGCCTGCTGCTTGTCTGGACGGTAGGACAACTGGTGATCATTGTGACGCCTGCGTCCATCCTTGGCGGCCTGCTCACGTCCGGCATTTTCTGCCTCGCGATCGTGTGGACCGAGCACAAGGTACTACCGAAGCAACTGCGCCTTTCCAAGCCTGGCCAGTGGTGGGTTGTCGGGTCGGGCATCCTGTTGACGTTCCTGGGCGTAATCTCGACATGGGAGCTGCTTTTCGCATGACTCGCCCCGCCGGACTATTGCCAACAGCTGTGACAGACAGGAACCACCATGTCCCCAGGTAGTGCAATTGCGGCAGCCTGCTTTGCCCTCATCTCTCTCTGGCGCTTCTCTGACGGAGAGTATGTCTGGGCGGCCGTGTTTGCCGCGCTTGCCCTTGCCAACCTTGCCTTCTCAATGCGGAAGGCAAGCTCGACGACGGGCGGATCGCGCGGCTTCCGCAGCAGGACTGCCGCGGCCAGGCTCACCGAGGATGAGGTACGGACGCGTCGCAACTGGCGCATCATTGCAGGGGCCGGTCTGGCCCTCACGATTGCCGCAATGTTCTGGTTCCCGCCGCTGGCGTTGGTGATGTCGGCGCTGACCGTCTACTCGGCTCTGCAACTGCGGAAGTTCAGGACCGCCGCGGCATGAATGCAACGCGGGTTGGGGTCATCGGTGTGGGTAACCTGGGCGCCGCAATGGCGCGCCGGCTCGCTACCTCGGGATTCGAAGTCTTGGTTTCCGACGTGAACAAGCAAGCGCTGGATGCCGTGGCTACCCACGGCATCCAGCCGCTTGAGTCCGCTGGCGCAATCACTCCTCCGGTGGTGTGCGTGGTGGTCTCGGACGCAGATCAGGTTCGTTCAGTACTACTCGGGCCGACGGGCCTCGCGTCACGGGCAGCGCCCGGGACAGCGGTTCTGCTCCACAGCACGATCGGGCCGGCCGCAGTCAGGGAAATCGCACAGGAATGCGCCGTCCGGGGCCTAGTCCTGGTCGACGCCCCCGTTAGCGGGGGTGCCGACGCAGCCCTGGAAGGCCGCCTGGCGCTAATGATCGGAAGTGATGATGAGCTCAGCTCCGACTGCGCGGCGGTTCTTCGTTGTCTCGGCAATGAGGCGGAACGCCTGGGACCTGTGGGCGCTGGCCAGGCCGTCAAGGTTGCCAACCAGATCCTGACGTTCTCCTCGCAGGCCGCGCTGCTCGAAGCTCTGTCGGTCACCGCCGCGCTGGGGGTGGAGCGCCAACAGGCGCTGCGTGTCTTTGAGCGCGGGTTAGCCGATAGTTGGGCTGTGCGAAACTGGGGCTTTTTTGATGCCCTGAGCAGCGAGTACGACCGCGCGGGTGTGCCCGCTGACCAGCGACCCTGGAACAAGGACCTCAGAATCGCCCTCGATGTTTGTCGTGATCTCGGGCTGAAAGTCCCGGTGACGTCCACTGTGCATACAGTCGTGGAGTCTGACTGGTGACACCGGCGGCGTCCTGAGTCAGGGCCGGCGAGGCTTCGGCTTGCGGATCGCCAGGGCAAGAAGCCATAGGATCACGAGCCCCACCGCAAGCGCAGATACCCAGACGACGATGGTGGTGCCCAAA